>NZ_CP118953.1:977146-1302861 GCF_029024625.1 Staphylococcus chromogenes | reverse complement strand
GAATGAATATAAAAGGAAGATGACTATGAGATATCAATTTTCAAGACTTTTCGGAGGACTTGTAGGGATTCCTGTAGCAGTTATTGCTTTTTTTACAAGTATTTTAACTTTTGATATATCTTTTATTTATGACATGTTAATCGGTTCGGCAGGATTTGTATTAGGTTATATCCCTACTCAAAGATTAACATCGAAAAGCTATTTGAAAGAGTTAAAATTATCTAGAAAAGATTACAGATATATTAATCATCAAGTAAACACAGCACAAAGTAAAATAAAGCGCATATTTAAGACGTTTATAAAAGTTCGTTCAATCAATGATTTCAAATTAGTGAATGATATTTATCGTATTTCAAAAACGGTGAATATGACTGTACGTCAACGCCCTAATCAATTCTTCAATGTAGAAAGCTTTTATTATACTCATATCGATAATGCGCTCAATTTAATTGAAAGTTACACGCGTTTAGCTAAGATGCCAGTTAAATCTCAAGATGAGCGTCAGATGTTACAACAAACAAGAATTACTTTGGAAGAAGTTAGACGTACGTTAGTGGCTGATTTGAAACAGGTCAATGCACAAGACTATGAACAACTTGATACAGAGATGAGGCTAAATAAGATTTATCAAAATCGGAAAGAAATGGAGCATGAAAAATGAGAGAAAATGATTTATCAAACTCAGAGCAAAATCATCCCCTAGATTCATACTTTAACAGTTTTGAAAATGATACATTGTCACCGCATCATTCTCAAAAAGAAACTACGGGACTTGCGCAATCTAGTCAACCTAAATTCTCAAAGCAAGATCAAGAGAAAATTACAAGTTTATCTAATCAAATTAAGCCCTTAGATCATGATAGCTTATTACATTTCGGAGCCAATGCGCAATCACATCTTTCGCAATTTTCTCATCAAATGTTAAACGAAATTCAATCTAAGGACGTTGGGCCTATTGGAGATACGTTAGAAAGTTTAATGAAGAAGTTAAAAGAAGTGAATCCAGAAGAGCTATCTCAAAAAAACGATGGCATGTTAAAGAAATTATTTAAACGTTCTAAAAATTCTATGCAACAGCTTTTTTCGCGGATGCAGTCCGTCAGTGCACAAGTGGATAGAATCTCGGTTGAACTTGATAAAAATAAATCATTACTTGTTAAAGATATTAAATTGCTAGATCAACTCTATACACAAAATAAAGATTACTACGATGTCCTCAACCTTTATATTGCAGCAGCAGAACAAAAGAAACAAGAAATAGAAACTAAAGTATTGCCTGAAATGCGCACGAAGGTTCAACAAGAGGACAACCAAATGGCTGTTCAAGATGTTGCAGACATGGAACAATTTGTGGATCGTCTTGAAAAACGAATTTATGATTTACAGTTATCTCGTCAAATCACACTTCAATCTGCACCACAAATTCGTATGATCCAAAATATCAATCAAGCGCTTGCCGAAAAAATCCAAAGTTCGATTTTAACGAGTATTCCACTATGGAAAAATCAAATGGCGATTGCCCTCACATTGCAACGACAAAATAAAGCGGCTATCGCTCAAAAACAGGTGACAGATACCACAAATGAAATTTTAATTCGAAATTCTGAAATGCTTCGTCAAAATGCAAGAATGACAGCAGAAGAAAATGAACGTGGCATTGTCGACATTGAAACACTAAAAACAACACAAGATAATATTATTCAAACGATTGAAGAAACTTTACAAATTCAAGCAGAAGGTCGACAAAAACGAATGCAAGCTGAAAAAGACTTGCAACAATTGGAATCAAATCTTCGTCGCCGTTTAAGTGATGCAGAGCATCAGCGTAACCAAACGGACTTATATAGATAGAGCATTTTAGAGATTGAGTTTCTAATTAGCGGAAAATAGCATCAATGGTTTGAAATTGAATGTTTTACGCCCTACTTTAATGTTTTTTATAGAGAATAAAAATCCCCATTTTCCAACGAAATGGGGATTTTTGTATCTATTCTTTTTCGTAGACGATGACTTTTGATTTTTTGACAAAAGCACCAATAACATAAGCAATAATTAATGTAACAATCATGATTGGAAACCATTCAAGTGCAAATTGGTGTAATGGCAATTTGCTGATAAAACCAAAGTTTGCCCATCCATTAGTATGCATCACACTTAAAATAGATTCAATTGATACAATGACTACAGTGATTTGCTGTGTAATACGACGTGTTGGAATAAAACGCGCGATTAATATAAGCAAAACTGTAGTAATAGCGACTGGATACACAATTGAAAGAACAGGGACAGATAATTGAATCACTGCATTGAGTCCTAGATTTGATAAGAATAAGCTAATTAATATAAAAATAATCACGAAAATTTTATATGAAACTTTAGGGAATAAACTATGGAAATATTCACTTACGGAAACGACTAATCCACAAGCTGTTGTTAAACAAGCCAATGCCACAATAATACCTAGTAAATATTTACCAAATGCGCCATAACCAGTATTGGCCATTGTGACAAGTAAATGTGCACCAATATTTTGATTGTTGGCTACCAATTTATTCATTGTTGCTTCAGATAAAATAATATGGTTACCGATAAATCCTAATGAAATATAAATGATGGCTAATGCAAAAGCAGCGATTAAGCCAGCAAGTGCAGTTTGTTTAAAAATTTGGTTGGCATGTTTAACCCCTGTAGCTTTTATCGCATTAATCACAATCATCGAGAATGCGATGGCCGCAATGGCATCCATCGTTAAATAGCCTTCAGTAAACCCTTTAGAAAAACCTGCTAAATTTGATGAATAAATTTTTGGATCTGCCTGATTTTGAGGGCCGCCCCCGAAATCGATGAATCCTTTTACAATCATTGCTAAAATTGTAATCAGTAATAATGGTGTGAGAATTGCACCGATACGATCTACAATTTTACCTGGGTTTAAACACAAGTAAAGTACAAGTGCAAAATAGATAACTGTAAAAATAAATAAAGCAATTGGATTACTCGTCCCAATAATCGGTGTAATTGTCATCTCAAATGATGTTGATGCTGTACGAGGAATCGCAAAAAGCGGTCCAATCGTCAAATATATAGCGACTAAGAAAATCACTGAGAATGCAGGGTGTATTTTGTTGATTGCACCTATATAACCTTGTTTATCAATTGCCCCAACTACAATACCTAATAGTGGTAATCCTATTCCAGTTAAAACAAATGCTATAATGGAGGGCCAAAAGTATTGACCACTCGAAAGACCTAAATTTGGTGGAAAAATTAAGTTACCCGCTCCAAAGAAAATGGCGAATAACATAAACCCAATGACAAGTGTATTTTTGTTCATATTGCTGCTCCTTCAATCCAACTTTTGAAATTTATGCTTCATTCTATCACATAAAAATTATAGCGTCTATAAAAATTCTGAAAATTAGAAAATATTTTCGCCATTTTGAGCTTTAATGCGCTAAAATGATTTCAGTAATAGTTTTTTAAGCAATGGAGACAGTAAACTTGGTAAGTTTTCTACCCCTTCTACAAATATTGCAAAAGCGCCATATATATTATGAATGGTTTGCTCAGTTGCTTCAGTGATAGGGTCTTGGCTCAAAAAGACATTAAATATTTCTATCCCTAGCTTACGACTGTTCTCAACTGCCTCATAGGTATCTAAAATACCATCTTGACTATAATTAAAGGCAGAAGGTTCACCATCTGAAAAAACAATTAAAAACTTCTGCTTTTCAGAGCGCGATAACAATCTTTCGCTTGCAATTCTGATTGCGACACCATCACGATTATCGTCTTGTGGACGTAAAGTCATAATACGCGGGGCTTCGCTAGGATAAATGGATTGATGATACTGTATGATTTCATCGATGATATTTGGTTGATGCGTTTCATCAGCATCAAAAGCATCTTCGTTAAAAGCGAGTATTTCGTGGCGAACGTTCAATGCTTTCAATGTTTCATGGAATAAGACAACACCTTTAATTGTTTCATCCATTTTATCGTACATACTTGCTGAAGCATCTATCAATAGCGTAAATGTCGCATCAAAACTTTGACTTAAATCTGCCTTTTTATAAAAGACTTTGTATTGATCATCAACAAACCAATTAATTAAGCTTTTTTGCAAGCGCCCTTTCATTAAGTTAACACGTTTATCTTGATATTCACGGTCAATTGTTTTTTTAATGATTTCGATTAAATCACGTGTTTCATATTGGACGGATTGTTGGACTTGCTTATAGGCATCAAAATGTTCGGGTTGTATCTCTGGCTGATGCCAACGTATATCGACATACTGATTAATGCCGTTTAGTGCTAATAATGGATATCGACCATACTGTGAACCGCCTTCTTCGCTATCAAGTACATCGTTTGAACCTTGGCCTTTTTTGGAAGACACATTTGTCATGTCGTCTGTACTGTCCCCTTCTCTTGCAGTCTCGTTATCATTTAATACGTCGCTATTTTGACCTTCATGTAACTCCATTTCTAAATAAGCGCCACCAGAAGTTTCACTATCAGCTGATTTAGTTTCAACAGATTCTGTTTCTACTTCGTCAGACTCATCAGTACCTCCATCAACATTAGCAGCATCCATGCGTTTAATATCGTCCAACGTATAATCACTAAGGACTTCATACACTTTTCGAGGGATATGATAATATTCATTTAGCATATCCTCATTGAGCCATTGATCAACTTGAAACATAATCCGTTGCGTAAGATACATCGCATCTTCACTACTCTGAAGATTAAAAAAGTCAGGCAAGTACTGATACATATGTTCCAAAATCCCTGATAAATCATCGTGAACAAAAGGCACATCATAAAAGTTTTCGTTTAAAAAAGCCTGTTCTAAATTTAAAAAAAGAAGATCTGTATACATCGTTTTTGTACGATAAACATTAATTTGTGTCTGACAATATTGAAGACGAATTTCACGTCGCATTTTAATCATTTTAGAGGTGCGTGGTCTTTGGTTTTCAATAATATTTAAAATACGCATTTCTTCAATGAGTTTGAATAATTGTCGGTAGAATTTTGGGTGTTCGAAACCTTCATCATTGTTAAGGATTTCATTGACGATTTGAGGCGACATATTAAAGTAACTATATGTTGCAAGTAAGACATCTGTTTTTAATCCTGTTTTTTCAATGTGTTCAGGTCGATGAGACCAAAATGAACTACAGATCACTTCATTTTGAAGTGCATCATAGTATGGAAATTTATGAATTTTTACTTGTGTAGCTGAATTTTTTAATAATAAACGGGATAAATCTTGTAGCATCATGACTTTCATAGCATCTAACTGTTCATCATTAAATAAGATAAAACGATCACTCATGTAATCACCTTCTAAAAGTTTAATTCTACGGCATTTTGAACAGCTTGTTGTTCTCTTTCATCTTCCAATTTATCAACGATTGTTCTTTGAATCGCCCTTTCAATTGGAATTACAGTTGCAAGGTCACTCAAGTCTAATAATGCACGAATACTTGCTGCTTCTTCTGACAATTGTCCTTGTTTAGTCATCGTTCTCAAGTCTTCATTAAATTTGATAATTTGATGTATCAATTGAGAATCTTTAAGTAAACTTTGCTCACGAATAACATCGTGCAATGTCTCTCCATCAATATAATCCACGTTAATCACAACAAAACGGTTCTTTAATGCTTCATTCATCGGCAATGTTCCAACGTAACCTTCATTGATTGCTGCAATGACTTTAAAGCCTTCAGCAGCATGGATAACCTCTCCAGTAAATGGATTTGTCAATTGACGTCTATAATCTAAAACGCCATTTAAAATAGGGAGTGTTTCTGGTTTAGCCATATTGATTTCATCAATGTATAAAATATGACCTTCTTTCATTGCTTTAATGACGGGTCCATCTATAAAAACAATTTCCTGATGCCCGTTTTCACTTGTTTTTATTGTTTTAAATCCAAGCAGACTTTCGGCATCCAAATCAACGGAACAGTTCACTTGATGCATAGGTATATTCAAAGTTTGACTTAAAGTTTCGGCAAGTTTTGTTTTGCCAGAACCTGTAGGCCCTTTTAGTAAAATATTTTTGTTTAATTCAAATAATTTAGCAGCGTCCCCAAAAATGTTTTCGTCTGAGTTTATATATCCCTTAAATTGTTGTGTCACTTTCATTCACCTTTCCTTACAAGAAAAAAGACGTGAGTACAAATGTACTCCCGCTTTTGATTTTTCATTATTTTACTTCTTCAAAATAGTCTTTATAGTAGCCACCGACGAGACCGGAATTATCTATAATTTGATAATACTCTTCTGTTTCATTAACCACATCATATACTTTTCCAACAGTTAACATATCACTGACTGTGAATTTTTTTGCATCCGTGTGGACAACTTTCACCTGTTTAATAGGTGTATTATTTTTCCATGTTTGATGTAACATACGCATCACCTTTCAATTATTCATCTAATGTTAAAATAAACGAAATACCACTCACATCACTGATACGGAGAGCACGTGTTTTCGCTTGTTCATTTTTTAATTGTTGATACGGAAGTTCATTCATCTCAAGTTGTTGCAAAGCATTTTCAAATTGCGTTGCATCTTTAGCAGTGAACTCGATTTGTTCTACAATCCCTACTTCAGGAAATTGAATTGGTACAGAAGTTTCATAAAGATGAATTTCAGAACCTAAGCCTCCATTGTCTTTATGTAGAACAATGACCTTCGTTTGACCATCATTTATAGTGTATTCACCCAGAGGTTCAAAATCAAACACTTTTGTTAAAAGTGAGTAAGTAATCATCATCTCATTTGTTTTTAAAATAACCGGCCCTAAGCCTTGAATTTGATGTAGTGGATTAACGGTACTGTTTTCAACAGGGACACCAAGACCGATACCTGTGTTATGTTCATTTGAAAAGATAGAAAATTTTTGATGCATTTCATCTTTAAAATCGATATATACATGACCATTTAATTGACTTGGCTGAGAAGTTGGGATGTTGGCTTCGTTCAAGATAGAAGTATATGTTTGTATGCCTTCATCAGAAGGTGTTCTTAAACCTATAGCATCAAAATGCTGATATTGTTCAGCTAATCCTCCAGGTATTTCGACAAACTGAATACGTGTCCCAGGCGAAAGAAGAGCATCGCCAAATTGAACGGCTCCTTCGCGTTTTTCAAAATGTAGTCCTAACTTTTGATGAAATAATTGGATTGTTTGATTTAAATTTTGAGTTGCTAGAGTTATACTTCGAATACCCGTCATGATACGACCTCCACTGACCTCTAATTAAAGTGAGTATATGCTTTAGTTTAACATAAAGAACGAGGATTGTTGAGTTTACAGATTAAAACTTAATAAAGAAAACGATTATCTGTGAATTAGCACTCGCTTTTATAAGAAATGGAGATATAAATGATCTATATAATAATATATGTGAATGCTTAGCCATAACAAATGATAGCTAGAAAAATTTACTATAGCTCCTCAAATAGATCCCATATTAAATAGCCCCCACCTAACAGCTCGCTAGGTGGAGGCTAATTTAAAAATAGATATTAAGATTCTAATAGTAAATCTTCAGGGTTCTCGATTAACTCTTTAATCGTTTTTAAGAAACCAACAGCTTCTTTACCGTCGATAATACGGTGATCATAGCTTAATGCAAGATACATCATTGGTCGGTTTTCAATTTTATCGCCATCAACAGCAATAGGTCTTGTGATGATTGAGTGCATACCTAAGATGGCAGCTTGGTTACCATTTATAATTGGTGTTGACATCATAGAACCAAAAATACCACCGTTTGTAATTGTAAACGAACCGTTCATCATATCATCTAAAGAGAGCTTGTTATCACGTGCTTTGGCAGCTAAGTTCGCAATTTCTTCTTCAATTTCGGCAAAATTTTTCTTATCACAATCGCGTACATTCGGTACTAATAATCCACCTGGTGTCGAAACTGCCACACCAATATCATAAAATTGTTTAGTAACCATATAGTCACCGTCGATTTCAGCATTGACTTCTGGATATTTTTTCAATGCTGCTACAGCGGCTTTAGTGAAGAAAGACATAAAGCCTAATTTAGTACCATTATGATCTTCCATAAATTTTTCTTTTTTACGTTTTCGTAAGTTCATGACATTCGTCATGTCGACTTCGTTGAACGTTGTCAACATTGCAGTGTTATTACTTACTTCGAGTAATTTTTTTGCTGCAGTTTGTTTTCTGCGACTCATTTTCTCACGAATGACAGGTTTAGATGGTGTTGCCGATTTTTGTGGTTTTGTATCTTGATTAGAAGAAGATGTGTTTGATGAAGCGCTTTTAGCTTGTTGGCCGCGTTCAACATCTTCTTTTCGCACAATACTTTGAACTTCATTTAAACTTACACCTTTTTCTCGAGCGGCACGACGTGCTGAAGGTGTCGCATTGATACGGTCGTTAGAGGAAGTTTCCTCTTTTTGAGTAGGTTGATCTTTTGATTGATTATCTTGTTGTTCTTTTGACGCAGTCTCTTCAGATTTTTTGGAATCGTCGTCTGATGATGTAGATTGTTCTGAACTTGCATTACCACTACCTTCACCAACAACAGCAATCGCTTGACCTACTTCAACTGTGTCCCCTTCTTCAGCAAGTAATTCTTGTAACGTACCTGCTTCTTCTGAAACAACTTCAACATTGACTTTGTCTGTTTCTAATTCGAGAATGGCTTCACCTTTCTCTACAGTGTCGCCAACTTTTTTTAACCATTCAGCTATGGTACCTTCTGTAATTGATTCAGCTAATTCTGGAACTTTAACCTCTGCCATTTTTATATGCCCCCTAAATATTTAAACTATTTTCAATAATAATATTTTGAACGAGTTTGTGTATTTCTCCATCACCCTCTGAAGGCGCTGCACGATGTTTACGGCCTTCATAATGTAGTGGAAGATCTTTACCAAGGAAGCGTGTAAGGATTGGATATAAATAGTGCCATGCCCCTTGGTTTTGAGGTTCTTCCTGAACCCAAGTCACGGATTCTAAGCCTTTAATTGATTGCAATAACTCAGCTATTTCATCTTCTGGGAATGGGTATAATCGTTCGATAGCGACTAATAGAATTTCTGAGTTAGGTTCTTTTTGAAGTCGTTCTTTAAGGTCGATAAACATTTTACCTGTTGCTAAAATAACTTTTTTCACCTTAGAAGCATCGTAGTCTTCTACTAAAATTGGTTCAAAACCACCTTGTGTAAATTCGCTAATTGGTTTAGCAACTGTTTTATTACGTAATAGGCCTTTAGGTGACATGATAACCAATGGTCGCATTGCCTCAGTATTTAAACTTGCTGCTTGAGCGCGTAAAAGATGGAAATAGTTACTTGAGCTTGATAAGTTACAAACCGTCATATTATTTTCAGCTGCGAGTTGTAAAAAGCGCTCGAGTCTCGCAGATGAATGTTCTGGTCCTTGACCTTCAAAAGCGTGAGGTAAAAAGAATGTTAAACCTGAACGTTCACCCCACTTGGCATTGCCAGAGAAAATAAAATTGTCAAAGTAAATTTGAGCCATATTCGAGAAGTCCCCAAATTGTGCCTCCCAAATATTAAATGAAGCTGGATGTTCCACATTATAACCATATTCAAAGCCAACGACAGCAGCTTCTGAAAGCGGTGAATTATGAATATCAAATGTCGCTTTTTGTTGAGGAACATGTTGCAATGGAATGAAAACATCTCCATTTTCTTGGTCGTGTAGGACCGCGTGACGATGACTAAAAGTTCCTCGCTCGCTATCTTGTCCAGTCATACGGATAGGTGTACCTTCTTGCATCACTGTTGCAAATGCAAGTTGTTCTGCATGCGCCCAGTCCACTAATCCATCTTCACTTTCAAAAGGACTGCGACGTTGCTCTAAAATACGATTTAATTTTTTAAATACGTTAAATCCTTCTGGATAGTTGAGCATCGCCTCATTGATTTCTTTGAGACGTTCTAAGGACAATTCACTTTCATTACTTTGAAGAGGTTTAGAAATTCCTTCAGGTATCTCCATTTCTGTGTTGTCGTTTTTATCGTTTTTATCGATAGAGTCATGCGCTTGACGCATTTCTTTTTGAACATTTGAAATAACTTCATCCATCTCTTCTTTATTAATGATGCCCTCTTCAATCAATTTATTACCATAAATAATTTCAACAGTGTCATGTTTTTTTATGTTTTTGTATGGTAATGGATTCGTTAAAGTCGGCTCATCCATCTCATTATGACCAAATCGACGATAACCTACTAAATCAATGACAACATCTTTATTAAAGGTCTTTCTAAATTCCATAGCAATATCAATAGCTTCGATAGTTGCTTCAACATCATCAGCATTTACGTGCATAATAGGCACATCGTAACCTTTGGCAACATCAGTCGCATAAGTTGTTGAGCGTCCATCAATGGGTTCTGTTGTAAATCCGATACGGTTATTTGTAATGATGTGTAAAGTTCCACCTGTAGAATATCCTTTCAAACTACCAAGGTTCATTGTTTCAAAGTTAACCCCTTGGCCAGGATATGCTGCATCCCCATGAATAATGATTGGCATACCGTTATTAAAGTTTGTCTCAACTTGACCTGCTTGATCTGTGAGGTCTTGTGATGCGCGAGTACGTCCTGTCACAACAGGAGCTACGACTTCAAGATGGCTCGGGTTATTTGCTAAAACAATTCGTTGTTCATGACCGTGGTCATTAATTGTTTTCACACCACCAAGATGATATTTAACATCGCTTGTCCAACCTGAAGTGAGTTCTAAACTTCCATCTTCAGGTAAAAACTTCATTGGGTCGGTATGCATAAACTCGGAAAGCATCATAGCATAAGGCTTTTTAAGGATATGTGTGAGTACATTTAAACGTCCTCTGTGTGCCATACCGATTTGGATATTTGTAATATTTACTTCAGATGCACGTTTAATTGTGTGTGAAAGCATAGGCACTAATGCGTCTACACCTTCTATTGAGAAACGTTTCGCTCCTACAAAGTTTTTGTGGAGATATTTTTCAAATCCCTCTACACGTGCGAGTTGTTTGAACAATGCTTTTTTCTCTTCGGTGTTCAGGCTTGCTTTATATGGGGTTTCAATTCGACGTTTAAGCCACACACGTTCTTTATTGTTATTTATATGTGTGTATTCAAAGGCGATAGGTCCTTTATATCGTTTTTCCATTCTTAAAATCGCTTCATACGCATTGTCATAGATATCTTTAAAATGTTCAGAAACGATGTCGGCAGATATATCTTCGAGCGTCTGCCTGTCTAAATCGAAATCCTCAATTGTGAGTTTAGGTAAATGTTTACGTTCGGGCTTATTGACAGGATAAATATCTGCTTGTAAATGCCCGTATTGTCTAATATTATCAATCAACCGCATAACACGTTTAATTGTGCTATCTCCTGAGCTTGATTGACGTGATGTGTTTGATAAGGTTGCTTCGCCATCTTTGATTGTGCTAAAGAGCACTTGTAAATCTTCAGTGACTGAACTTGGATCTTCTAAAAACTGATCATAGAGTTCTAACATTAATCCTAGATTCGCTCCGAAGTTTACAGGTGCCTCTGTCACCTGTTTATCGTTCTTCATAATCCACCCTCCACAGAATAAATAAAACCGCTTACAGGATAATCATAGCATTAATTTGTGAACATTTAAAGGCAAAATAGGGGGTAAATTCTAGTTCTGACTTGCATTGAAGCTAATTGTGAATGTTGTAAATTTACCTACTTCGCTTTTAACCGAAATATGACCTTGATATAACTTGACAATTTTTTCAGCTATTGATAGGCCTAAACCATTTCCTCCTTGATGACGTGAGCGAGATTTGTCGACGCGATAAAAACGATCAAATATATAATTAATATCTTCTTGAGGAATTCCCATTCCATGATCTGTAATTTCAATAATGACTTGATTATTAATGTACTTTGTTGTGATATCAATTTTCTTTCTTTGTGTGTCATATTTAATGGCATTATCAAAAAATATTAAAAGAATTTGTTCAAAATGAAAGGCATTGATATTTAAAAATATAAAATCTTGATTTGTATTGAATGTAAAAGTGTAGGAGTCATGAATTTTTGTAATTGCTCTAATACGTGTTTTAATTTCTTCATTAATGTCCACTTTTTCCACTTGATTTTCAGCATGTCGCATATCATTTTTAGTAAGCATCAATAATTCTTCAACGAGTTTTGAAATACGATTCATTTCTTCTATTGAAATCGATAATGATTCTTCTAATATCTCAGGGTCTTTCTTACCCCATCGTTTAATCAAACTAAGATGTCCTTGAATAATTTGTAGTGGTGTTCTTAATTCATGTGAAGCATCTTCAACAAATTGACGTTGTTGGTTAAATGAATCTTCAAGTTTAATCATCATGCTATTAAAAGTGTCTATTAATGCATCGGTTTCTTCATAATTTGTTGGAACTGATAGTTTTTCTTGAAATCCATCGCGTCGAATTTGTGTCATTTTCTCTGTAATAATATTGATAGGCTTTGTAATTTGTGCAGAAAATATGTAGCTAATAATTGCTGTAACGAACAACGCGATAAGCCCAAAAATCAATGCTAAATACGTGATAAATCTTAGCAAATCATCATAAACTTTTAATGAATGGACTACTGTCACATACCCTTTAAAGTAAGAAGTATCCACCGGTGTGCTTACCACAATGAATGAGCCTTCTTTATTTTTAATTATAGTGATATTTCGCGTGTTGATAGCATGAAATTCTGGTGAAAAACGTATATCTGATGTGTTAGAGTTTTCGAATATTTTTCGATGGTAACTATCATGCAAAATCACTTTTTGATAACTATTTGTAACGGAATTAAATTCGATTGTTGTAATACGTTGAATAGGTTTAGTTTCTAAAAGGTTATAAATATCATCAACACTTCGTTCAGCTTTTTCTAATTCATGTTGCTTTAATAAGCTGCTAATGGCGTAAATAATTAATAAACAAAATACAAAAATAATTAAAAAAGTGATAATCGTCGTAACAAGCGTCCATTTTGTTTTCAAAGTGGATTGTTTCATTGTCTAATCACATATCCTACGCCTCGTACAGTTTCAATGAGTTTTTGCTTGCCTATAGGTTTTAATTTATTTCTCAAATAACGAATATAGACGTCTACCACGTTTGTCTCAACAGCAGATTCGTATCCCCAAACGTGGTCTAGAATTTGTTCACGTTGTAAAACATGATTTTTGTTTTCTGCTAATACGAGTAATAAATCAAACTCTGTTTTTGTGAGCTCTATATTTTGAGACTCAAACGAGACACTGAATGCATGTTTATCAATGATTAAACCATCGATATTAATAATATCTGTATTAGAATGGCTTTCTTCACCATATCTACGTACAAGTGCACGCATTCTGGCTAATAATTCTTCTATTTCAAAAGGTTTAACAATATAGTCATCTGCACCATTGTCCAAGCCGACGACTTTATCATAAATTTCCCCTTTTGCTGTAATCATGATAATGGGCGTATCTTTTTGGGTTCTGATACGTTGACACACTTCAAGGCCGTCCATTTCTGGAAGCATTAGATCGAGTAAAATGATGTCATAATATTGTTGTAATGCTTTATTAAGTCCAGAAAGACCATCATAAGTAATGTCCACGTCATACTGTTCATGTTTTAATTCCAATTCGATGAAACGAGCTAAATTTTGTTCGTCTTCAATAATTAATACTTTTTTCATGATGTCACCTCTTCTTAATCATAGGGTAAAAAGTACAGAGATTAAAGTTTTTCAAAAAATTTTACAGTTTTAATTGACAATCATTCTCAGTAAGGTATAATGTAATTGAAAATGATTATCAATCGCAACGACCCCCCACTACAATTCGTTCTTTTGATTGAGTCATTTTCAAGTACTATCCCCTTTTATATGCCCGTATAAAAATAGTCGTTTTGATTAAACGTTAAATTAAAACTGTCACACGAAGGTGTGGCAGTTTTTTTTATCTACTCTTATTTAACCCATAAACGTGAAGATATAAATAACGATGAAGGTCATCTAAAATAGATTGTTCCTTCATCGTCTCGAAAAGTATTATAGTTTTAAGGGTTTTCTTAACATTAATTGTGTAAGGAGTATACAGAAAATGCCCCCAATAATTCCAGCAATGATATCAGTTGGATAATGGACACCTAAATAGACACGTGAAGTTGAAATTAACAATATCATTAAAGCACAAAGTGCAATGACGACACCTTTAGATTTACCTTTCAGAATTCTGTGGCTCACGTAAATCAAACTACCGAAGAAAGCAGTTGACCCCATCGCATGGCCACTTGGAAAACTAAATCCAGATATATCGATCAGTCTTAAAATAGTTGGACGTTCCCTATCAAATATATTTTTGAGGATTGGATTTGTTGCTCCTGAAACCATCATTGTTAAAGCGAAAAATAACGCTTCGATTTTATATTTATAAAACATTAATAGCGCGACTGTTAACAGCGAGAGACACATCATTGCCCATACTTCACCGATTTGTGTTGCTCCAAAGAAAATAGAAGTAGAGATAAAACTTTCGGAGGAATAAATAAATTCGTATACTTCTGTGTCAATCCACTTTCCTAACCTTGATTCATGGAACATTGCGATAACCGCAAAAATTAATGCAAATACAATAAGCAATGAGATGCGTTTCCAATGGTTCATACATTTATCCCTCCTTATGATTTAGCGTCTTGAATGATTTTATTGAGCAATTGTTCTTTCGTTAGGCTCTCTTTAAAATTATCCATGTTGTGAATAATTTGCGTGCGCGTATTTTCAATTTTTTCTAATGCCGGATATAAAGTTTCAGCATTTAATTCAGATTCATCGATCATAGAGGCATAGCCTTGTTTTTCAAAGTATTTTGCATTATCAATTTGGTCCCCTCGGGATTGGTCTAATCCAAGTGGAATAAGCAACATTGGGATTTTTAAAGTTAAAAATTCATAAATTGCATTCGATCCTGCACGTGAAATAACTGTATCTGTAATCGCTAAAATGTCAGTTAAATCTTCTTTTAAAAATTCAAATTGAACATATCCTGGTTTTTGAATTGAAGCATCTTTAAGATTCTTGCCAGTGAGATGTACAATTTGGTAAGTAGTAAGGAGTCGCTCTAATTGACCGCGTATAGCTTCATTAATCTTTTGGCTCCCCATACTTCCTCCCATAACGAGCAGTACTTTTTTATTGGCATCAAAACCTGTTAATTGATAACCACGTTCAGGGCTACCATTTTTTAAATCTTCACGAATAGTTGCTCCAACAAAATCTGCACGTCCTTCAGGCACATATTTTAAAGTTTCTTCAAATGTGACATACATTTTTTTTGCAAATTTCATACTTATTTTATTCGCTAAACCAGGCGTTAAATCTGATTCATGAATAATTGTAGGTATATTTAAAGATTTTGCTGCTAATACCACTGGAACTGATACAAAGCCTCCTTTAGAGAAGACGATATCAGGTTTTTCCTTTTTGAGAATACGTCTTGCATCGTTAATACCCTTGAGGACTTTGAAAATATCTTTAGCGTTTTCAAAAGAGAGGTATCTTCTTAATTTTCCGCTCGATATCGCAAAATAAGGCGTATTCGGAAGTTGAGATGTAATCATTTCTCGTTCTATCCCGGTTTTTGAACCTATATAAAATGTTTCATATCCAGAAGCTTTAGCTGTAGGGATAAGACTTAAATTAACTGAGACGTGACCGACTGTACCGCCTCCAGTAAATGCTATTTTTACCATATTAACCCTCTATTCGTTCAAATTTTTGTAGTAAGCATAAAATGGTTCACCTTTATCAAAAGGAAATTCATTACTGGTCATTTCGCCTGTCATGATAAAGCCATTTTTTGGGAATAATTTCTGAGCTCTTTCATTTAATGAAAAAGTATCTGTAAGTAATATATCTACGTCATGTTGACGCGCTAAGTTTTCAGCAAAATCCATCATACGTTGTGCACTCCCTTTATATTTAGGAGAAGCCACCAGTCGATGAATCACATAAGCATTTGAAATGTCACTTGGCCATTGAATACTATTGTACCAATCTGGTGCTTTTTGATCGATGACGATAAACCCCTTAATTGTCTTGTCTTCATCAATAACATACATACTATTTGCTTCAATATCACGTTCAAAATGTGTTTTTAAAGGGTAGCGATGATCCCATTGTGGGTTTTGATCTTCTAACATGAGAACTTTGGCTTCTTCAGTTAACGTTTCTATAATATCGATTTCAGCGTAAGTAGCAAGTCGTATCATCATTTATGCTCCTTTAATTTTTGAATCGTTTTTTCTAACATCGGATCTTCTTTTGAAGCTTTTTCAACTAATAATTCAGTAAATTTTTGATTGGTTTGCTTATCAAATTCTCCTGTGATATTAAGGTCATATGTACTTTGGAATTTTTTAATAGTTTCTTGTAATCTTGAATCAAATTGTTCATTTTGTGTGCCAGATGAATAACCTAAAGCATCTAAGCCGATTTTAATAGATTTCACATGAGTGTTCGTATCACCCATTTTAAATGTTTGATCTGATGGAATGACATTTAAATTTTCAAAATCAGCGCCAGCGACTTTGACGTCTGGCTGGATACCTTTGCCATGGATGTATTGTTTGTTAGGTGTTAACCATTTCATTTCAGTAAATTTTAAAATTGACCCATCTTCAAGTTCGCGTGTCGTTTGTACAATGCCTTTACCAAAGGTTTTTGTTCCATATATTTTAGCAATTTTATGATCTTTCATCGCACCCGTAAAAATTTCAGATGCACTTGCTGAACCCTCATTGACTAATACAGAAATGTTTAAATCATTTACATTTTTTAAGGGTTCATTTGAAGTTTTAACGGCTTCAGTTTGTTTTCCTTTTTCTAAATAAAGAACGGGTTCATCTTTTTTTAGAAAAATATTGGACATTTTAACAGCTTCATCCAATAGGCCTCCAGGATTATTTCTTAAATCTATCAAGATATTTTTTGCGCCAGATTGCTGTGCTTTTTGGATGGCTGATTTTAATTCACCGGAAGTTCCTTCTTGGAATTTGTTGACTTTAAACACAGTGATATTGCCCTTTTTCTCGACTTCGACACTTTTGACATGAATTGTATCACGTTCTACTGTAAAATCTTTTGATTCAGAGCCACGTTGAATCTTAAGGGTAACTTTCGTTCCTTTTTTACCGCGAATTTGAGGAATAATCTCGTTTAAAGTTTTTCCTTTTACAGGTTTCCCATTCACTGCTTTTAATATGTCTTTAGGTTTTAGTCCAGCTTTTTCTGCAGGTGATGCTTTCATTGGACTCGTAATCATAATTTGATTCCCTTTTTGTTGCATCTCTGCACCAATCCCTACAAAATCACCTGTGACGTCTTCATTAAAAGCTGTTGTTTTATCTTTTGAAATGTATTCTGTATATGGGTCTTTTAACCCTTTTGTCATACCATTAATCGCATTTTCTAATAATTTATCTTTATTTGGTGTTTGATAATAATCATTGGCGAGCGTTTCATAGACTTTACTTAATTTTTCGCTATTGGCACTTACTTGTTGATTTTGAGACTTTTGATGCCATAAATAAATACCGCCAAAAATGAGTAGTGCTGTTAAAATAAAAGTTAATACAATTCCCATAATAAAATGGGATAAGGATACGTATTTTTTTTCTTTTGAATGTGTTTTCTCTTTTGGAGGCAACATTAAAACACCCCTTTATTTTATATGTAAAAGAAAAGGAGTGAGCGTGAAATCAATCATCTAAGGATTTGATTTCTTCGTCTCACTCCTCAAATTTAGACTTGAAATGATATCAATTGGCATCCATATATCTTCATCTCTAGGGCAATTTTAAAATTGAAGCCATTCTTTATATTCGTCAAACAAACCATCAAAAATCGACATGGATAACGTATAATTGCCTTCAGTTTCAATATATTCAGATAAGACATTAAAATCATTTTCATGTTTAGGAAAGTCTAAATCTTGGTACGCCATTTCAGCAAAGGCACCTTCGTCATTTGGTCGTCCTCTAACGGTGAGGAGGAAATGATAAAAAGAAGCATCTTTCATTATTTCACCGTTACGTCAATTACTTTAGTTTCACCTTTTGTTAAAGTTGTCGCATCCAAAATTTCAAGATGCTCTGTTTGATCTGTATTTGTAATAATGACAGGTGAAATTGTTGATTTAGCATGTTCATCGATATAATTCATATCGAATTCTACTAATTTATCACCCACGTTCACGTGGTCACCACTTTCCACAAAAGTTTTAAATCCTTCACCATTAAGTTGAACAGTATCTAAACCGATGTGTACTAAAACTTCGATGCCATTGTCTGCTTTAAGACCAATCGCATGTTTTGTTGGGAAAACATTGTCTACAACACCTGAAATAGGTGAAACAACAATTCCCTCAGATGGTTTTACACCGAATCCTTCGCCCATCATCTTTTGTGCAAATACAGGATCGGGAATATCTTCAATTTTGACGTAATCTCCACTTATCGGTGTAAACACTTCAACTTCTTTACTCGCTTCATTACCTTTTCCAAATAATTTCTTAAACATCCTTCATCGCTCCTTTATTGTTCAAAATGCTGAATTAAATCTCCGTAACCAAGTTCTTCAAGTTTGTCATATGGGATAAATTGGATGGCCGCTGAATTAATACAATAGCGTAATCCCCCACGTTCACGGGGTCCATCATTAAAGACATGACCAAGATGACTATTACTTGTTTCTGAACGCACTTCTGTACGAATCATTCCAAACGATTTATCAACAAGTTCAATAATATCTTCGTCATCAATTGCTTTTGAAAAGCTAGGCCATCCGCAATTCGATTCGAATTTATCCTCTGATGTAAATAGAGGTTTACCTGAGATTTTATCAACATAGATACCCTTATCATAATGATTCCAATATTCATTTTCAAATGGAGGTTCGGTTCCATCTTGTTGGGTTACTAAATATTCTAAATCTGTTAAATCTTTTTTATCTTTTTTAATCATTTTGATCACTCCAATGTCGATCTATAAAAGCTTTTCGCCCAGAACCAAGCTGATACTGTGCATAATGCATTGGGTTTTTACGGTAGTAATTTTGATGATATTCTTCTGCTGGATAAAAGTTTTGATAAGGTTCAACAGGTGTAATGACCGGTTGATTAAATATTTTGGCTTCATTTAAAGCTTTAATCTTATCAAGCGCTTGAGATTTTTGTGCTTCATCATGGTAAAAAATAACCGGACGGTAATGTTCACCTCTATCAAAAAATTGACCTCCATTGTCAGTTGGATCAAATGTTTTAAAGTAAACATCCAATAAGTCTTTATAACTTATGATTTCAGGGTCAAAGTCGATTTGTACGGCTTCTACATGACCAGTTGTATCTGAACAAACTTGTTCATAAGTCGGGTTTTCAACATGTCCCCCGCTATACCCTGAAACCACAGAGTGGACCCCGTCGTAAGTATCAAAAGGCTTAACTAGACACCAAAAACATCCTCCAGCGAATGTTGCAATTGCCATAACATTACCTCGCTTTAATTAATTTTGTTCCTTTAAAACAACAAGTCCAATGGCACCTGTGCCTGTATGCGTTGAAATCACAGGTGTTGTGAAACTTGTATGGAAATTCGAAAAACTAAAAGTCTCATCTAATTTTTCTTTAACTTTGTCTAAAAAATCCACAGCATTCGCATGAGAAATAGCAACAGATTTTATTTTATCATTTCCTAAAAAGGATGCTAAATCTTTAGCGATATATTTAGCACAAGCGCCTTGAGTTCTCGAACTGTGAACCAATTCTAAATTACCATCGTTTAAAACGCCAATTGGTTTGATTTTCATGAGATTGCCGAGCATCCCTTTTGTTTTGCTAATTCGTCCACCTTTGATAAGACGATCTAACTTGCCTATCACAACATAAAGCATAATATTCTTTTGCAATTGTTGAATTTTATCCAAAATAACTTCAGTCGATAATCCTTCATTTAGCCATTCGACGATATGTTGGATTTGATAGCCTAAGCCATAGGCAATTGATTTTGAGTCAATAACAGTCACTTTGCCGTCTACCATTTCGCTAGCTTGAACGGCAGTTTGGTACGTTCCACTTAGTCCAGAAGATAAATGGATACTAATGACTTCAGCGCCATCTTTAGTCAACGTTTCATACGTTTCAACAAATTGTCCTAATGGGGGTTGACTTGTTTTTAAATCATTCTCGTCATTATCTAAAAATTGAATAAATTCTTCTGAGGAAATTTCCTCTTGATCGATATAGGATTTTCCATTCACTGTGACACTTAGCGGAACAATATGAATATTATTCTCTGCCAAGTATGTTTGATCTAAATCTGATGTTGAATCAGTTACTATAATACGTTGCATGTGTGTGACCTCCAAGATTACTTCCGAATTAAATGTAAAAATGTATGCGGATATTTATTTTTTTCATCGATTTCGCCTTCGACAGCAGATTCGACTTCCCAATCTTCAAATGAATAAGGTGGAAAGAAGGTGTCGGCTTGGAAAGTTTCATCAATGACAGTAATGTACATGTCATCTACTTTATCTATAAACATCTCAAATAAAGATTGACCACCAAAAATGAACACATGGCCTTCTAATTTTTCAATGTCATTTACGTCATGAATGACATCAACGCCTTCTGCTTTGAAATCTTTGTTTCGTGTAAGGACTACATTTCTGCGATTAGGCAATGGTTTTCCGATAGATTCATAAGTTGACCGTCCCATCACTAATGTATTGCCAGTAGATAGTTTTTTAACAAATTTTAAATCATTAGGTAGATGCCATGGGAGTTGATTATTAAATCCAATCCCTCTTTGTTTATCATGAGCAACTAGGATTGATAAAGTCATACGCCTCACTCCTATACTTTATTTCCTTATTAATTAAAATAAACTTGTTTTTACATTATGATTATACAGCAATAGGTGCTTTTATCATGGGATGACTTTGATAATTAATGATTTCTAAATCCTCGTATTCAATGTCAAATATAGACTTATCTGTGTTTATTTTTAACGTTGGCGGTTGATAGCTCGTACGTGATAATTGCGTTTTTACTGCATTAATATGATTACTGTAAATATGTGCATCTCCAAATGTATGAATGAATTCCCCAACCTCTAAGCCACATTCTTTAGCAATTAAGTGTGTAAGTAAGCTATAGCTTGCGATATTAAAAGGAACACCTAGAAATATGTCTGCACTTCTTTGGTAAAGTTGACAACTTAACGTATTATCTTGGACATAAAATTGAAAAAGTGTGTGACATGGGGGTAATGCCATTGAATCAATTTCGGCGGGATTCCATGCACTTACAATGTGTCGTCGAGAATTAGGATTTGTTTTAATCCCCTCAATAAGATTTTTCAATTGATCAATACGTTGACCGTTGGGGCCAATCCAATTTCTCCATTGCTTACCATATACATTCCCTAAATCTCCGTATTTTTGCATAAAGTCATCGTCATTTAAGATTTTTTGTTTAAACTCGGACATTTCTACTTGATAGACTTCGTTGAAATTAGAATCTTTTAGTGCACGGTGTCCGAAATCTGTCATATCAGGACCAGTATAGTCCTCGGATTGTACATATTTTTCAAAGGCCCACTCATTCCAAATATTGTTGTTATACTGAAGCAAATAGCGTAAATTAGTATCTCCTCGTATAAACCATATTAATTCAGTTGCTATTAATTTGAATGAAACTTTCTTAGTTGTTAATAACGGGAATCCTTCTTTTAAATTAAATCGTAACTGGTGCCCAAATTTTGAAAGTGTGCCAGTCTTTGTACGATCATCTTTAGATAGACCCGCATTTAAAATATCTTCACATAAAGAATGATATGCTTGATCGAATGGATTCATCGTCGTCACCTCTTTCATTTATAAACAATCATAAATTATTTAGTTCTTATTATAAATTAAAAAGTGAGATAAGGCTTGGATTTTGATGCCGTCACTCACTTTTCTTGATAAATAGTAAAACTTTATAAGAGTAAAACCAATGAAATTTTGATTGAGCACACATCTAAGTACTCAATTTTGTGTCTTGTGTGCTTTTTTAATAGCTATCTGCGCTTAAGCATCACAATGCGTATCAAACGCATCTTTGATATCCATGGCAATGTCATTGATATCTCTGCCTTCGATATGTTCACGAGGGATAAAATGGACTAATTGGTTGCCTTTAAATAAGGCATATGATGGGCTAGAAGGGACTTGTTGAATATAGTCACGCATCTTAGCTGTCGCTTCTTTGTCTTGGCCTGCAAATACAGTGACTTTGTGCGTAGGCTTTTTCTCGTTTTGTTCCGCAACGGCAACAGCCGCAGGGCGAGCAAGACCAGCAGCACAGCCACATGTAGAATTAATGACAACGAATGTCGTTTCATCTTCATTGACAGTGTTCATATAGTCCTCCACGGCTTGATCGGATTCAAGACTTTTAAACCCATTATCTGTTAATTCTGAGCGCATTTGTGTCGCAAGTTCTTTCATATATGCATCATAAGCATTCATAAAATAACATCTCCCAATTTATTTATTATTGCGATTAGCAATTTGTTTCCACACACTTCCGAGTGCTTCCTCACCATTCTCGATTCTTGCAATAGCCATTTCAATTTGGAGCTTTACCTCGTAGGCTTCATCATTTTGATGTGCTTTTAAACTTGGTAATTGTTCAACGCCACCTTCATCGAAAATAAACATCGCAGCACGCCAACGTACAATCTTTTGTGAATCGGAGAGTGCTTTTTCCATCTCAGGTAAAGCCTCTTTAAAACCTAAATCACTAAGACCATCTCCTGCAGTTCGTCTTACTGCCGGACTTTTATCATTTAAACCTTCATAGAGATAAGGTAGCGTATTTTTATCTTCTATCATACTTAATAAAACAACAGCTTCACGTCTCAAAGGTACCTTTTCTTCGTGTAATGCCGCTTGTAATAGTGGATAGTCTTCCTGAGTAGGTGTAGGAAATGATTTCAACATACGTAACCGTGATTTCCAGTCTGTAGTATGTTGATACGTCTCTAGTGTAACATGTTTATATTCTTTTTGAGGTACGAATGTTTCTGTTGCTTGTGCAGCTTTTACATATTCATCTAAAACATCATCTGGGTATAAAGCGAGAACTTCTGATTCAACTTCTTTCATAACCTCTTCCATGTTTCCGTAACGAATTCCGAGTGCGTCCCATTTACGCAAAAATACAACATTATCCTCTGGTTTTTGGGCTGTATTCATCGCTTGAATAAAGTTATCAGGGAGCTGTTGCCGTAATTCTTGTTGTCCTGAGGTCAATTTGATTTGATAAGGAATATTTTTAAATTTGAGTAATTCTACTTTAATTTCACCAAAATGAATATCAGGTTCAGGTGTTGTAGATGTCTCTGAATTTTCACCGTTAATGACTTCAGTGACTTTTGGCAAAATTTTTTCCCAATCTGCTTTAGGCATTTTATCAACAGCAATAAAATCTAGAACATGAAAAACTGATTTAACCTCATCAATTTCTAAAATTTGATTTATAAATGCAGGTTGGCCCTCTTTTACCTCTGTATATGTTTTAGATTTTTGATCTTCACGTTTTTGCGATAAAACAATTTTCATTGTATTCGGACTTGGTGTTGGTTCTACTTTAACAATTTCCATGATACGCCTCCTATTGTAATTCGTTCCCTAATTGTTGTATTTGTTTGCCAACAGAACATTCACTAATACAGAAATGATGTGCTTGGGTCTTATTTTGAGATTTACGAATATGCGTTTTAATCATACAATGCTCACAATATTGATTCATCAGTTGATCAATCTGTGAAATGGCTCTTTTTTTGGATTCCGTAATCACACCCACCGCTCCTTTAAAAATATAGCGCAATACAATAAACATTATCCTAACATGTAATTTCAATTCTATGAAGTCAAAGGTTTTAAGAACGTCTTTTTCATATATAAACCTATGATTTACGTCAAACACTATTGAAATTTTGACGATTTTTCCTTAATATAAATAAGTTGACATGTCACACATAGCGACATTCAAAATCTAAAAAGCGGTTTCTAAACACCCGCTTTATCAAAATTTAGGAGGTAGGAAATGTTTAACGAATGGTTAGGCCTTATCGCATTTTTAACAACTTTTTTACTTATGGTCTTAATGTTTCGGGTATTTGGCCCTCAAGGATTAATAGTCTGGGTAGCGATTGGTACCATTATTGCGAATATTCAAGTTTTAAAAACAGTCGATTTATTGTCCATTTCAGCTACATTAGGAAATGTTATGTTTGCATCTATTTATTTAGCGACCGATATCTTAAATGATATTTATGGACGCAAAATAGCGAAACGGGCTGTATGGATGGGCTTCTTCTCAACAATAGTGATGATCATTTTGATGCAGATTTCTTTAACATTCCAACCGAGTGAAGCGGATATCTCACAACACGCTTTAGATACAATTTTTGGTTTAGTCCCAAGAATTGCGCTAGCCTCTATCATCGCCTATATTATCGGTCAATATGTAGACGTATTTATTTTTAGCTGTATAAAGCGGATTTTCAGTTCTGATAAAACGTTTTTCATTCGTGCCTATGGGAGCACAATGTTAAGTTCGATTATTGATACAGGTCTGTTTGTGATGATTGCATTTTTTGGGGGTCCCTTACCTAATGATGTCGTATTTGAAATTTTTGTAACGACGTATGTACTAAAATTAATCTCTACGATTTTTAATGTCCCTTTTGGATATTGGGCAAAACATCTTTATAGAAAAGGCAAAATTAAATCAATACTACAAGAAGACACTCGATAATTTCAGAAGAAGATATGTTTGAATTTAATATATTATAAATTAAATTATGGAGTATCACGCTAACTTTTTTGTAGATTAAGATTGAGACATAACGTACACTTTAAATTAGAAAGCCATTAACATTGATTTGCCGATAAATGTTAATGGCTATTTTTAATCACATGTTATAATAACAAAGAGGTGTTTAAAATGGCCAAAATTTATTTTGATGCTGCGACAAAAGGAAATCCAGGGATGAGTACATATGGCGTAGTCATCGTTGACGAACAGCAAAGATTTCAGTATTCCGATGTGATTGGCGAAAAAGAAAATCATGAGGCAGAATGGGAAGCCCTATTGGTCGCATTAAACCAAGCGGCTCGTCTGAATATAACGAATGCATTAATTTATACAGACTCAAAACTCATAGAAGATGCGGTACAACGTAAATTTGTAAAAAATATAAAATATAAAAACTACTTAAACCAATATCTCGAAATATCTCAACAATTTGAGCTATGCTTTGTAAAATGGGTCCCAAGGGAGCAAAATAAAGAAGCTAATATGCTTGCTCAAACAAAATTACATCAATATTCAAAACAAAATAAAATCCAAAAGAAGAAACGTTTCACATGAATTAGGCAAGTTCATGTGAAACGTTGTTTTATTGATATAAAGATTTTATATATTTGTAAGAAACTTTCAGTTCATGTGCCGCGCAAATTTGTAACGCTTTTTCAATGTCATGATGATAACGGGTATGTTGTTCAAGTTCATCATAATCGAGAGGAACATTCACTTCAATTCTGGCCAATTGTTTAGAAAGTTTTAAATCCTCGATATGACTAGAAATTTTCTTTTGTTGGCCCGGTGTCAGTTCTGATAGATTTTCGAGAACATGCTCGACTGAACCATACTGTTGAATTAATTTAATGGCTGTTTTCTCCCCTATGCCTTTTACCCCTGGGTAGCCATCTGCTGTATCTCCCATAAACGCTTTGATGTCTACAAGTTGATGGGGTTGAAGTTGATATTGATTGTAAAATACATCATGCGTGTATTTGAGGTACTCTGTAAAGCCTTTCTTAATCAACCATACTTCAACTTGGTCTGAAACACATTGAAGTAAATCTCGATCACCTGTAATGATAATAACTTTTGCGTCGTCTTCTTGCGTATAATGACGAGCCATTGTTCCCATGACATCATCTGCTTCAAAATTCAAAATGCCAATATTGTGGAATTCGAGTGCTTCTGAAATTTGTTTAACATGATCGAATTGAGGTTTAAGTTCCTCTGGAGGCTCCGGACGATTGTTTTTATAATCCTCAAAAAGTTCATTGCGGAACGTAGATTTCCCCATATCCCAACAAATTGCGATATGTGTAGGTTGTGCTAATTGAATCGCTGTATAAACATGGCGTACAAATCCTTGTGTCCCATTTGTAGGTGTTCCTTCAGAATTTCTCATATACTGTTTGTGCACACTTGTGGCGTAAAAATGTCTGAATAAAAGTGCCATGCCATCAATTAATAAGATTTTTTTGTTCATAAAGTGTCTTCCTCGATTTCTAAAATGGTCTTTAATTTAGGAGTAGTAACTTTTAATTGTTGTACTAGAGCATTATCAATTTTGAATGATAAAACTTCTTGAATTTCTTTTTGTGCTAATTCTTCAAGATGGGCGATATAGTTGTTAGCTTGTGTATTTAATGTTTCAATTAATCCCATTAACGCTGTATTTAAAGCGTTTAATGGCTGTTGCAATTGTTCTATCGTCTGATCCTTTATTGCCTCTTGAATTTCTTTTTGTGATTGTATTTGGATAATTCTTTTTTTAGTTAACTGCTTAGGTAAAGCGTTGACAAAAGACTCCAAGTCTATTTTAAGAAAGGCTGTTTCAAGTTGATCAAGTTGAAATGATGCCTCATCTTGAATCAGAACATGATGTTCTTGAAGTGTCTTTAAAGTTGGAACAAGTTGGTGGTTCAATTGCTCCGTATAGAATTTTTTTATGCGTTCAACAAGTAATGTTTGTTCCAAATACAGTTTTTGTTGAATTTGATCTAAATATATTTTTGAAGCAGTGACTTTTTCTTTTTTAAAATCATCCGTGTTCGTCATATGACCATTAAATACAGATTTAACATCATCCAACAATTGTATATTCAAACGTTGCTCTAAATGGTACATTTGGTCTTCGATTTCATTATGAGTTTTTTGAGACGTCGTGGTGATCACTTTCTCTTCAAAAACGTGAGGTGTAGAAAGCGCTTTTAACTGTTGATGTTGTTTTTCAATACGTGAAGCATTGCTTTCAAAGTCATGAATTGTCGTCATGAAAGACTGATACATGTAATAGAATTGACGTTCGATATTAGATGCTAATACGGATTTGGACTCGACTTCACTAAACTGTTGGATGGATTTCTTCAATAACTCAACGCCTTCATCCCCGTCTAATAATGCATTTCGACTTGAAACGCCAAAAATTTCTGGCGTCATTCCTACGTCGTTCAAGGCATGCGTCACATAATCAAGTACTGCTTTTTTATCCGCTTCATTTTCTGCTAAATCAGTGGCGTTAACGATCATTTTGAAGGATTGATTTTCCATAAGTTGATTCATGTCCTTCATATGTTGTATGAAAGCTTTATCATTGTCTGTGAAGGAATGATTGAAGTAGCTCACGTATAGAATTAAATCTGACGTTGTTAATATTTTTTCAGTTTCATTAGTATGACGCTGATTATTGGAATGTAATCCAAGGGAATCGACAATAATTTTATCTTTAAGCCACGCTAACGGTAACTGAATATGCACAGTATTTACAAAAGTTGCAAATTGATCTTCGGCACTCCATTTTTTAATCTCTTCTTTAGCAATTTCCATCGTATAGCTATGTTGTGTTAAGGATTCATATAAAGCGTAGTTATTTTCAACTGCTTGAATAAACGCTAAACGATTTTTATCTATTTGGGCTTTAAGTTTCTGCTTGTCTGCTTCTAAAAAGGAACTCATAGAATCAAATTGAAAACCCACAAGTTCTGTCACATGGTTAATCTCTTCTAAAAGGGCTTCTTTCGTTTTAAAGGTAATGGTATTCTTATTCCCGTAAGAAATCTCTGTTGTTGCAGCTGTCGTTGGATTAGGAGAACTCACTAAATACGGTCCTCCAAGTAATGCATTAATGAGACTACTCTTACCGGCACTAAATGTACCAAACACCCCAATTTTGATGATTTGATGGTCCATTCGATCTAATGTACGACGAATATTTTGAAGGGTTGATTGGAATAAAGGCACATCTTCAAGTACACTTAGAGCGGTTTCAAACTTTTGCGTTCGTGACGTCGTTGAAGTTGTGACTGTTGAAGCTTCCAGCTGCTTGTTGTTCTGAGGTGTTTCACTTTGATTAGGTGTGTATTCAATCCGCGTTCTGTCAATGAGTTTATCTAAGGAATCGTCAATATGAATATAATAATGTCGATAATTTTTTGTATCTAAAGAATGTTTTAAATCTCGTAACTTGATATACGTCTCATAATCCGTACGTTCAGGCAACGCTGTGTGTGACGACTCAGGAACTTCAACAGAAGCGACAATCTCTTGATCAAGTGGTTCAGAAGATTGAAGGATGTACTGCCGTATACGTTTTAATAAATCATCAGCAAAGGTAAGCACGTATTGGTTAGTAATCTGTATTTGTTCTTGATAAAGATCTGTCACTATTGTTTCAGAAAGTTGGAAGTCTTGATTGACAATCCGTTTATTTAATTCTTCATTTGTGATAAAACGCGTTAAATAGGACATATCTTCTCGCATAGGTTTAGCGATTTCTTGAGTCACTTTAGTTTGTAAGACACTCATTAAAGCATGAAGACGTGCGGCACGGGCTTCGTCGATTTTTTTCTGCTTTTGAAAAAAGCCGCCCACTTTGAAATCTTTGGTCATACTTTCCAAATAATCTCGGATATGTTCTCGTGTATCGTGCGTCATGACATAAGCGTTATCAATAATATTTTTTCGCTTCGTTGATAAATCTGATTTGAGTTCTTCAGGGTGACTTAGAAGTTGAGATTCTTGGTTTACTGATTCATTTTGCAAGTATGTTTCATAAGCAGTGTCAAATGATGCCGCTTCAACCTCTAAACGTTCGAGACAGTCCTCCATTTGCTGTTCTAAATACGCTGCTTGAGTTTCAGTGATATACTGCGTCATCCGACTGACATAATTTTCAATCGGTTCACGATGCATATCTTGATGATGGATAAAAGCTTTTAAAGCATCGAACTGATTTTCTGGGTGCTCATATTTAGTAATGTAAAAGGTGTCGACAAGGTTGATATCCCATTCTGAAATAGATTTTTCAACGCGGGACTTAAACGTTTCAAACGTAATTTCAGACTCTTGATGCTTATCTATTTGATTCACTACAAAAACGACAGGAATATTTGCATGATTGAGACGTTTCATAAACTGAAAATTCAACGCTGATTGTACGTGATTGTAGTCCACTGTATAAAAAACGATATTACTCGTATATAAAAAGCTTTCTGTACTCATACTATGAGATTGCACATTAGAATCTACACCTGGAGTATCTTGAAAAGTAAACCCTTTACGATAATCGTTAGACTTAAAACGAATATCAATCGATTCGACATGATAATTTTCTTGGTTCATCTGTTTAACTTCATCGTAGGTTTCAAGATGCGTATACTTTTGTCCTTCGATATTGGCTGTAATACCTGTATCGTCAGAAACCGTGACCAGGGCAGTATTACTTGTTGTAGGTACGGGAGAACTTGGTAAAATATCTTGACCGATTAAACGATTTATCACAGTAGACTTTCCAGCAGAAAAATGCCCTACAAATGTCATCGTATAATGTTCTAAATAGACCTTTTTAATCATTTGATTAATGGTATGTACGAAGGAGGCATGGTCTGATTTTTCTACCTCTTTTTTAAGTTTATATAGAATATCCAATTGTGCTTGATTATGCATGATTGACTCCCCTTGTTTGAATGGTTCTATATTATTGTAATATAAGTCCGACAAAGTAAAAACAAAAACTCCCTTACGCAATAAAAATAACGCTCAAAAATTAAAAAAACGGGGTGGCACATCTTACTGCCGTCCCGTCATCAGAAACGTCACTATTCTTGATATTTTAAGGGTTTTGGACGTCTCTTTATTTTTATAATTTGAGAAATGATATAAACCAATATTCCTAACCAAATAAAGCTAAAAGTAATGAATTGGTCTGTATTAAAAGGTTCTTTGAAAATAAAAATCCCTAATAAAAAAATTAAAGTGGGTCCTATGTATTGAATAAAACCTATGAGTGATAGAGGAATACGAACGGCCCCAGCAGAAAATGCTAACAAAGGAACAGCAGTCACGATGCCTGAGAAAAGTAACCAAAATGATGACCAGTTAAAGCCAATGCTTAAGCTATGTTGCGTTAACATAAAGATGAAATATAAAATGGCCATAGGCGCTGTGACAATGGTTTCAATCGCAATACTACTCATCGCATTAAGAGGCACGAGTTTTTTCAAAAGTCCGTAAATCCCGAATGAAAACGCGAGTAATAATGAAACAAAAGGAAATTCTCCTATTTTTAAAGTCATATACAACACACCTATGGCTGCTAAAAGGATAGCTACCCACTCTAAGGGGTTAAATCGTTCCTTAAAGAAGATCATGGCGAGTAAAATACTAATGAGAGGATTGATATAATAACCTAAGCTCGTTTGTAACACATACCCTGCTTCTATCGCATAAATAAACGTCCCCCAGTTTAAAGTCACCACATAACCAGCAATAATAATTATCCATAGTTTTTTAGGAGAAGATACAAGTTGCTGTAAATCACTCTTAAATACAGACCATTTTTTCATTAAGGGCAATAATATCATCATAAAAACAAGTGAAAGAATGATTCTAAACATGAGCGTTTCTGTCGCATCAATGCCTTTAATGAGCGCCCAGTAGAGAGGCAAAATTCCCCACATGAAATAGGCTGAAAACGCAAATAAAATCCCCTTTTTAAAGTTTGTTTCTTGCATAAGCAGTAACCGCCCTTTCAAATAATATTTATATGACGTGTGAAACTGAACTTAATTTTTTGGGGCCCAATATTGATAATAAGTTGTCTCAATATAACCGTTAAAAAGTTTACGACGTTTTGTCGCTTTCCGGTTTACGAGATATTCAAATTCTTTATGACTCGTCATAATATATAATGAGAGTTGTGGATGTTTATGCAATAAAGTACCTAGATATTTGTACATTTCTTCTACCTCATCACGATCTCCAATACGTTCTCCATAAGGTGGGTTGCCAATAATTCCGATAGGCCCTTCATGAGAGAGCGTCAAAGTATTCACATCTTTAACACTAAATTGAATAATGTCCCCCATCCCTACCTCATCTGCGTTGGCTTTAGCGATCTCCACCATGTTGGCATCTATGTCTGAAGCATAAATTTCAATTTCTTTATCGTAGTTTGCGGCTTCATCAGCTTCAGCTCTTAAAGTATCGTATAAATCATCAGGCATAAACTCCCATGATTCCGAAACGAAACTACGATTAAATCCTGGGGCGATATTTTGAGCAATCATACAAGCTTCTATTGCGATAGTCCCTGAACCGCAAAATGGATCAATTAAAGGTGTATCGCCTGTCCAATTTGCAAGTTTAACAAGTGCTGCTGCTAATGTTTCTTTAATAGGTGCTTCGCCTTGTTTCAAACGATAACCGCGTTTGTTTAAGCCCGAACCTGAGGTATCAATTGTGAGTAAAACTTGATCTTTTAAAATATTGACTTCGATAGGATAAGTGGCGCCGGATTCTTCTAGCCAGCCTGGAACATGATAGGCTTTTTTTAATCGTTCAACGATGGCTTTTTTAGTAATCGCTTGGACATCCGGGACGCTAAATAATTTTGATTTTAAACTCCGCCCTTGTACCGGGAATTTACCATCCTCACTAATTAATGTTTCCCACGGAAGTGCTTTCGTTTTTTCAAATAATTCATCGAACGTATAGGCTTCGAATTGACCAACAACGATTTTGACACGGTCTGCCGTTCTTAGCCATAAGTTGGCTTTCACAATCGCACTTTCATCCCCTTCGAAATAAATCCGCCCATTTTCTGTTCTCGTATCATAACCTAGTTCTTGGATTTCTTTTGCAACAATCCCTTCTAATCCCATAGGACAGACTGCTAATAATTGGTACATATTGAACCTCCTCATAATTGCTTTTAATATCAGTTAAATTGTTGATGGCGAAGTAAAGCATGATAGATATCATTTTCTATAGAAGCGGAAAATGAAATTTTATATTAATAATGATTTGTGTCTACTCCTATTAAGTATGGCACAAAAATGATGGGGCTGGAACAAGAATTGTCCCAGCCCCTGACTAGTTGTGATATTTCTATAAGCCATGTTCTGTGCCATTGTACTCATCGTGTGCACTAGTTACACTGGTACGCCGGTCGTAATCATCTGTCTAAAAAGTGTATTTCACCTTTTCTCATCTATGCGTTCATTTCCGCTAGACAAGTGCTCCTACCAAATTTGGATTGCTCACTCGAGGGGTTTACCGCGTTCCACCTTCGTTATTTCTAACAGAAGCTACGTCACTGTGGCACTTTCAAACTATTGTAACCTTATCTTACGACTTAGGTTAGGTCATTGCCGTCAATATTACTATTGCCTTGACTTATGGTTTCATCAAGCACGAACACTACAATCATCTCAGATTGTGTGAGCATGGACTTTCCTCTATATTATCTATAGCGATTACGCAAAATATCACTCAAAAAATTATATCATTTTGTTTTGTAAATGCAATTGTTATTTGCCAAATACTGCTTTTTCAAGGTTAGAAATACGTTTTAAAATATCTACGTTACTGTTTTGGTTTGAACTTTGACTTGCAAAGCTTTTGTTATCATGTGAACGACCAGATGCCACACGAATCCGTAAATCTTCAATTTCTTTTTTTAATTTGTTATTTTGTTCTGATAACTTAATAACTTCGCTGTTTAAATCAGCCATTTTTTGATAATCCGCGATAATATCGTCTAAAAATGCATCAACCTCTTCAGGACGATACCCACGCACCATCGTCTTTTCAAAATCTTTTTCATAAATATCTTTCGCAGATAGCTTTAAAGAAACATCTGACATGATTTCTCCACCTCATTAGATTCAATTTTCTTCAGTCCATTGTAAATCATTGATAAAGCTTGTAATTTCGTCAAACGTCACAATATCACAAGTATAGTTTGTTTTTTCTGTAAAATCAACTAACTTATGTTTGAAAAACTTAGGGCTCGCCTCCTGTTCTTCGTCATAGATTAAAACAGTTAAATCGGTATGATCTAACATAAATTGATCCGCAGCTTGAAATTGATGGGGTCCTTCGTAAGGTCTGTTGTATACGCTGTTGACGTAATCAGCGGCACTGACCATTTTTTGATAACGAAGTTGGTTTAATTCATTCCATCTTTCAGTATGATTTTCAAAAGGCGTTATCACGCCAAGTTTTAAATTTGGATAACTTGATTTTAGTTCAATCACACACTCTGCAGCCCATAATTCAATACCCAATTGACCTTGGACTAACACCCACTCTAACCCTTCTTCGATATAACTGATAAGTTTATTTGTGATGAATTTTTTTAGATAAGTGACTTCCTTTACGTCTTCTTTAAAAATATTAAGTTCATAGGATTTATACCCTGTAATATACATTGTTTTATACATGGGGAAGTCCACCCTTTTGTTGAATGTATGTTAAATCGTGATGAATGACTTTCATTTTTTCAAGAAATAATTTTTTGCTTGTAGACAGATAGTGGCATTCAACTGAAACTTCTTCTATGAGTTTAATTAATTGTTGTAATTTGTGGTCATTAAAATAAGGGAGTGCACAAATTTGAGATTGTTTGTCATGTAAATAAAGGATCATCTCATCTACATGATGAACAAAAGGTTCAATTTCATCGTGAAAATCAAAAACTCGCCCTTCTTTTGCCAAGTTGAAACGATGAAAAATTTGTTCATTGAGATCTAAAAGTGAGTTTGGCATGTGATCCCTCCTCTTTAAAAGTTAATATCTTCTAAAAATAATCTCGCTTCAAAAATACAGTTATAGTATAGCAATGTGAATATCACTAAATTCACCCAATATTTTATCAGTTGTATTAGAAAAAGTACTCATTTTTTTATCATCACAAAGATAAGGTTTCCTCCTCTATGATGAATGCGTAGCAGTATACGCTTTTCAATGTTTTTATCCATTTTTCAACATTCAATATGGGTAACGCATTAATAGCATTTATGATACAATAATAGCAGTTTATGAAACTTGTTCTAAGTTTCATAAAACCCTTTGTCTATTTTCCTAAGTGTGACATATGCTTCTCTACTTACTTGAGTATCATAAACCTAATTATTTTAAAAATGAATTGATTTTAACGTCCAATTCTAAGCGAAGTCAGAGGTTTATTGATAAAGCGATAAAGTGTCCACTTCAAATAGCATCCAAAAGGAATAAGGTTTATTTATAAACCTAGTAAATTTTTTAGAATTTAGGTGTCGTGATGAATTATCCTAACGGTAAGCCTTTTAAGCCAAATCAGACTAAGGGCGGAATTAATTACAATCAAAAACATAGTAATATTGACTACGGCGGTCGTGGGATGTCATTAGAAAATGACATCGAACGCAGCAATCAATTTTATTTAAGAAATCAGCGGGCGGTCATTCATAAGAAACCGACGCCTATACAAGTAGTTCATGTTGATTATCCGAAACGAAGTCAGGCTGTGATTAAAGAGGCTTATTTCAGAACGCCTTCGACAACCGATTATAATGGTATCTACAATGGGTTGTATATCGATTTTGAAGCGAAAGAAACGAAAAACAAAACCTCATTTCCTTTACAAAACATACACGCACATCAAGTCAAACATATGGAACAAGTTTTATTGCAAGGTGCTATTGTTTTTTTTATTATTCGTTTTAAAATGTTAGATGAGGTATACCTATTACCATTTAAACACTTTTTGCCATTCTGGAATAGATGTCAACAAGGTGGAAAAAAATCAATTTCGGTTGATGAAATTCAAGAAAATAGTTACTATATTCCTTATCAATATCAACCTAGATTAAATTACCTCGATGCCGTTGATAAGTTGATATTAGATGAAAGTGAGGACCGCGTATGACGGAAAAGAAAAGGACTTCTAACAGTTCATCTCAGAAGTCCGGTCAAAAAAAGAATAAGAACATCAAGCGTACGATTATTAAAGTGCTAAGTTTTATCGTACTTGCTGGAGTAATCTTAGGTTTACTTGGCATTTTGCTATTTGCCTATTATGCATGGAAAGCACCTGCTTTTAACGAAGCAAAACTTCAAGATCCTGCTCCTGCTGAAATTTACGATAAAGACGGACAATTAGTGAAAAAGCTTGATAATGGTGCACGGCGTGAACATGTGGATTTAAAAGATGTACCTCAACAAATGAAAGATGCCGTTTTGGCGACTGAGGACAATCGTTTTTATGATCACGGTGCGCTAGATTATAAACGTTTATTTGGGGCTGTTTTGAAAAACTTCACTGGTGGATTTGGTGCGCAAGGGGCATCCACGTTAACACAACAAGTTGTTAAACGTACGTTCCTAACCGATCAAAAATCTATCGAGCGTAAAGCGCAAGAAGCTTATTTATCCTATCGCTTAGAACAAGAATATTCAAAAGATGAAATATTCCAAATGTACTTGAATAAAATTTATTATTCAGATGGCGTATATGGGATTAAAGCAGCAGCTAAGTACTACTTTAATAAAGATATTAAAGACTTGAATCTAGCAGAGTCTGCTTATCTTGCGGGATTACCTCAAGTTCCAAACACTTATAACATTTATGATCATCCTGAACAAGCTGAGCAACGTAAAGATACGGTATTATACTTGATGGCTTATCATAACCGTATAACGGAAAAACAAAAAGAAGAAGCTCAAAATACACCGATTACCGAAAACTTAGTTCAACGTTCAGCGAGTGAACGTGAAGTAAAACCTGATGATTCAACAAAACAATATGATTCGTATGTTAACTTCGTAAAACAAGAATTGATGGCAAATCCAGAGTTTAAAAATGAAAATCTTTCAGACCTCTTAAATAGCGGTATTAAGATTTACACGAACATGGATAAAAACGCCCAAGATACGCTACAAGATCGTGTCAATAATGGTGGGTTTTATAAAAATGAAGACCAACAAGTAGGTGCAACAATTGTAGATAGTAAAACGGGTGGCCTAGCAGCAATTTCTGGTGGTAGAAATTATGAAGATGTCGTTGAACGTAACCAAGCAACGGATTTACATCCAACAGGTTCAACATTAAAACCATTCTTAGCTTATGCGCCAGCGATTGAAAATCTTCAATGGGCAACGAATCATGCATTACAAGATGAAGCAGCTTACAATGTTGATGGTGGTACATTTAGAAACTATGACCAAAAGAGTCATGGTACAGTCGCAATGTATGATGCACTGCGTCAAAGTTTCAACATTCCTGCCCTAAAAACTTGGCAACAAGTTAAAGAACAAGCAGGTAGTGATGCACCGACTGATTTTGCTAAAAAAGTTGGTCTTGAATACGAAAATACAAATATTGGACCTTCTGAAGTACTAGGTGGCTCTTCTTCAGAATTCTCCCCTACTCAGCTTGCATCGGCCTATGCATCGTTTGCAAATGGTGGAGAATATAATAAAGCACATGCTATTAAGCGTGTAGAAGAAGGCAACGGTAATACAATTGAATTTGATCATACAAGTCACAAAGCAATGCAAGATTACACAGCTTATATGATTACAGATATTCTTAAAGGAACATTTAAACCTTATGGATCGGCTTATGGTAATAATCCAGGATTTAATGTTGCAGCTAAAACAGGTACAGGTACTTATGGTTCAGAAATTTACCAACAATATAACTTACCTGACTCAGCTGCCAAAGATGTTTGGATTGCAGGTTACTCACCGAAATATACAATGTCAGTTTGGATGGGCTTTAACCAAGTAAAACCTTATGGTACAAACTCATTTGTCGGTAGCAGTGAGCAAAAATTTCCTCAAGAGTTATTTAGAGAGGTCATGTCAAGCATCCACCCACCAGGATACAATGAAGATTTCCAACGTCCTGATTCTGTTGGTGGAAGCGACAAGAGCTTATATGTCGCAAATTCGCCAGATAACAATACAACTAGTAACTTCACTGAAAGTAGTGGCGGTACTAATGCTGGTGGCGGTACAACAAGCTCAAGTGGCACAACAAATAATAGCGCTTCGCAACAAACAAATACAGCCGGCCCAACTGGTTTCATTAGAAACTTCTTCGGCTTCTAATCAAAAAAACACCCTGACGCAAAATTGCGTCAGGGTGTTTTTTTTATATGAACATTAACAGATAAAATTCACGTACCTAGAGAGGCAGTGTAATTGCTTTAATTGTTATTAATAGCTACTCCAAATTCGAAGTCTCTGAAGTAGTATTATTTGTGTCGTTTTTCATTTGAAAACGCACACGATAAGCAGCGTGCATTTTGATAAGCTCTTGTTTGAGTGTCTTCATTTGTTGATAGCCCATATAATGATGTTTTCTTTGTTGTATATAAGATAATCGATCTTCAATGTTTATCGGATGAATTTTTAAAGGTTGATTTTCTATTTGTTTGATAGCATCGATATCATTGATGGATGTAAAATAATCTATAAGCAATTCATAATATTGATCGAGTAAATCAAATGAGGGGGCTTTACCGACTTGTCGTTTCTTTGCCAATGCGTCTAATTGTTCTTCGAGAACCTCAAATTGCTTAGGATTGCTCATGATGACAGACCTCTTGTCGCTCTTAAAATAGCTTTGTATCTTTTTTGACCTTCACGACAATCATCAAAAAGCGGACACTCTCCACATTTAGGTTTGCGTGCTTGACAATGATAACGTCCAAAGAAAATAAGTTGGTGGTGACTTTTAGTCCAGCGATCTTTTGGAATAATTGAGGTTAATCTACGTTCAACTTCACTTACACTATCATTCCAACGGCATATTCCTAAACGTTTTGATACACGCTCAACATGTGTATCGACTGCTAGTGCTGGTTCACCAAAACCGACACTCATCACGACATTAGCTGTTTTGCGACCCACACCCGCCAAGCTTTCTAGCTCAGCATGTGTATGTGGCACTTCACCGTCAAATTTATCAATCAGTGATTGCGATAACTTCTGAATATTTTTGGCTTTGTTGCGATATAAGCCGATGCTTCGAATATCATTTTCTAACTCATTGTGGTCAACTTGAAGATAATCTTCAGGTGTATGATATTTTTCAAATAAATTTTTTGTAACTCTATTCACTGCATTGTCTGTGCATTGGGCAGACAATAAGACCGCAATAGTTAATTCGAATGGATTTTTATGATTTAGTTCACATTCGGCATCAGGAAACATTTTATCAATAGTATCAATCATTTCTAAAGCTTTTTTCTTACTTACCATTTGGCGACTCCCCATTTAACCAATCAAACTTAGGGAAATTTTCTATTTTTTTAGGTCCCTGTTGAGATTGTTTTTTAAATTTTGCCCGTATCGGTTTCGTATCTGCAACTGTTGAAACATGATTTTTTTGCCAATTTAGCAATATACGATCGATATATTTGAGACTTAGTTTGTTATGACTCAATGCTTCATCAACAGCTGTCTCGATTAGATCAATTGGATATTGGTCAACATCTAACCATTGTGTTAACGTCTCAATTTCAAGTGGTGACAATGCACGTCCAAAAGCAGATTCAACTTTTGAGAAAAGTGTTTTAAACTGAAAGGCTTCATGCGCTTTTTCTTGTTGTTGCTCTTCTTTATTGAGCAATTGTGCGAATTGATGAAAAAAGCCATCTAAATTGATGAATTCGGAAAACTTACCTTCTGCATTTTTTTCCACTGTCATTGATAATAAATCGAGTCGAATTAATTTTTGAATAATCATCGTGACTTCAGTCTCTTGCATGGTTGTCCCCTGTTTTAATATATCTATTGAAGGTTGTAAGTTAGATATTTCATAAGCATGCAAAATCTTAATCAAAATTATCAAATCTGCCTCATTTAATCCAAGCGAATGATAGTGATTTAACAATTCATATCGAATGACAACTGGGCGGATTTGAAGCTCTCTTGCATTCATTTCGTCACCTTCTTTCAATGTTGATATAAAAAGACCAAGCTCAATTTGAATGGAATGAGACTTGGTCTAAAAGTCAATCAATTTCTAAGGATATAAACGGTTTAATAAACGTGGGAATGGTGATGTTTCACGAACATGTTCTACGCCAGAAATCCATGCGACTGTTCGCTCCAATCCAAGTCCGAAACCACTGTGTGGTACAGAACCATATTTTCGTAGATCAAGATAATATTGATAACTTTCAGTATCTAACTGATGTTCATCAATACGTTGTTCTAATAAATTCAAATCATTAATACGTTCTGACCCACCAATAATTTCACCGTAGCCTTCAGGTGCTATTAAATCCGCACATAAGACTGTATCTTCATTTTCAGGATTAGGTTGCATGTAGAACGGTTTGATTTTTGTTGGATAGTTGACAATAAATACAGGGAGATCATAATGATTTGCAATCGCTGTTTCATGAGGGGCTCCAAAATCATCGCCCCATTCAATATCATCAAATCCTTCTTTGTGTAAAAAGTCGATGGCATCATCATAGGAAATTCTTGGGAATGGTGCGTTGACTTTTTCTAATTTTGAAGTGTCACGTTCTAATGTTTTAAGTTCAATAACGCAATTTTTTAGTACAGATTGCACAACATAAGAAACATATTGTTCTTGAACTTGTAAACTTTCTTCATGTGTCGTAAAAGCCATTTCAGGTTCAATCATCCAAAACTCAATTAAATGACGACGTGTTTTAGATTTTTCTGCACGGAAAGTAGGACCAAATGAGAATACTTTACCATATGCCATTGCCGCAGCTTCCATATAAAGTTGTCCACTTTGTGATAAAAATGCATCTTCATCGAAATATTTAGTATGGAATAGTTCACTTGTCCCTTCAGGTGCACTCGCCGTTAATATCGGAGGATCAATCTTTGTAAAACCATTGTTATTAAAAAATTCATAAGTTGCACGAATAATTTCGTTACGAATTTTCATTACGGCATGCTGTTTTTTTGAACGCAACCATAAATGGCGATGGTCCATTAAAAATTCTGTGCCATGGTTTTTAGGAGTAATGGGATAATCGTGTGCTTCATGTATCGTTTCGATCGATTTAACTTGCATCTCATAACCTAAATCCGAACGTTGATCCTCAGTAATTTCACCTGTAATGTAGAGGGACGTTTCTTGCGTTAATGATTTAGCAAGTTGGAACGTTTCTTCATCTACTGCTGCTTTAACGACAACACCTTGCATGAAACCTGTTCCATCACGCAATTGTAAGAAAGCGATTTTACCACTAGAGCGTTTATTAGCGAGCCACGCTCCAATTGTCACTTCTTGACCTATAAAATTTTTAGCTTCTTTAATCGTTGTTTTCATAACCAGTCTCCTATAACATTTTTACTCTTTATTATTTTATCAAAACTTAGCTTGGACTTCTACATTCATAAGATTTGTAAGGAAGTTGTTAAATTTAGTCTTTTTTTGAATTCAATTTATTTAATAATGCATCAAATTGCTTGATATTCCCTTCATAACGTTGAAATGGTTCAATTGCATCATTAAAGAAATGTCTATAATGTTGATGAATCAGTCGATTGTCAAATGAAACAACGATACCTTCATCATTTTCATTACGCAACAGTCGTCCTAATCCTTGCTTAAATCGTGACACAGCTTCAGGCAAAATGTAATCTTTAAAAATATTGTCAAACTCATCTTTAAGTAGCACAGGTTTTGCATGATATTGACTCATAAAAGGCAATTTAGTAATCATGACACATTTGATACCTGTCGCTTGATAATCAAATCCTTCAAAAAACATAGATGTTCCAAGCAGGATAGCTTTGTCAAAATGATTGAACTGCTGCACAATTTTAACATTTTGGCTAGGTTGTTGTGATAATATGACATAATCTTCAAGCGATTCCAAGTCTTGTAAATAAGCCATGACCTCGTTTAACATTTTATAACTCGTAAATAAAACAAGGCACTTCCCTTGCACGACATTTGCATAGTCAATGATATAAGAAACGATAGACTGTACGTAATCGTCATGAGATTGATAATCGTATCGCTCAATATCAGTCGGAATAAATAAATGACCTTTTGAATATTGGGAGTTGGATGATTTCATGATGAACGATTTAAAATTTTCGTCATTGAACCACTTTTTATAAGTGTCAAACGAACCATTAAAAGTCAACGTACCCGATACAAATGTAACTGAATCAAATTTCTTAAGTACTTTTTCAGTTAACGTCGTCTTAATTTTATTTTCTTTAATATGAATTTTAAGTGTTGACTTTTGATGAGTATTTTTCAATGAAATATAAAATGGTTCATCTTGATTAAGGGCGCTTTCAAAACGTTTCATTAAATCACGTACATATAATAAGTGTTTACGTATCGTTTTAACTGTTATGTGCTTCATGTTATTAAAGTTTTCAAGTGTTTGATTGATTTGATGAATGAGTCGATTTAAAGGTTGTTTAATGTGTTGTGACTCAATTTCATAAACATAAAATGTTTTTGTGCTTTCATCTTCGTAAATCTTTGATTGGTGTGATTGTTCAAATAACACATCGAAGAGATATTCATTGTCAGCATGAATCTGATCAACATCTTGTTTTATACTAAATATATCAATCGGAGGTATATCTAATTTCTGAGCTTTACGCGTGTTTTCTAAGAAGTATAATTGGCGTAATAATTTTTCCTTTTCAGATTTGCCAATTAAACCAAGTTGATACTTGATATCCGCATAGTCGACTTCTTTTATTGATTTTTCAAAAGCATAATCAGGCAGGCGATGTGCTTCATCAATAATACAGTGATTAAAAAGTTGATAGATGGTGTCATCAGGTGAAGAATACATTAAGTGTGCATGATTCGTCACTCCAATTTGAATACGGCGTGCATTTTGTTTGATATAGTGATAGTAATGAACATCATTTTTATAAGGAACATAAGTTTCAACCTTCTGATGAAAATACATTTTTTGGGCACCACGTAAATTAAGTTCCTGAATATCACCTGTTTCCGTATGAAGTAACCAGATGAGCAATTGCATTTTTAATAAATTAACTTCATAGTTAGATGTTTTTTCATCGATGATTTGTCGTACAAGACCTAACGAAATATAATCTTGTTTGCTTTTAATCATGCGCGCATGAATCTGTGTATCTAAAGCACGATTGATGACAGGAATGTCATGAGTCAGTAACTGATTTTGAAGTAGTTTCGTATTCGTGGAAATCATAACATGTTCTCCTGTTTCAATATGAAACATCAATGCAGCGATGAGATAGGCAAGTGATTTACCACTTCCAGTATCTGCCTCAATTAAAGTTTTCTCATTATGCATTATTTGATTAAAAATGGTTTCAGCCATATAAAGTTGAGTTTCTCGATATTGGTACCCTGCATGATTTACAATGGTTTGATAGAGGTCTTTAATATTTCCTTCAAAATGAAAATGTGTCTCCTTTAAATCAGGAATAGGTTTATAGTAAATATGACAGAATTGAGTATATAAATTTTGTTCGGTCTGTTTTGGAGCAGTACGGACTAATTCAAAGAAATAATAATCTAATTGATATTTTAGATGCTTGCTCAAAAAATAGAGTTGTTTAATAGTTTCAATAGGTAGTTTTTCAAAACGTTTAAAGGCTTTGATCATGAGTAAAGCTGTTGCACGTGCATCTTCATCTGCTCGATGTGCTTGTCCAAGTGAAATTCCCAAAGCGTCTGCCAACTCACCTAATTGATAACTTTTCTCCATAGGAAAGGCAATTTTAAATAATTCAAGTGTGTCAATCGTTTGTGCTGGCGCATAGTGAATATGACAACGTTTAAATGCGTGTTGAAGAAAATTTAAATCAAAATTCACGTTATGTGCGACGAAAATACAATTTTGCAATTTGTTATAAATTTCTTGAGCGATTGAGTTGAAATAAGGGGCTTGAGCCAACATATCTTTTTCAATAGAAGTCAATGCTTGTATAAAAGTAGGGATTTCTAAATCAGTTTTAACCATTGAATGATATTGATCTACAATTTGATTGTTTTCGACAAATGAAATGCCAATTTGAATAATTTCATCGTAGTCAACCTGATTCCCCGTTGTTTCAAGGTCAACAACGGCATATCGAGACATATTGTTCCCTCCTTTCTATCTATAAATCTATATCCGCACTCATTAAACGATGAATCGTACCTGATTCATCGACCACATGCAAAAATCCCAAATCATCAATTTCGATGACTTTTCCATAAAACTGACGTGTTCCTTCAGTAAACCGTAATCTACGGTTCCAAATGTTTGAAGCGGCAATATATTCTTGTTTAATAGATGTAAATGGTTTTGATAAAAATTGGCTATATCGTTGTTGTATATGAGACATTAAAGTCTTTAAAAAAGCGTATCGATTTATTGATTGGCTGTTTTGAAGTGAAATGCTAGTCGCGATTTTTCTCACCTCTGGATTCCAATCGGTCTCGTCTTGATTGATATTAATTCCAATCCCACAAATGACGGCTTCTATACGATCTGCGTTAGCAACCATTTCAGTTAAAAACCCACAAATTTTTTTCTCACCGATGTAAATGTCATTAGGCCATTTGATTTTTACATCTTGCTCAACATACTCTTGAATAGCATCACGGATGGCCAGTGAAATAAATAAATTAAATGTCGTGAGCATTGCATAAGAGATATCAGGACGTAGGACAAGGGACATCCACAACCCTTTACCTTTTGAAGATTGCCAAGGTCTTTTAAAACGCCCTCTTCCCTCAGTTTGTTCATCACTGATAATAAGCATCGCTTCATCATGATCAACCAGTAGATGCTTTGCTTCTAATTGCGTGGATCCCACACTGTCATATGTATAGACGGATTCAAAAAGCGTAGGATATTCTATCATTGAGTGAATAATACTTGCATGCCATTGTTGAGGAAACTCATTTAAACGATGACCTTTATTATGAACTGAATCTATTGAGATAGACTCGGATTTCAATTGATCTATCACTTTTTTTACAGTCATCCGTGAAATATGTAGTTGTTCTGCAATTGCTTGTCCGGAAATATAGTTCGGACGCGCATCTGCAATTAATTTTAAAATTTGATCTCTATACTTTGACATTTTGCTTCACCCATTCCACAATATCTGTTCGACTATTTTTTACTTTTTTCAACACGATGGCACATTCAATTTCTCTTAATGCATGTTTAATCCAAGGACCACTAGGTTGATCGAGGACCTCCATTAAAACTTTACCATTCATATTTACTTCTTTTCTATTATGAATGGATAGCTGTTGATAAATCTCTTGAATGATTTTTGGATTGAATATTAAAGGATTCGCGATTTGAATCTCATGCGCCTCTAATAGTGGTTTTAAATAAAAGATTTCCGAAGCTATATTTTCACCGTAATCGTAAACCCATATTTGTAATTCTTCTTTAGACTGAATTTGTTGGAGACGCAGGATTGCACTTGCCAAGTGTTCAGCTTCTTTTAAAGTTTGATTACTCAATTTTAAACGTTTAATACCCTCTTTTTGGCCTTCAAATAAATGTAAAAAGGCTAAAAATTGCGATAAAGAGAGCGCTATATTTAAATGTATATGCTGCCAATTAAACATTTTTAAATAAGGAATGTGGGCCATGATTTTTAAATCAACCATTGCTTTAAATGCTTTCTCAATGCCCCGTCCCAATAATAACTTTTCGAGCTCAGTCATAATTCGTTCGATTGATAAATAATGAATATCTTCTACACATGCAGACATTGCTACGTAGGTTTTTTCTTCTATATCAAAATTCAACTGAGATTGAAAACGAAGACCTCTTATAATACGTAAGGCATCTTCAGTGAAACGTGCTTGTGGATTGCCTACTGTACGTATACAGTGATGGTTTAAATCATTACAGCCATCAAAATAATCATACAATTTAAAGTTTGTATCCATTGCCATAGCATTAATAGTAAAATCTCGACGTGCGACATCTTCATATAATGAGCGTACAAATTGAACGTCGGTTGGACGCCGATGATCTTCATAACGACCTTCCGTTCGAAAAGTAGTAACTTCATAATTGTTTTTTTTCCATACGACATTAATAGTTCCGTGGGCTTTACCTACCGGAATAGTATGTTCAAATATAGTCTCTATTTCATCAGGTGTCGCACTGGTAGCGATATCGACATCATTTATCGTACGATTGAGATAAAAATCACGTACGGCTCCACCTACAAAATAGGCTTCAAAACCATGTTGTTGAATATGTTTCATCAATGGGATGGCCGCATTAAAAGCTGCTTTAGACATGAACCTTTGAGTCTCCTAACATTTGTTGATAGTAATATTCATATTGATCTGCAATCTTTTTAGAATTAAATCTTTCTTGGATGTCTAGTAACATTTTTGTCTGCATTTGTTGGTATTTTGTTGGATTTTGAAGTATAGATACCGCATATTGGGCAGCAGTCTCAGCATCTCCAATATCTACAAGAAATCCAGTTTCTTCATGTTTAATGACTTCTTGGATTCCTCCTGCCCGAGTGCCAATAGGTAGAACGCCTGTGTGCATCGCTTCTAGCAATGTAAGTCCAAAACTTTCTTTCTCGCTCATGAGCAAAAGTAAATCTGAAATTTGATAAAAGTTACTCATGCAATCTTGCTTACCTAGAAATAAGACATCCTCACTTAATTGAAGAGACTTTACACGTTGTCGCATGTCTAACAACTCAGGCCCATCCCCTATAAGTAATAACTTTGCTTTCATCTTTTGACGTATAAGATGAAAGGTGTCAATCACTGTATCAATACGTTTTACTCTTCTAAAATTAGAAACATGAATAACCACTTTTTCATCCTCTGCAATGCCATAACTCGTACGTAATTTTGGCTGACGTCCTTGAGGAAAATCTTTTTCCTTTACAAAATTATAGATAGGAATGATTTCCTTTTCAGGTTGTATAATTTCGTAAGTTTCCTCTTTAAGTGACTGACTTACACTTGTGACGATATCACTTTTTTCAATGCCAAATTTTATTGCATTTTGTAACGCGTGGTCATAACCTAATACCGTAATATCTGTTCCATGTAGCGTGGTCATAATTTTTATATTTTTTCCAGACATTTGACGTGCCAGAATACCACAAATTGCATGTGGAATTGCATAATGCATATGTAATACATCTAAGTCGTATTCATTAATTACATTTGCAATTTTTGTACTTAAAGAAATATCGTATGGCGGATATTGAAACACGGCATACTGATTAATATCGACTTGATGAAATGTGATATTTGGAACAGGCTTTTTTAAACGAAATGGCATATTTGAAGTAATAAAATGTACTTCATGTCCACGCTCAGCCATAAGTATCCCTAATTCTGTGGCAATAATTCCTGAACCACCTACTGAGGGATAACATGTGATTCCTATTTTCACAACCGATCACTCCTTTTTATTTACGTTCAAAGCGATGTTGATCTCGGTGATTAAATTTTTCCATCGTTTGATTAAAACTTTCGGTCATATCTATATTTAATGAATTGGCTAAACAAAGTAAGACAAATAAATTGTCACCAAGTTCAGCTTCAATTGTGTTAGGTTCTTCTGTAGATTTTTTTTGTTTTTCACCGTGATAATGGTTGATTTCTCTAGCAAGTTCTCCTACCTCTTCTGTAAGACGTGCTAAATTTGCAAGAGGTGAGAAATAGCCGGCTTTAAATTGTGAAATATAGTTATCTACTTCTTGTTGCATCATTTGCATAGATTTTTCCATAAAACTCACCCTTTCGTATCTTATTCTTTATCTTACATGATTGAGCTATATATCGGCAATGTATCAACCCACTTTAGAAAGAATTTTAGCCAAACAAAAACACCCCTCTTATCATGGGATAAGAACGGGTGTTGAATGCTTATGACTATTCTTCAGAACGTGCAATGAGAATTAATCGTACTAATTCAGCAACCGCAACGGCAGTAGCTGCAACGTACGTCATTGCTGCAGCACGTAGTACGCGTCCTGCATGTTTATATTCTTTTTCATCAACAATATTCAAATGTTGGATTTGTCTCATGGCACGCTTACTTGCATCAAATTCGACTGGCAATGTGACAATTGAGAATAGCACTGCAAATGCCATAAAGAAAATACCAATCCATAATAAAGTTGAACCAAATGCGATATGCAACATTGTAAGAATAAAGCCTGCTGTGATTAATAAGTAGGATAAAGAGCTACCTAAATTCGCTACAGGAACTAATGCAGAACGGAAACGTAAGAAGAAATAACCTTCGTAATGCTGAATCGCATGTCCGACTTCGTGAGCAGCAATCGCTGTACCTGCTACACTAGGACGATTATAATTTGAAGGTGATAATACAACGACCTTTTTACTAGGATCGTAATGATCTGTTAAAAAGCCTTCCCCTTCTTTTACATCAACGTCGTAAATGCCATTTGCATGTAAAATTTCTAAAGCAACTTCTCGTCCCGTCTTGCCACTCGTTGATCTAACTTGAGAGTATTTTTCATAGTTAGATTTTACTTTGTGTTGCGCATACATTGGGAGGATCATAAGTATTACAAAATAAATGATTAAAGACATAAAAGACATTATGCTCACTCCTTTAATTATATTGTAAGTGGTTGATTAATAATGGTCAAACTTTTTATCCTCTCGTATCCGAAAGATATATAAAATAACAATAAAAGGAATCGCGCTAAGCCAAAAAGCAATATAGCCAATTATGGATTCATAATGAATGAGCGACCCGTATACAGGATATTGGTGAAACACATAATCAATCACATCATTATGAAAAATCCATATTAAAGTGATTGTTAGACTGAGTGTTGTAACGGTCAAACGAGGTAAAAATAAAATAGCTTGTATAGACATAACGGCATGTGAAAAAATCAGCATGATTCCCGTAATATAAACTGTGTCGTCATGAATAAACATAAATATATTCATAATTACAGCCCAAACCCCGTATTTGATCAAAGTAACAAAAGCAAGTGTATCGATAATCGCATTTCTTTTGTTAAACAGCATTAAAAAGATGCTAATAGTCAAAAATAATGAAGCGGTTGGGCTGTCTGGAATAAAAATCCAAAAATACCATTCAGATCTCATTAACTGTGGTAAATACCAAATATATCCATAAATTGTTCCAAGTAAGTTACATAGGAGCAAAAGCCATAAAATAAATCGGTTGTATATGATAGTTTGATGTATTGTTGACCAATTCATGCTTTCACTCCTCATAGAATTTATAACGGCGCAATTTTAGAACGCTAAGCAAATGCGTGTACCATTTAAATGCATCAGGATTTTTAACACGTAGACTTAAATCGATTTGAGATTCCAATAAATGCATTAAATGTTGGTATGTGGTTGAGTTTAAATGGATGCGTTTTAAGTCATAAATATAAGATTCATCCACGTGATGACTGAATAATTGATGCAAAATGATAAAATCAAGTCGCGTATCACGATAATCGGGATGTGAAAAATGGATTTTGATGTCAAGTTGATCAATGTCTTCAACAATTAATGTAAAAATTTTATTCGTATTAATGTATATATTTTGATTAAAAGTGAGACGTATTGCATCTTGTTGACTATTTTCTACTGATATTTCAAGTGTCGTATGTTGTGGATTAATTTCATCAACAAATTTTACGAATTTGACATGGGAGTCATTTGCTTTGAGGTAGTTTAAAATCCAAACAGTAATACGTGATTTAAATTGATATTGAAATAACAGATAGTCCATAAAATGTTGTTTATCTTTATTTATAGGTACCTCAAACATTGCTGGTCCCCTTAGTTTAATCTATCGTATTCATCTTGCCATTTCTCTTGATTGGGTTCTTTTTGAATCAAGAGGTCCAAAATTGTTTTAGCATGCGCTATTTGGCTAATTTCAATGAGATATTCATAATAATCTTTTAAGAAGTCTACATTGTCTTTTAGAGATGTATAGGCAATATCATAAAAATGCTGTGCTTCTTTATCACGCTCTTCTTGTCCTAAGGCATATGCCAGTTGCCAAATGAATACGGGATCCATATCTTCCTCATTCACAAATTGTACCAACTCAATTAGGGCTTCATAGTCTTCTTCATGACGATATAAATCTGCTAACATGAGTAAAGGTTCTTGATAGCTTGGGTCGACTTCGAGCGCTTGTTTTAACAATGAAACAGCTTCATTTTGGTCTCCGTGTTCAATTTTAAGCGCCCCGGTACTGAACATTAATTCTTTATAATATTGATTTAAACGTAAACCTTCATCACCAATTTCTATTGCGTCTGCGAACATTTTTTCATTTTCGTAAAGCTGTTGCAAATAGTAGTAGGCTTGTATAAAGTCAGGATCCTTATTTAAGAGTGTTTTTGTTATTTTTATGGCTTCTTGTGTACGATCATTTTTTTCGTAAGCAACAGCCTTTTTTAAATAATCTTCAGGAACCAATTCCTGCTCGTTTATTTCATCATACCATTTTAAAGCATCTTGATAATTTCCACTTTGAAGGCTACTATCGGCAAGACGTGAAAATAGATTAATACCATTGACTTCATACTCTCCGCTCTCTAACACAGTATCGTATTCACGAGAAGCACGTAAGTATTGACCATCAAAATATAACAATTCAGCAAGCGCAAAATGAATGATGGGGTCATTAGGTTGAATTTCAAGAGCTGCTTCTAATTTATCGATTGCCACTTCAAGCATGTTAATTTGTTGATATAAATCTGCTTCAAGCATCAATTTTTCTGGGGTTTCTGGCACTTCATTTAAATATTCTAAAGCTTCATCAATATGGTTTTCAGTCACAAGCCCTTCTATAAAGTAAATGAGAACTTCGCCTTCATTTGGATACTTGTGGTATAACGTGCGAAACACCTCAAGCCCTTGAGGTGTTAAACCATATTGGTATAAAGTTTCGCCAAGCGCAAACAACCCTTCGTCATCATCAGATTGTAGTGCTTCTTGAACTCGTGAATCGAGGTCATCTAATTTTTGTAAGTTGATATCATCTATAAGTTTATAGATATCTTGCATATTATCCCTCATTCTCTAATTGTTTTAAGATTGGTAAGAATCCTGGGAAAGAAACATTTACGCTATCAAAACGTTGAATTTGAATGTCTTCCTTCGTTAATAACGAGGCAATCGCCAACATCATGCCTATACGATGATCTGTATGGCTATCTACAACTTGGGGGGTGGTAAGTTGAGAAGGATGAATAATCATCCCATCCGCTGTAGGTTCAAGTTGAAACCCAAGACGATTCAATTCATTAACTGTAGTATCAATGCGGTTTGTTTCTTTTACCTTTAATTCTTCAGCATCTTTAATGATACTTGAACCTGTTGCTTGTGTACAGAGTAAAGCAATGACAGGAAGTTCATCAATACAACGTGGAATGAGTTGACCACTTATTTCAATCGGCTTTAAATGTTCAGTATATCTTACATGTAATGTTGCAGTAGGTTCAGGGGTATCGGTTAAATTCAGAATTTCTAAATGTCCGCCCATTTTTTTAACGATTTCTATAATGCCATCTCTCGTTTCATTCATTCCAACGTGATGAATATAAATATCACTGCCAGGTGTAATAAGTGCTGCAACAATAAAGAAGGCAGCAGAAGAAATATCACCAGGAACATCAAAATTATTAGGTGACAAGTGTTGGATACTTTTTCCTGGTAAAGTTATTGTTTGGTTAGAAGTTCCAATAGGAATGCCAAAATGTTGAAACATTGTTTCTGTATGATTCCTAGAAATATCAATCTCTTCAATTGTGGTTGAATCAGGTGCAAATAAACCCGCAAATAATAAAGCACTTTTTACTTGAGCGCTAGCAACAGGCATTTTATAGTGTATTCCTCTAACATTTCCTCTACTTATAGTGAGGGGCGTATAGTTATTCTCTATACCTCGTATCTGTACACCCATTTTTTGAAGCGGATCAATAATGCGCTTCATGGGCCTTTTACCTATTGACGCATCTCCAGCTAAAACACTTTCAATCCCAAGTCCTCCTAATAAACCAGCCATAAGCCGAGTTGTGGTACCTGAATTACCCGTATAAAGGACTTGATGTGGAGTTGTGAAATGTTCGTATCCTGGTGAGTTGATTTCAATTTGATTTTCTGAAAATGTCATTTGAACGCCTAAAGTTTGAAAAATGTTGGCTGTTCTCATACAATCCTCTCCTAAAAGAGGACCTGTAATGATAGACTTTCCTTGAGCAAGTGAGGCCAACATGATGGCACGATGCGTCATAGATTTATCACCCGGGATTGTTATTTTCCCTTTAAGGGGTCCGTTGGATGAAATAGTTTCCATTTATATCACCTCTTGATGTAATGCAACCATTTGATTAAATGATTGTTTTAAAATGGATTTTGGAATATGTTGCACAGTGGGTTGTCCAAAATCTTTTAATAGTACCATTTGTACGCCTGTCGCATCATTTTTTTTATCTGACAACATGTATTCATAGAGCTGTTCAAAATTAAAGTCATCAATGATGGATAGCGGATAATGGAGTTCTTTTAAATACTGATAAAATGATGTTGTTGAATATTGCGTTTTTAAGATTAAATTAGAAACAAAATATTGAAATAAAATACCTAACATCACAGAATGACCGTGCGCTAAGTGATGTTGGTATTCAATCGCGTGGCCAAAAGTATGACCTAAATTTAAAAATTTGCGTTGTCCTTGTTCCTTCTCGTCTGCGAGTACAATATTTAATTTAGTTTCTATGCCATCGACAATGACGGTCTCTATATTTTTTAACTTGAGCAATGTTTGCACGTTAGGATACATCTGTTCAAGCTGATTGACAGCTTTTTTAGAATTGAGAAGTGCGTGTTTATAAACTTCTGCGTAGCCACTTAAAATCTCTGTTTGAGGTAAAGTAGTTAAAAAATCTAAGTCATAAATAACCGCTTTAGGTCTGTAAAAAGCGCCTATTAAATTTTTACCTTGAGGCGAATTAATACCTACTTTTCCGCCAATGCTAGAATCATGAGCTAATAGTGTAGTAGGAACTTGAATAAAGTCAACCCCACGTAATAACGTGGCGGCTAAAAATCCAACAAAATCTCCCGTAGCTCCCCCACCAATAGCAACAAGACATGTTTGTCGTGTAGGTTTGAATGATAGAATTTGCCCCATATATTGCTCATAATATTGTATATATTTCACTTGCTCACCAGAGGGGATTGTGATTAAAGTATGTTTCGGTTTGATTTGATGTTGCACATCTGGCCAACATTTGGCAACGTGTTCATCTATAAGAATGAATATATGCTCATAATCTGACAAGAAGTCATTGAGATGTTGAATGGCCCCATTTTCTACTATTATAGGATAGTTATCGTGAGGATAACGTGTGTGTAATTGCATAGAAATCTCCTTTTAATAAGTGATGTTTCGTAAGCGACGCGTGTCTACCTGGTTTTTCAATGTCTCAATATCATTAGATTCGAATTCTTCTAAGAGCGCTTTGGCAATTTCGAAAGCAACGGCATGTTCACAAACAATACTCGCCGCTGGCACTGCGCAACTATCTGAACGCTCAATCGTCGCTTTAAAAGGTTCTTTTGTTTTGATATCCACAGAAGCAAGTGGTTTGTATAAAGTTGGAATTGGTTTCATTACTCCATTTACAACGATAGGCATTCCATTCGACATGCCCCCTTCTAAACCTCCTAAATGGTTGCTTGCACGGTAGTATCCTCTTGTTTCATCATACATAATTGGGTCTTGAACTTGTGAACCAAGTAAAGCTCCCGCTTGAAAGCCTACACCAAAGCTGACACCCTTAAAAGCATTTATGCCGACAACGCTTTGGGCGATGCGTCCATCTAATTTACGATCATAGTGGACATAACTTCCCACACCGACAGGCATGTGATTCACAATGACCTGAACAACTCCGCCGATAGAGTCGCCGTCTTTTTTAGCTTGATCTATTTTATCGCGGATGGCCTGTGCAATACTTTCATCCACCACGCGAACATCATTGGCATCTTCGGACTTTTTAATCGTATCAATGTCGTATTCACCTTCATCTTTAATGCCACCAATTTCTACGACACGGCTAAAGAGTTCGATACCTAATTGTGCGAGAAGACTTTTACAAATTGCACCAACAGCAACTCGCGCTGCAGTTTCACGTGCAGAAGAACGCTCTAAGACATTGCGAAGGTCTTGATGATTATATTTCATACCGCCCACTAAGTCCGCATGACCAGGCCGTGGCTTTGTAATGACACGCTTCATATTTTCTTGTTCTTCTTCAGTTATAGGTTCAGCTCCCATAATCTTCTGCCAATGTTTAAAATCATCATTTTTAACAATCACTGTTACAGGGCTACCTAATGTATATCCGTGTCGAACACCAGAAACAATTTCTACGGTATCTTTTTCAATTTGCATACGTCGACCCCGACCATAACCCCCTTGACGTTTGAACATTTCTTTATTGATTTGATCGATATCTATTTTCATATTTGCAGGCAATCCTTCAATAATCACTGTTAATTGAGGGCCATGTGATTCGCCGGCAGTTAAAAATCTCATAACGGGCAACTCCTTTTATTAATTCATTATTTTTAGACTAACATAGCGTATTGTGTCATCAAAGATTTAAATTAAATATGTTGTTTATCATAGCACAAAATATCGTTTAAATTAACAGAAAAATAAGAAAAAGTTTAACGCTTTTAATAACTAAAGTGTTTTGATAGATAAAAGAGCTGAAACGGCATATTGTTTCAACTCTTTTATCTCGTTTTTTCTATTCGTATAACCAAACTTCATCTGGTGATTGGTAATTACTGATTTCTTCTGGCTTAAACCATAAGTTGATTTCTCTTTCTGCTGATTCGACTGAGTCAGAACCGTGTACAACATTGCGTCCGACTGTTAGACCTAAATCCCCACGGATAGAGCCTGGTGTAGCTTCTGAAGGATTTGTAGAGCCAATAATATGACGGGAAACAGCCACCGCATCTTCCCCTTCTACGACCATTGCAAATACAGGTGCAGAAGTAATAAATGAAATTAACTTAGAATAAAAAGGTTTGCTTTTATGTTCACCATAATGTTCTTCCGCTAACTCTTGAGGCACAGTCATTAATTTAGCACCAACTAATTTTAACCCTTTTTGTTCAAGACGTTGAACAATTTCACCGATTAATTTTCTTTGTACAGCATCTGGTTTAATCATTACGAATGTTTTTTCCATTGTGAGGATCCCCCTGTGTTTATGTATAGATTACAAGAATATCCTACCATGTAAATAAAGCGCTTTCAATCGTTTTATATATTATGACATACGATTTTTAAGCTTAGAAATCAATTTTTTAAACACAGGTTTTGCATCATTGTCGGGTAATGTTGCTAATAAATCATTCGCTTTTTGCAAATAGCGCTCACTAATTTGTTGAGAAATCTTAATCGATTCTGAGTTTCGAATTTGTTCCACACATAATTCAAAAGCATCTTGAGGCGCATTTGCGTTTAATGATTCAATGCGTGCTTTCAACTGAGAATCTCGTTTCATTTCGAGCAATGTTGGCAACGTCATATGTCCATTTCTCAAATCACTTCCGACAGGTTTACCCAATTTTTTCTCGGAACTCGTAAAGTCTAGAATGTCATCAATGATTTGAAAACTCATACCAATATTATAGCCAATGTTTCTCATTGTTTTTACCGTTTGAGCATTAGCCCCACCACTCATCGCTCCTACTTCAGTTGCTAATTGAATGAGCAATGCCGTTTTACGTTTAATGCGACGCAAGTAATTTGTAATTGATTGGTTTGCACGAAACTGGTCTTGAAATTGAAATAATTCTCCGCGACACACTTCTACGATAGCTTTTGATAATGTTTGATGAATATGAGGGTTTTCTATCGGAGACAAATGTTCTAAAGCACGTGCAAGTAAAAAATTTCCCGTTAAAATGGCTGTAGATTGATTCCACTCTTTTTCAATTGTCGTTTTGCCCCGGCGTTTATCACTAAAGTCGATTACATCATCATGAACCAATGTCGCCATATGAATCAATTCTAATGCAACGGCTACGCGATAAGTATCTTCTGTGGCGTGCTGATTACTCAAATAACTACTGAGAATTACGAATAGAGGACGTACACGTTTGCCACCGGATGATAATAAATGTTCTGCTGCTTTTTGCAACGTCATATCTTCGCATTGCATCTGATGCGCTAAGTTTTTTTCTATATATTTTAGTTCTCGATTCATATAAATTTTCGACATGGTCCTCACCTTTAATTATTTTGTTTTAGGTTTATGAGCTAAATGCATCGCCGCCACACCACCTGTAAAGCGACGTACTTTTACATTTTCAAATGATACTGATTCAAATAACCCTTTCAATGTTTCGCTATCTGGGAAATCAAACGCCGATTGTTGAAGCCATTCGTATTCTTGTTTTGATTTTGCGAAAATCTTTCCGAATAACGGCATTATAAATTTAAAGTAAAGTTGATAACCTTGCTTAAAAATAGGAGCCGTGGGTTGACTAGTTTCTAAACAAACAGCTGTTCCACCGGGCTTAAGTACACGATACATTTCTGCAAGAGCTTTCGTATAATCTGGAATATTACGAAGTCCGAAGCCAATTGTTACATAATCAAAACTGTCATCTTCAAATGGGAGATCCATAGCATCACCTTGAATGAGGCGTATATTAGACATGTTTTCTGTTTTAGTTTCTCCTACTTTTAACATATTTTCACTAAAATCTATTCCCGTGACTTCACCATTAGGACCTACTGCTTTACTTAATGCGATTGTCCAGTCAGCCGTCCCACAACAGACATCTAATGCTTGAGATCCTGGACGTACATTCATTTCTTTCATGACTTTTTTACGCCATACTTTATGTTGCTCAAAGCTAATGATATTATTCAATTTATCATACTTGCCTGAAATATTTTGAAAGACCTCATGTACTTTTTGTTTATCTGCTTGATTATTCATTAAAACCGACTCCAGTATATTTGTATTTTGAGTGTATCACATCAATCAATTGATTAATTTGGGTTTCATTTAAAAAGTTAAGATATGTCAATTGATCAACGGCTAAATGTGCAATAATACGTTGATGATTCTCTTCTTTTAGTGTATTTAATTGATATATATTCAATAGTGTATCGATTAAACCAAATTCAACCGCTAACACAGTTTCTAAAAGTTGATGTTGTGATAGAGATTGATGTTCATTTTGAAGGTATGACTTCTGTGCATTAATTTTGATAATTGCCTCACTCATATGCTTTTGAAAAGTGGTGGATTGTATTTGTGAAATAAGGTAGTAATAATGCGCGCTATACAAATCTCCTATTAAAATGGCATCTCGTTCAAACCGGTAAAAGCTGATTCGATCGAGATGATTCATCGCAGTATTAATAGAGAGCACAGCAACTTTTGATAATGTAGGTATTTCTAATGAATCTAAAATTTCGCTTAATGCACGATTAACAAAGACATTTTTTGGTTTATGTATATGAATTAATGTTTTATTCATCTGTTTTTCTAATAGTTCAAAGGTTTTACTCATGGTCACACCTCAATTTTTAATCACTTACTATCTTAACATTATCGGTTTGAAAATTAAATCTGAATTGTTTTGAAATCTTCACGATATTTATAAGTATATGCAAAATGATAACGTTTCAAAAGTAATGTAGCTTATAGCGTACATTTGATAATGTGGTGATAAGAAATTTCATTGAAATATGAAGCATGAGAAAACTGAATTGCAGAATATTTTAGATTTAGTATAAAGAGGATTATAAAAAAATAAAAAAAGCCCTAATTACAGGGCTTTCTAAGTAAATAATTGAATTATTTCACTGCATCTTTTAAAGCTTTACCTGCTTTGAAAGCTGGAACTTTGCTTGCAGGGATATCAATTTCTTTACCTGTTTGAGGGTTACGTCCTTTACGTGCAGCACGTTCACGTACCTCAAAGTTACCGAAACCGATTAATTGTACTTTGTCACCTTTTGCTAGTGATTTTTGAATTGATTCGAAAACGGCATCAACAGCTTGACCAGCTTCCTTTTTAGTTAAGTCAGCTTGCTCAGCTACAGCGTTGATTAAGTCTGTTTTGTTCATGTCAATTCACCTCCTAAAGGTTTATGTAATGATAATTCAATTATCATTATGGTATGACTTTAACACAAGCAATAGCGGTACTGCAACGATTTATACAAGAAAAACGCTGATTTAATGCGATTTTGTTAAATTATAGCTCGAATTTAACAAATAACACGATTATTTGCATGTGAAAGTCATTAAAATTGTCTTTGAAGACATGTTGCGCTTTGTTACGCGTTTTTATAGTACCCTTAAGAAAGGAGCAATAAACCCATAAATTAGAAAGAAAATGTCATATTCGTGACTTATTCTGACTTTTTATTTCGACCCATCAAGATTTTTAATTCTTCTTCGACGGGTTGATCCTCAAATAAGACTCTATAAAGCGCTTCTGTAATTGGCATTTCTACACCTTGTTGTTTTGCCAAATTATGAACGGATTGTGTCGTATAAACGCCTTCAGCCACCATATTCATTTCGTTTAAAATTTCATCTAGTTTTTGACCCTGTCCTAGTTTATAGCCTAATGAGAAATTTCTTGAATGCGTTGAAGTACAAGTCACGATTAAATCACCGATACCGCCTAAACCTTGGAATGTTAAAGGGTCAGCACCAAGTTGGACACCTAAGCGTGTGATTTCTGCAAGGCCTCGTGTCATTAATGCGGCTTTAGCATTATCACCATAGCCCATTCCTGAAACGACACCACTTGCAATGGCAATGATGTTTTTCAATGCGCCCCCTAATTCTACGCCTACAAGGTCGTCGTTAGTATAAACACGAAGGTAGTCTGTCATAAAAAGGTCTTGTATTAATTGGCGTATTTCTGAATTGTTAGATGCTGCTGCAACTGTCGTTGGTTGCTTAACAACAACTTCCTCAGCGTGACTCGGACCTGATAAAACACCTATTCCAGCATTAAATTCAGGAGAAATGCTATCTTCAAGCATTTCAGAAACCCGTTTGAAGGTTTCGTTTTCTATTCCTTTAGTGACATGTATCAATGTTTTTTTCGAATTTAATTTTGCATTGACACGTCCCATCACTTCTCGAATTGCTTTCGTAGGTAATGCGATGATAAAAATATCTGAATGTTGAATCGCACGATCTAAATCAGTCGTTGCTTGAATCGTTTGATCTAACTTCGCTTCTTTTAAATAATTCTTATTTGTATGTTGTGTATTAATTTCAGAGATGGTTGTCTCATTTTTCCCCCACATTAAAACATGGTGACCATTTTCAGCAAGAACATTGGCAAGTGCGCTACCAAAGCTTCCCGTACCGAATACAGTTATATTGGTCATTTTAATCCCTCCGAGTTTAATTTCTTTTACGCGCGATAATATGAACAGGTGTCCCCTCAAAACCAAAGGCGTGACGTATTTGGTTTTCTAAATAACGTTTATAAGAAAAGTGCAATAGTTCTACATCATTGACAAAAACAACAAATGTTGGTGGTTCAATGGCAACTTGTGTTGCATAGAACACATTTAGGCGACGCCCTTTATCAGTTGGTGTTGGATTCATAGATATTGCATCAGTTATGACTTCATTTAATGTAGAACTTTGTACACGTTTTTTATGGTTTTCACTGGCTTCATTAATTAATGGGAATAAGGTTTGTAAACGTGCACTTTCTTTCGCAGAAACAAATGCGATTTGAGCATAGTCCAAAAACTGGAAGTTCTGACGAATATCGTCCATAAACTTTTTCATTGTTTTGCTATCTTTTTCAACTGTATCCCATTTGTTGACTACAATGACAATGGCTTTTCCTTCTTCGTGAGCGTATCCCGCCACACGCTTATCTTGTTCAATAATCCCCGTTTCAGCATCAATAACAACGAGTACAACATTTGAACGTTCAATTGCTTTGAGAGCGCGTAAAACAGAATACTTTTCTGTGGATTCGTATACTTTCCCTTTCTTACGCATACCCGCTGTATCTATAAGTACATATTTTTGGTCATCAAAAGTATATTCTGTATCAATAGCATCACGAGTGGTACCTGCAACATTGGAAACAATGACCCGTTCTTCACCTAAAATGGCATTAACCAAGCTTGATTTTCCAACATTTGGGCGACCAATGAGAGATAAACGAATCGTATCATCATCATAATCGTCATCGACTATGTCTTTAAAATGACTGGCAACAGCGTCAAGCAAATCCCCTAGTCCTAAGCCATGGGAACCCGATAAAGGATAAGGTTCACCAAATCCTAGCGCATAAAAATCGTATATATCGTTTCTCATTTCTGGGTTATCTACCTTATTAACTGCGAGAACGACAGGTTTTTTAGATTTATATAAAATTTGGGCAACCATTTCATCACTTTGTGTTAATCCTTCACGAACGTTTACCATAAAAATAATAACGTCCGCTTCTTCAATGGCTAATTCAGCTTGCGCTCTAATTTGCGTTTGAAATGGCGCATCACCGATTTCAATGCCCCCCGTGTCGATAATATTAAATTCATGTGTCAGCCAATCGCCACTAGAATAAATTCTATCACGTGTAACGCCTGGAGTGTCTTCAACAATAGAGACACGTTCACCAACGATACGATTAAAAATTGTTGATTTCCCGACATTAGGTCTCCCTACAATTGCTACAACAGGTTTCGTCATGAGTGTTCTTCCTCTCTTTAATTATCTTCATTATTTTAGCACATGGTCCTACTTTTCAAAAGATAGAATAAAAGAAAGTCATCTTCTAAGAATAAGGTATTTCACTTTAAATAGGAATGAACGCATTGATTATGAAAGTGACGTTTATATGGAAAAGTCACTTAGCGTTCGGTTGTTTGAACTTTCGGTATTATAAGAAAATGTGCGTATGTAATATAATTTACATACAATTATATCATGCCAGTAAACTTTATAGACAATAAAAAAGGAGCGAGATATGCATATATCCCGCTACCTTCATTTTAAAACTATAAATTTAAGTCTTTTAATTTATCTCCGAAAACATCCCCAAGTGTTGGGTTATTTTCATTTTCATCATCGTTTTGATGTGTATATTGTTGTGTCGTTTCTTCTGAAGCTTCATTTTTTTCTTCTTCTGGTAAAGCTGCTTTAATTGATAGTGAAATACGTTCTTCATCAGGGTTAATGCCTAAAATTTTCACTTTAACTTCTTGACCAGGTTCTAACACTTCGTTTGGTGTGCCAATATGTTTATGACTAATTTCAGAGATATGAACTAAGCCTTGTAACCCTTTATCGATCTCAACAAATGCACCAAAGCTTGCCAATCTCATTACCTTACCATCAACGATATCGCCTTCGTTGTATTTCTCTTGAATCGTTTCAAAAGGACTTGGTAACGTATCTTTAATAGAAAGTGAGATGCGTTCAGAGTCTTGTTCGACAGAACGTACTTTTACTTTAACCGTTTCACCAATAGATACTACTTCTTCAGGTGATTTTACATGTTCATGAGATAACTCAGATACGTGTACTAAACCATCTACGCCACCAAGATCAATAAATGCACCAAAATTAGTTAAACGTGCAACTTTACCTTCGATTACGTCGCCAGCTTTAATAGATTTTAACAGTTCTTCTTTTTTCTTTACGTTTTCTTCTGCTTCTACAGCTTTACGGCTTAAGATGACACGATGATTTGATGGATCAAGTTCTTCAACTTTAAGTTCAAGCACTTTTCCTTCATAATCTGAGAAATCTTCAATGAAATCAGTAGAAATGAGCGATGCCGGAATGAAACCTCTTTGTCCTACGTCAACAACTAAGCCACCTTTTACAACTTCAGTCACTTTAGCTTCGATTGTTTCGTTGTTATCTAATTTTTCTTGAAGAAATTCATAAGATTTCTCTTCTTCTAATTGTCTTTTTGAGAGAATGTAACTACCTGATTCATTTTCTTCATCGATTTCAATTTTAGTTACATAAGCTCCAATTTCATCTCCGACTTTTACAACTTCATCTGCATTTTCAATGTGGTGTGTAGACAATTGGCTAATCGGAATAATACCATTGTATTTACCACCATTTACATGTACTACGACATGCTTGTCTTCAATTTGTTGTACTTCTCCAGTAATTTTGTCGCCTTCTTTAATGTCATTAATCATTGATTCATTGAATTCTTCAGTCATCATGAATGCCTCCTTATACTACTACATAATACTAACATCTTACAAAAGTGTAAAATTGTCAAGAAATTTAGATTTGTTAGAAATAAGCGTTTTATCATTACAAATAGAGTAAATTTTGTTTTAATGAGGAATTTGAACGGTGTTTTTTACAATTTTTTCAACATTAATGAATCATAAAATTTTTTTCTGTGCAATATTAACGAAATCGTTAAATCATAGCGCACTTTTCAGTTATGCTTGGCTAATGGCTTTGTTAGCGAGTGAAATGATTTGTTCAGTAACTTCTTCGATGGAAAGCCCTGTTGTGTCAATTTCGATAGCGTCATCTGCTTTTCTCAAAGGAGAAATGTCACGGTTCATATCATATGCATCTCGTTCAGCAATATCTTTGACAAGTTGATCGTAAGTAGATTCGATGCCTCTCAGTTCATTATCTTTTAAACGACGCATTGCACGCTCCTCTACTGATGCGACCATGTAAATTTTTAATTCCGCATTAGGTAATACTGTCGTTCCGATATCTCGACCATCCATAACGATACCTTTTTTAATGGCTAAACGTTGCTGTGATTTGACTAAAAATTGACGCACTTCTTCTTGGGAAGAAACATATGAAACATTTTGAGTGACATCATTCTCCCTCAAATAATCAGTCACATCTTCATTTTGAAGAAAAACGCGTTGACCTTTTTGATCGTCATATTTTAATTCGATTTGAATATTTGCCATCATGTCACTAAAATTAGTGAAAGTTGATTGGTGATTTAAGTAATGATAGGTAATGGCGCGATACATGGCACCTGTATCGACATATATCATTCCTAATTTTGCAGCAACACGTTTTGCAATCGTGCTTTTACCAGCTGCTGCAGGGCCATCTAATGCAATATTTATAGCTGTCATTGAATACCTTCCTTGTTGTTTAGTTAATAATATTTTATCATAATATCGTACGTTTTATCGAGGAGGAAACATATGAAATCATTATTAGTCATACATACTGGTGGCACTATTAGTATGTCAGAAGATGAATCTAATCGTGTTTTAACAAATGATGAAAACCCAATAGCACAACATCAAAGTTTAATAAAAAAATACGCCCACATTGAAGAGGTCATGCCATTTAATGTCCCTTCGCCTCACATTACATTGTCACATGTTAAAGAATTGATATCTATTCTTGAACATGAAGAACAAAATTCTAATTATGATGGATATGTGATTACGCATGGGACAGATACATTAGAAGAAACTGCATATTTGTTAGATTTAACCGTCGAAACCTCGAAACCTATCATTCTCACCGGGGCAATGCGCTCTTCAAATGAAATAGGTTCGGATGGTCTATATAATTTTATTTCAGCAATTCGCGTCGCTATTCATGACGATTCACAGCATAAGGGTGTAATGGTTGTTTTTAACGATGAAATTCATACCGCACGCAATGTGACAAAAACACATACCTCTAATACAAATACATTTCAAAGTCCTAATCACGGACCCTTAGGAGTGATTACAAAATCAGGTGTTCTATTTCACCATAGACCCTACCGCCAAACTGTTTTTCCTAATATAAATGTTTCTTTAAATGTACCACTTATAAAAGCACATATGGGATTAGGCAGTGAAATGCTCACGTATTATGCTAATACAGGAGTAGATGGTATCGTCATAGAAGCCTTAGGCCAAGGAAATCTTCCCTCTACTGCAATGGAGGGACTTGAGGCTTGTTTAGCACAAAATATTCCTATTGTGCTTGTTTCTCGTTCGTTTAATGGCATCGTGAGTGCCGTTTATGCTTACGAAGGTGGCGGACACCAACTTAGTGAAAAAGGCGTCATTTTTTCAAATGGACTTAATGGACAAAAAGCGAGATTAAAATTATTGGTCGCTTTGAGTAACAAGTTTAATAAAGCACATATCAAAACTTATTTTAACTATTAAAAAAGTGGGAAAGACTTTATAAGTCCAACCCACAATAAAATAAGTTTCAATAGACACGTCTTAATAAAAATCATAGCAATCCGGTTTCCTCAAATTTATAAGCGGTTTTTGTTCTGTTTAGATATAGGATGATGACAACGAAATGCAAATCGTTTCTGTCATTGTCCTATTATTTTATGATTCTAACGGGGCTTGCTTTTTAGATAAAATATCATGTGCGATATAATTAGCATGATACTTGCCATTTTCAATAAAAATTGTATTAGCATCATTACCAGCAGCAATGACACCTGCAATATAGCAATTAGGAACATTTGTTTCGTAAGTATCTTTATTATAAACCGGTGCTGTTCCAAATTCGTTTGTGTGCGTGTGAATACCAATGGATTCCAAAAATTCATAATCAGGATGATAGCCAATCATTGCAAAGACGTAATCATTTTGTATCGTTGTTTCGATACCTTTTGTTTCAAATGTTACAGTATCTTCAGTGATTTTTGTAACGTTACTATTAAAATGCATTTTTACATTCCCTCTTCTAACTAACGAATCAAAATTAGGCAAGATCCATGGTTTAATAGATGGAGAATAATTGTCACCACGGTAAATTACAGTGACTCGAGCGCCGGCTTTTTCTAATTCAATTGCAGCGTCTACTGCTGAATTTTTGCCTCCAATAATCACGATATCTTGATCGAAATAGGGATGAGCTTCTTTAAAATAGTGCATCACTTTAGGTAAAGTTGCTCCGTCCACTTCTAATGTATTATGTTGGCCATAATACCCTGTTGCAACCGTTAAGAAACGGCATTGGTAAACGTCTTTAGTTGTTGTAATTGTAAAGTGGTCTTCAATTTGACGCACAGTAAGCACTTCTTCAAAAGCATTTATTCGAAGTTGGTGATGTTTCACTACTTCACGATAATAAACAAGTGCTTGATTTCTACGTGGTTTTAAATCTTCGACAATAAAAGGGACATCGCCAATACTTAATTTGTCACTTGAAGAAAAGAACGTTTGATGTGTAGGATAATGGTAAAGAGCATTCACAACGTTCCCTTTTTCAATGATTAATGTTTCAATCCCTTTTTTCTTTTGTTCAATAGCTGCACTTAACCCACACGGTCCGCCACCTATGATAATACTTTCGACTTTAATCATATTTTGCATCCTCTCTCAAGTTATCATTTTTAAGAAATAACGAACCTATTTCTTTTATTCATTTGTTGATAACTTCATTCGTTTTCATCCATGAATTATTATAGCAATTTCATAATGAGAACTAAATGGAAATGTTTATGATTAAACAGTTAATATTAGTACTTAGGCGTACAGTTTTGTGACATACTATTTTCTATTAACTCTACAGAAATCAATTATATGTAAAAAGAGGAGTGACATATGTTTGTCTACTCCTCTTTTCTTAAAACAGTTCCTTATGGAATAATTAATTGTTGACCATTATTAATATTGTTACCTGAAATGCCATTAGCTCTTCTAATTTTCTCAACATTTTCAGGAGAACCACTACCATAATAACGTATTGCAATTCGATATAAGTTTTCATTACCTGTTACAGTATGAGATTGTGCGTTATTATTTGATGCGCTATTTTGATTTTGTTGGTTTGTATTTGATGGGGTCTGTTGATTTGAATTTGTTTGAGCTTGCGAATTAGGGTCTTGTTGTGTTTGGTTTTGTTGTTGGTTTAAGTCACTTTGTGTAGTGTCTTGATTGCTTTGTTCTGAAGAAGATTCGCTAGATGCCCCCGGTGTTTCATTTGAATTTGTTTCTTCAGTTGTTTCTTCAGTAGATTTTTCTTTATCTTTGTTTGCTTTATCGTTTTCGGCTTTATCTTTAGACGCATTATCATTTTTAGCAACTTCAGTTTGGTTATCTTTATTATTATGATTTTCATCATTATTTTGATTGAATAAATACATTCCACCGAAAATTGCTAAAGCCCCTAAGAGCAATAAGGCGGCTAAAAGTGGCAATAATCTTTTTAGACAGCCACCTTTTTTTCTTTTGTTATTTGGAGGTGTATGCGCAGTTTGCGTACTTGCACTCGCCCCAGCAGCACCAGCACCAGCTCCTGTTGCTGCATTTCGATTCGTTTTACGAGGTTGTTGATTTTTTTCTTGTTGATTTTTTTCATTATGTTGTTTTGCAGCATGAGCGCCCGCGGCTCCTGCACCCGCAGCACCAATAGCTCCAGCGCCCATGGCAGCTTTTTTATTTCGTGAATGACGTTCATCTTCATGCGTAGGACGCTTTCTATCATTTGGTTGTTGAGGTCGTTGGTGTTGAGATTCACCACGCGTTTCTGCAGCTCCCACGGCGCCTGAAGTGGTTTTATTATTGTTAGGGATCTTATCATTTTGTTGAGGCGCGTGATTTTGCTTCTCGTTCTTGTCGCTTAATGGTTCACGTTGCTTTTTATCGTGTTCATGTTTTGCAACTGCACCTGCCACCCCAGCTGCCCCAGCCGCTCCAGCTGCGGCTTTTTTATTGAATTTAGTATGACGTTGATCAGGTCGCGTGTTTCCAGGTTGTTGGCGATGATTTTGATCAATCTTTTTAGATTCATGGTCAAGGCGTTGAGACGCATTGGGTTCGTTCGTATGAGGATGTGTTTCGTTTTCACGATGATTGATTTGATTACCGCCCGCAATTGGTCCAACTTTTTTATGTTGTTGCTCTTGAGAATAACTATTGTTATTGCTACGCGTATGGTTTACATCTTTTTCTGAAGATTTTTTGAATTGGCCATGAGGTTCTTGTTTAGCTCTATCTTCTCTGCTTACATTGTTGATATTTGAACGATGTACATCCTTTCCTTTTTCAGGATTGTGAATGTCACGGCGTTGGTCTCTTTGTTGTTCTGATTTAAGTTCACGGTTGTTGGAGTGATTTTCTTTAGGTTGATTTTGAATTTCATGAGGATGCTCTTTAGCATAATCTCTAATTTTTTCACCTTGGTCGTTTGTACGTGCTGGTTCCGCAGAATCCTCGCGATGAGAAGTGTCTTGTTGTTTATTAACAAATCCACCTAAAAGACCCGGACGTTTTTCAGAATGGCTATTGTGTGAATTTTCTTGAACGTGCTCTTGAGCTTGATAATCATCTGAATTTAAATCACGTTTACGGTGACGACGTGATGCGTTTCTTGGAGGGAAATGTTGTTGTTCATCTCTAATATCAAATGAAGTTTCTTCATTTTCGCTTTGATCATTGAATTCGTTTGTATGATCTGGTTTGATTTCTTGGCGATTGCGTTCGAAATCGTCTTTAAAATTATCTTTTGACACTATGTTCACCCTTTCTATTACTGTATATATATAGCTTATCTGGCTCTATTTAAAACATTTTTTTTACATAAACAGGAAGATTTTGCTAATTTTAAATATATACAGTGTTCTATGCCCTATTCATCGCATTGATATCTTTAATTATAGCGATACCAAAATTCCTATGTAAAGCGATTTTCAGTTATTCTAATAAATTTTCTAACTTTTCAACATAGTTTAGTCGACGTTTTACTTTTTTACTATTTTTTTCACTAATAGATTCGATATTATTACAGTTATCACAGCAATGATCCGCTTGTGTGGATGCTGTAACAAAATAGCGTAATATGACTTCACGTCTACATTGCTTCGTCATAATAAAGTGCATCATATAACGATAGGCTCTTTGTTTCAACTCAGTTTGTTTTAAGAAAATTTGTTTAAGTGACTTAACTGAATAGCGTTGGCTTAATGTATTTAAAATATCGATTTTAACATCATCAATAAGTTGAGATTGTTCATAGAGTGTAATATCCCTCACTTCAATTGTATGGCTTAGCATTAAATTTTCCATTAAAAATTGATCTTCTGGGTGATAAAGTAAAATCGCCTGACTTTTTTGACCATCTCGCCCTGCTCTCCCAATCTCTTGAATGTAATTGGAAGGACTATATGGTGCATGAAAATGTACGATTGAGCGAATGTTAGGTTTATTGATCCCCATCCCAAATGCACTCGTAGCCACGATAATTTTAATATCATCATTTAAAAATTGTTGTTGAACAGTTTGTCGCTCTTGATAAGTTAAATCACCGTGATATAGACCTGTTAAATGTCCCTTTTCATAAATGACTTCTGCTAGTGACAAGCCTACTTTTTTAGAGGACACGTAGATAATCGTCGGACCACTATCGTCAATAAATCGCAAAAGCCAATCCACCTTTTCTTCATAGCTATCAAAAAATTTAACATTTAAAGAGATATTTGGTCGATTCACTGTTGTTTGAAAAACTTTAAAGGTTTGGTTTGTCGCCAATTCTATATCTTTATGAAGCTGCGGAGTCGCTGTGGCAGTTAATGCTAAAATTTTTGCTTGTTTGAAAAAGCTTGTGATTTTACCAATCAAGGCATAATGAGGTCTAAAATCAAATCCCCATTCAGATAAACAATGGGCTTCATCTAAAACAATGAGCCCTAGGGGAATATTTTTAAAACGTTTAAAGTGATGGGGTTGCAGAATGAATTCTGGACTGACAAAAATAAAGCGCGCTGTATGTAAATGTGCGTAAGCATAACGTTTTTCGTGGTCCTCCATGCCTGAATGAATGGCAACCACTTGATGCTCTCCATGCATTTTCATTTGCATTACTTGATCATCCATCAAAGAAATCAATGGAGAAATTACTAATGTTGGTTTTTTGAAGATATAAGTGGGAAGTTGATAGCATAAACTTTTTCCACTTCCTGTGGGTAGAACGCCTAAAGTATGATTTCCTTGCAAAATGCTCGTGATAATTTCTTCTTGTCCTTTTTTAAAAGTGTCAAATCCAAATTTTTCTTTTAGTGCTTTTTTAAGCATGTAATACTCCTTTTGTGATACAGATGATGATGAGTTTAATTTCAAAATAAGTAAACATATCAAATTCATTTTTATAAAATTTTAAACGTTGTTTAGGAAATCGCTCATAATATTTTGCAAAGCTTTGAATTTGTTGAGTTTCGTTAATAAGTAACCGATAATCTTCAAGATAGTCATTAATAAATAAGTCGATGATGTGATCGTAGACTGTATTCACAGAAATACGATTCTTTTGTGATATTGATTCAATCGAGTGACCTTCTTTGATAAGTAAAAATGTACGATAGACAGCTTGAGATACTTTTAAAGTGGTTCGACATTGAGTTAAAATGGGAAACTCCTCTGTCTCTCCAAGTAGCGAATGTAAATAATACAAATCTTTATAAATTAAAACTGTGAGCGCTTCAGGATGTACTTTTTCGATGAGTGCGACTTGATGTGCTGTATACATCCCTTCCTCATAACCGGTTAAAAAATAATGAATGACAGATTGAGGCTGTTGCTGATTTAATTTTTTAAAAAGGTGATGGATTTCACGATATACATTTTCTTCAAGATGTTGATGTTTGATTTGATGGTACACTTGTTTAACTTTTAAATGTGTGTCAATTTGAGAAGAAACCGGCATAAATGAAGTCGATTGATGTTTCAAATGTGAAAGGGTTTGTATTAATAGCTGTATGTTCTCAAAAGTTTGGTTGAGTGTCTGAAAAGTCGCTTGATTATTTGTGGGTATGCGTAAATCATTTGGCTCATGCGTAATGTAAGTTAAAAATGTTTCCCAACTCAAATTTTTTTGTATGCCAAATAACGTAAATAGATTTAGTGATACCGCATCAAAAAAGGTTTGATGAGATTTTTTACCTGTGATAATATTATATATGCTTTTTTCTGTTTTATAAGGAGAGGCTTGATGATAAGCGAATTGAATTAATGTTTTCATTGAGATAACCTCATTCTTTAGACGAAAATATTGAAAATTATTTTACACCCATCTAAAATAAAATTATAATGTGAATGTGGTACTTTGAAAAGGGAGGCGAAAAAATTGGCTAAATACACAATCGTTGATATGGATACGTGTATCGCATGTGGAGCGTGTGGTGCAGCAGCGCCTGACATTTATGATTACGATGATGAAGGTATCGCATACGTCATTCTTGACGACAACCAAGGGACGAAAGCAGTACCAGAAGAACTATATGAGGATCTTGAAGATGCATTTGAAGGCTGCCCTACTGATTCTATTAAAGTAGAAGAAGAATCTTTTGATGGCGATGCACTTAAATTTGAATAAAGATATACAAGATGTTCAATAAATAGATGTAAAAACACTCGGTGATGTTCAATAACATACCGAGTGTTTTTTGCTATGATTTTAAATGCAGTGCATTTTTAATTCTTGGGAATAAAAGTAAAAAGATGATAGCAATGAGCACCCCTTTAATAAGATTAAATGGAATAATCCCTGCTGTCACGATAACTTTTAAATTATTGACTACATCTGAAAGGTTCATAATCATGCCATAAAGAGGCAATAATATGAAATAATTCAAGATACTTAACACAAGCGTCATCACAATTGTTGCCACCGCTAAACCAACGATTAAAGCAGTTTGTGTTCTACGCTTCCGATAGAAAAAGTAACTGGTTAATAAAAAACTACTTCCTGCTAAAAAGTTAGCGATTGGCCCCACTGGATCACTCATATTAAAAAAGAAATTGAGTATATTTTTAATTAACTCAACCATAATGCCAGCAATAGGACCAAAGCTAAATGTAGCGATGAGTGCTGGCACATCACTAAAATCCACCGTTAAATATGGTGGTAAAAATGGTAAAGGAAATTTTAGGAACATTAATACAAATGCGATACCACTTAACATCCCAACCAAAATAATTCGGCGTGTTTGACGTTGCTTCATAATAGACCTCCTTGTCTATTCATCTAATATGGAGGTAGAATTGTATGATTTGATAAAATAACTATTATTTGTGTGAAATATTTTACATCTATCCCTTAATATCAATCATTTTGAAAATGAACCCTATTTACTAGACGAATTGTATATGAGTTAGATTATAATACTTTTTCATTTGTGACAATAGAAATTGTTTAGAAAGTATTTACCAAGATTATCAAAAGAGGGCCATATTAATCTAGAGAAATACGCGAAAAATGATGTCGTACGTGAATCAAAGAAGGTGTATCTCACTATTTATCTATGTGTTTTTGTATAGTCGTTTTACATCTATTTGGGCAATTTAATAGTGAATTTGGTTCCAACATTAACCGTACTGTCTACTGAAATATGCCCCCCATGTGCATCGACAATCATACGTGTAATAAAGAGGCCTAACCCAGTCCCCTGTTTTCCACGTTTTCTTGAGGCGTCCACTTTATAAAAACGGTCAAACACATTTTCTAAATGTTCTGGAGCGATGCCTACACCAGTGTCAGAAACTGTAAGAATATCTTCTGTTTCCGATTCATAAGCCGAAATTGTAATGACATCACCTGGTTTTGTATGTCGCGCTGCATTATCTACAAGATTGGTTAACACTTGTTCCATTCTATCGAAATCATAATGCCAGAACTTTTCCATTATCATTTTATCTTCAATTTTAAGTGATAAACCGAGCTCTGAAAGTTCTTGTTTATATTTTGCTGACATTTTGTTAACTAATTCCATCATGGGTTGTTCTTCTTTATAAACGGTAATACCTTCAGCATCCATTCTCGCGACGTTTAACAATTCATTTACTAGACGAGACAGACGTTTAGATTCGTCCAATACAATATTGAGAAACTCCTTGATTTCACTCGGTTCAGTCACTACACCATCTACAATAGATTCTGTGTAACCTTGTAATAATGAAATCGGTGTTCGTAACTCATGAGAGACACTGGCAATAAAGTCTTTTTTCACTTGATCCATATGATGTTCATTTGTCATATCCCGCATAACAACTACAAGGCCACTCTCACCAGTAGGTTGAATGCGTTCAATATAGCTCATAATAATGACGTAATAACGTTTATTTATTTCGTATTCTTCATATTCTGTTCGCTTCGTTTGAAATGTTTGATTGACTTGGGCATCGTACTTGTGTTGAAGTGTTTCTGACATCTCATTTAATAATTTTGTCGCTAGTTGATTAGATAAAATCGTTTCACGACGATGATTTATCCCAATAACCCCTTCAACCATTGCATCTATTAAAGTGTCACGAATATTTTTAGATGTTGTTATAGCATTAATATGTGATTGAATACTACGACTCATTTTGTTAAATGTCATGGCCAATGCACCAATTTCATCACGGGTTTGGACAGGAACGCGTTTGGCATAATTTCCTCTTGCTACTTCACTCGCTTGCGTTTTAAGTTGACGTAATGGGTTGGTAATTCTAGTAGAGAGAAAGAATGCAAATACAGTTGTAATGCCAAGAAAAATGAGGGCTGTGATTAAAATAATGATTGTAATCACATTATTCGTATCTTCAATACTTTTTAAATCTTGATAAATAAAAACGGCTGATGGCTGACCTTTGTATGCTTTTGATGGATATCCGAGCAGTACAAAGGTACGATCGATACCATTAACATTGACCGTGATATGTTGTAGTTCTGATTTTTGACTTTGTAATACTTTATCAAAAGCTTTATTTTCTTTAATTTCTTCAAGCATTTTTTCTTTAATAGAATTTTGATGACCATGATTTACAAAATCAGGAACAATAATCATCCCTTTGTTTTTTTCGAGCATTGCATCACTAAGACGTATAGCGCTTTGTCGATCGTTACTTTCATCTAAAACATGATTAATACTTTTAGCGTTTTCAAAAAGGGTTTGTTCCGTTTGTTGCGTGAAGTAATATTGCATAAAGGTGATGAGGGCTGCACTTAATAAAATTAAAACTGTCGTTACTATTAATAAAATAGTTAACCACAGTTTTATTACGACGCTATTCAGGCGTTTCATTTTGCTCGTTTAATTCGAATTTGTAACCAACGCCCCATACGGTTTGAATCATTTGTGCAGCATCACTAGACACACGATTTAACTTTTCACGCAATCGTTTAACATGTGTATCAACAGTTCTTAAATCACCATAAAACTCATAGTGCCAAACTTCTTTTAAAAGTTGCTCACGGTCAAAAACTTTATTTGGTGTTTTAGCAAGATAAATTAAAAGTTCATATTCTTTTGGCGTTAAGTTTACTGGAGTATCATCTGCTAAAACTTTATGTGCATCATTATCGATAACTAAATGTTTAAAAGAAATGACATCACGTGCATGTGGTTCATTATGTTCAGTGATGTGTGCTTGTGTACGACGTAGTAGCGCTTTAACTCTGAGAACTACTTCACGTGGTGAAAAAGGTTTGACGATATAATCGTCTGCCCCAGACTCAAAGCCTTCGACACGGTTATTTTCTTCACCTTTTGCAGTTAACATAATGATAGGTGTTTCTTTAGATTCACGTAACGTTGTGGCGACTTCAATACCATCAAGTTTAGGTAACATTAAATCTAATAAAATGCAGGCGTAATCATGAGTTTGAGCTAAATGGAGTGCTTCTTCTCCATCTGTAGCTTCAATTACACCATAGCCTTCTCTTTCAAGATATATTTTTAATAACTTTCTGATACGTTCTTCATCGTCCACGACTAAAATTTCGTTAGTCATTGTGTAATACCTCCCACACTTAGTGACAATTCATTGATATGCCTAGTATAGCATAACGAATGTTTAATAGATAATTTATACATTATAACTGAAGGACTTACTTTCTCATCAGTTCCATAAAACTCCTGATTAGGAGTGAGTAACTATAAGTGATGTTCTAAACGCTAAACTTTATTTTGTAGCTCCTTGAGTCGCGAGTTGACGTAAAGTTTTCACTTCATGTGGGGATAACACACGCCCTTCACCAGCACCTAGACCCTTTAAATCTAAAGGTCCGAATGATACACGCGAAAGTTTAGTCACTTTAAAGCCAAAATGTTCAAACATTCGACGTACTTGTCTGTTTCTACCTTCAGTTATTGTGATTTCAATTAATGAAGTGTTTTTTGTTTTATCTTGTTTTTTAACTTTTACTTTCGCCGGGTGAGTCATGCCATCTTCAAGTTCAATCCCATGTTCAAGTGCTTTCACCTGTTCTCGTAAAATATACCCCTCAATTTTGGCAATATATGTTTTTGGGATTTTGTATCTTGGATGGGTCATTAAATTAGTAAATTCACCATCATTAGTTAAAAGTAATAATCCTGAAGTGTCATAATCAAGACGACCGACTGGATAAATACGCGTTTCTAAATCATCAAAATAATCAGTGACAACAGTTCTGCCCCGGTCGTCAGAAACACTCGTAATGACCTGTGCGGGTTTATAAAATAAAATGTATAATTTATCTTCAAGTTCTAAAGGTATCCCCTCCACGCTCACTTGATCTGAGGGTCCTACTTTTGTGCCTAATTCTGTGACAACTTTTCCATTGACTGAAACTTTACCTTCAGTAATTAAGGTTTCTGCCTTTCTTCTAGAAGTATAGCCACTATTTGCAATTCTTTTTTGTAATCGTTCAAATTGTTGTGTCATTCTGCTGCCCCTTTCTGGTTTACAAGTTCGCTAAAGAAGCTTTCGATTTCTTCTTCATCTTCATCTGTCGTCGGCAAATCTTCCAATGATGTCAATCCAAAGACATTTAAAAATAAATCTGTAGTGTAAAGGTGTTGACCTCTTGTGTCCGCTTGCTGTTTCGGTTCAACTAAGCCCTTTGCAATCAATGTTTTTACGGGGCCATCTGAATTTATTCCCCGAATCATTTCTATATCACTACGTGTCATAGGTTGGTTATAAGCAATGATTGCAAGGACTTCCATCGCAGCTTGTGATAATTTGGTTGCACCTTTATGGACAATCAATGTCTCAATATAGGATTCTACATCTTCTGTGGTGGTTAAAACCAATGTGTTGCCGAATTGTTGTAATAATAAGCCATCGATTTGAAACGTTTCTAATAGTGTACTAAACGTATCTTCATCCACATTTAAAATGTCTTTGAGTTGATTTCTCTCAATACCTTCTTCTCCTACAGTGTATAAAATGGCTGTCATGATAGCATTAAGGTTGGATGTCATAATTAACCCCTTTCGTAATATCGAAGTTGTGAAAGGCTTTAGTCTGTTGGATTTGAATCATGCCAGTTTTAGCCATTTCGAGCAATGCAAGAAAATGTGTGACTACATGTTCAATTGTTTCATTAAAATTAAATAAATCGAAAAATGTAATTGAAGATCGATGTTGTAACTTTGAATAAATATGCTGAGTCGATTGTTGAATGGTATAAGTCTCTTTTTTGATTTGAACTTGTTTCGGCTTCTTTAATGCCACACGTGTTTTCATTTTTTGATAAGCAACGATTAATTCCGTTAAATCAATAGTTGTGTTATCAGACATTTTTTCAGATTTTTCATAATGAGACAAATCTGTAGGCGTTTTCGTATAAAAGTGTGCGCGTTTCTCTTTTTTTTCATTGAGTAAGACGGCATAGGCTTTAAAGTTTTGATACTCAATCAATTTTTCAACTAATTCATCACGAGGATCCTCTTCCTCAAAATCTGATTGATTTTTATCTGGCAGTAACATACGACTTTTAATCATTAAAAGTTCTGAAGCGACGACTAAATACTCGCTTGCCAAATTAATTTCAAGTTTATTCATCGCATGAATATATTGCATATATTGTTCTGTGAGCGCCTTCATTGGAATATCATAAATATCAATCTCGAATTCTTTAATTAAATGTAATAGCAAATCCAAAGGGCCATTAAAGGCGTCTAATTTCACCTCGTACATGAATTTTTGCCTCATTTCTATTGCAAGTTGGATGCATTGTATCCTAAAGTATTATAGCATGTTTACATGTAACAATAAATTTTGAGGTGAAACAATTGCAAAAGCAATTCGTCGATTTTTATGTACAATTTCATCAGCAACAGCATTATTTTCTATGTCATGATATTTTAGAAGAAGTGTGGAAGTCACAAAAAAAATATAGTAAAAAGGACCCTATTGTAGCCTTAATTCTAATTGCGACAGGATGTTATCATTACCGTAGAGAAAACTTTAATGGTGCGTATCGTTCGTTTCAAAAAGCCTTGCATTTAATACAACAACATCGCGCAGAAACATTTAGGCAACTAGGGGTTCACCAAGATCAATTGCAACAATTAATCGCTCGCATGGTAGAAAACACAGCTCAAAAACGCCCTTTTGCACCTTTGATGTTACCCCTCACAAAAGAGATGACAGAGGCTATTTTAAAATATGAGCCAAACTACAATCCAACTACAACCGTTGTTACAACTCCCCTCATACTCAACCATCATAAATTACGTGATCGCACTGAGGTCGTTCATGCAAGACAATTAGCGCAAAAAAATAAAAAACGTTAGCTTATAAATTAAGTTAACGTTTTATGCACGTGGATGATACTGTTGATACATCTTTCTAATTTGAGTTTTAGACACGTGTGTATACAATTGTGTTGTCGAAATATCGGAATGCCCGAGCATTTCTTGAACAGCACGTAAATCAGCACCATTTTCTAGTAAATGCGTTGCAAAGGAATGTCGTAATGTATGGGGAGTCAGTCGTTTTTGAATACCTGCTTTCGCCCCAGTTTGTTTTATAATTTTCCAGATGCCTTGCCGCGTCAACGGTTTTCCTTGCATATTTAAAAATAAAGTATGTGTAACTTGCTTTTTTAAAAGTTGAGGCCTTACGTTCTCTATATATGTTTTTAAAAGCTCAATCACTGTTTCTCCTAGCGGAATGATACGCTCCTTATTACCTTTACCAAATACCTTAACAAAACCCATTAAAAGATTGACGTCTTCTACTTCAATATTTATAAGCTCTGATACGCGAATACCAGTAGCGTATAGCAACTCTAGCATTGTTCTATCACGATAACCATTATTTTTAGAAGTTTCAGGTGTCGTTAACAAAAGATCGATTTCATCAATGGATAATACATCGGGTAATTTACGTTCATACTTTGGTGTTTCGATTAAAACTGTTGGATCTTTTGCAGCATACTTTTCTCGCAAAGCAAACTGATGAAAGCTACGAATGGTAGATGTAAATCGTGCGATGGATTTCGTAGAACGCCCTTCATCATGCAAAACACCAAACCATTGCTGAACGATTTGGCGATCAATAAAGTCAAGATTTGATATTTTTTGAGCCGCTAAATAATTTAGATAATGATTTAAATCTCTACGATAAGCCGCAATAGTATTTTCTGATAATCCTTTTTCAATTTGAATAAATCTTAAATATTCATCAACAACGTCTTGCATAAAAAATCACCTACTTATCATCGCTTAGTTTCAAGTGATTTATTTCGTTTTTCCTTTTTTCTGACACGTTTCACAAATGCCATGAAAAGTAAGCCGATGATCTAATATTTTAAAGTTAAATTCCTTTTCAACACGTTCTTCGACTTGCGGTAATAAATCTTCGTCAATTTCATCCACACGTCCACATTCCATACAAACTAAATGATGATGAAAATGTTCAGACCCTTCTTTACGCAAGTCAAAGCGAGCCACACCATCGCCGAAACTGACTTTATCAACGACTTTTAAATCGGCTAAAAGCTCAAGTGTACGGTAAACGGTTGCAAGACCAATTTCAGGTGCTTTTTCTTTTACTTTTAAATAGACGTCTTCAGCACTTAAATGGTCTGCTTCATTTTCGATTAAAACTCTTACTGTTGCTTCTCTTTGTGGTGTAAGTTTGTATGAAGATTGTTGTAATTGTTGCTTCACGCGATTTAAACGATCTTCCACGGAAGCTTCACCCCTCTACTGAAATTTAAAATCATTATTAAGTACATGAATTACTTGTATTAAATTACCAGTAATTGAGAAAAAAAGCAACCCAAAAAGCTGTTTATTTAGAATGATTATAATTTGATAATAGATACTGGAAAGCGATAAGTGTTTTTGCATCACTAATAGATCGAGCGTTTACAGCTTTTTCAATATCTTCCATTGTGTAATTGATATTCTCAACAAACTCATCTTCATCTAGTTTCATATTGCCTTTTTTTAAGTTATCAGCGAAATAAATAGAAATCAATTCATTACAAAAGCCAGGAGAACCATAGACCTCACCTATAAGTGTTAATGAATCTGCAATATAGCCTGTTTCTTCTTCTAACTCACGCTTTGCCGCACTCTCTCTGTCTTCACCAGGTTCCAGCTTTCCTGCTGGGATTTCTAACAGTTCTTTTTCCATAGCTTTACGATATTGTTTCACTAACAATACGTTATTTTCAGGTGTGACTGCGCAAATCGCAACTGCCCCATTGTGCTTTACAATCTCTCGATAAGAGGTTTGTTGGTCTGGTAATTCAACGAAGTGTTTTTCAACATCAATGACTTTACCTTTATATATTGTTTCTTTAGATAATGTTTTTTCCTCAAATTTCATAATAGACCTCTCCTTTTCAATTATCCCGTGGTTTTGCTATGATGAATATGATTAAATTTTAACGAAAGGTGTGGTCCTATGCAAAAGAATACTTTAAAAAGCGGGCTTGAATTATCTGAGATAGGTCTTGGTTGTATGAGCCTAGGTACAGACTTTCAGAAAGCACAATCGATAATTGAAACAGCTTTAGAGTCTGGCATCACCTATTTTGACACTGCTGATATATATGATAAAGGTGTCAACGAAGAAATTGTTGGAAAGGCTTTAAAACCTTATCAAAATCGTGAGGATATCATCATCGGAACGAAAGTAGGTAATCATTTAAAGGACAACGGCGAAACGTTTTGGGATCCTTCAAAAAAATATATAAAAGAGAATATTAAGCATTCTTTAAAGCGATTAAATTTAGAGTATTTAGATTTGTATATGTTGCATGGAGGAACGATTGATGATCCGCTTGAGGAAACAATCAGTGCGTTTGATGAACTTAAACAAGAAGGACTAGTCAAAGCTTACGGTATTTCGTCAATTCGTCCAAATGTCATTCGATATTATTTGGAGCACAGTCAAATTGAAACAATTATGTCGCAATTTAGTTTAATTGATAATCGTCCTGAGGCCCTTCTAAAAGAAATCAGTGAAAAACAAGTTAAAGTTTTAGCGCGAGGTCCTGTTTTCAAAGGGTTACTTACTCAAAATTATCAAGAAGCACTTCATCATAAATTTAATGAGGGCATTTTCGAATACACATATGAAGAACTTAAAGAAACCATTCAGGCACTCTATGAACTTGAACCCCAACTTGCTGCTTTATCATTCAACTATCTGAAATCATTTGATGTATTAGGAGCCGTTATTACTGGAGCAAGTTCGCCTGAACAAATTAAAGAAAATGTTCAACAAATGGCTACCCCTATTTCTACAAAAACACTAGAAGAAGCACGACAACTGGTGAAAAATCTTGAATACCAACAACATACCATCTAAAAAAGATGGGGATATGAATGAGTTTTTATTGTTAAAAAAGTTTGCCATCAAAATTTATCTGAGTGTAAATTTTGATGGCTTTCTACTTATTGAATAATATTCTGCAATGATTCATAAACTAAACGTAGTCCATCATTTTATCTATAATTAAACTATATTTGGTTATCAGAAAAATAATAGACAATGTGTTTAATTAGTAAATCGTAATGACGCAAATTTTTATATTCTTGATGACGAAACTTTTCGTTGCTTACTCTATTTTTACGTGTAGGCAACATTTTTTGTGTTAATATAAACTTAGACTATTGATATAGGAAGTGAAATGCAGATGAAAATTGTTTTTTATGGCGCTGGAAACATGGCTAATGCGATTTTTAAGGGGATAATCAGTTCAAAAATTATTCCAGCAGAAAACATTTATCTCACCAATCGTTCCAATCAACAAATGTTAGAAGATTATCACCGTGAATTGGGCGTGCAATATAGCTACGATGATGAAGTTTTATTGAAAGATGCGGATTATGTTTTTCTTGGTTCAAAACCGCATGATTTTGACCAATTAGCGGAAAGAATTCAAAATCATATTGATGATAAAAATAAATTTATCTCTATTATGGCGGGATTACCTATCAGCTATTTAAGAGAGAAGCTGAATCCGGACAATCCCATTGCACGTATTATGCCGAACACAAATGCACAAGTAGGTCATTCAGTGACAGGTGTTAGTTTTTCACGTAATTTTGGTCCACGTTCTAAAGATGAAGTGTTGTCACTGATAAATGCATTTGGTTCTGCAATTGAAGTTAAAGAAGACCATTTACATCAAGTCACTGCAATTACTGGAAGCGGTCCTGCATTTTTATATCATGTATTTGAAAAGTATGTGAACGCAGGAACTAAGTTGGGTTTGGAAAAATCAGAAGTGGAAGAATCTATTCGTGAACTTATTATTGGTACTGGAAAAATGATTGAGCGTTCAGATTTGAGTTTAGAGCAACTTCGTAAGAATATTACGTCTAAAGGTGGTACCACTCAAGCAGGTTTGAATAAATTATCGGATTATGACATAGAAGGTATTTTTGAAGACTGTTTAAATGCGGCAGTGAATCGAAGTGTCGAGCTTTCAATGCAAGAAGATAATGACTAATCGTCGAGAAATATTTTAAAAGAGTGTCATAATTGCAATGTATTTTCTATGTGTATAATGCATTGCAGTTATGACACTCTCTTAACCTTTAAAAAGTGTAAGCATCGTAATCTTTAACAAACTGGAACGATAAAGATGTTTGTTCTTTAAGTTGTTCTTCAATTTTTCGAATGTCTTCAAGTGTATATCGATTACTTAAATGTGTAAGAAGACCATGCTTCACATGCGCTTGTTCTAACAAAGTTAGCACGTCATCGATATGACTATGATGGTAACTATTTGCACGCGACTTATCTCCTTCTATATATGTAGATTCATGTACAATGACATCGGCATTATGAGCAATTTTAAGTTGATTGTCACATGGTTTAGTATCACCAAAAATACCAACAATGGGTCCTTGTTTTTCAGGCCCTTTAAATGGCGATGCATCAAATATTTGACCGTTAAATTCAAAAGTATCTTGAGTTTTAATTTGTTGATAAATTGGTCCAGGTGGGATGCCTATTGATTGAAGTTGAGCGACATCTAGTTTTCCAGGTGTACTTGGTGCTTCGATTCGATAACCGAAGCAAGGAATGCCGTGATTCAATGGCATCGCTTTTACTTGAAATTGATTAAATGATAAATCAATTTGTTGATTAAGTTCAATAATATGTAAAGGATAATTTAAATGTGAATGTGTTAAAGTCATTGTGTTCTCGATAAAAGCTTTTATACCGACGGGTCCAACGACGGTAAGTGCTTTAGATTCTCCACCTTGAAAAGATCGACTAGATAAAACACCTGGTAACCCAAGCACATGATCCCCATGCATATGTGTGATGAAAATATGACTAACTTTACCTAGTTTTATTGAATGATGTAGAATTTGATGTTGAGTAGCCTCACCGACATCGAACAACCAAATATCTTTGGCATAGGGTTCGAGTGATAAAGCAATGGATTGCGTATGACGTTCTTTTGTCGGCAATCCAGCACTAGTTCCAAAAAACGTGATTTCCATGGCGTGAGCCTCCTTAGCGTTATAGTATCATAAAAATGTCGCTAAGCGGGACAGAATTTATGACAATATCTATATTAAAAATGCAGATTGTATGACCTAAATGAGAGGAATGTTTTATAATAACAAATATGATATAAAATAAGAATTGAGGTTTTGAATCTTGAATAAATCTAAAAAGCAAATTCCAGCATTGATTACCATCTTTGGGGCAACGGGCGATTTAAGTCACCGAAAATTATTCCCTTCCCTATTTCATTTATTCCAACAAGACAACTTAGACGATCGTATCGCAGTTATTGGTATCGGACGTCGTCAGTTGACGAATGATGATTTTAGAGCACAAGTAAAAGCTTCGATTCAAGCCCACGTCCAAGATACGAAACATTTAGATAAATTTATGCAACACATTTTTTATCAACCACACGATGTCAACGATGAAGCAAGTTATGCAGATTTACTGCAATTGAGTGAATCTTTAGATCAAGAGTTTTCACTTGAGGGTAACCGTTTATTTTATCTTGCCATGGCACCTCAATTTTTTGGAACAGTGACAGATTATCTAAAATCTTCAGGCCTTACACATACAAAAGGATTTAAACGTCTCGTGATTGAAAAGCCTTTTGGTAGTGACTTAAAATCAGCCGAAGAGTTAAATCAACAAATCCGTCGTTCATTTAAAGAAGAAGAAATTTTCCGTATCGATCACTATTTAGGTAAAGACATGGTTCAAAATATTGAGGTGTTACGTTTTAGTAATGCCATGTTCGAACCTTTATGGAATAATAAATATATTTCTAATATTCAAGTAACCTCCTCTGAAATTTTAGGGGTTGAAGATCGCGGGGGTTATTATGAATCCAGTGGTGCCTTAAAAGATATGGTACAAAACCATATGTTACAGATGGTTGCTCTACTCGCCATGGAACCTCCAATTAGTTTACACAGTGATGATATACGCTCTGAAAAAGTGAAAGTATTAAAATCTTTACGTATCCTACCTACAGAAGAAGTAAGACATCAATTTGTACGTGGGCAATATGATACTGGCGAAATTGAAGGTCAAAAAGTTAAAGCTTATCGTGATGAAGATAAAGTGGCTTCAGATTCAGTTACGCCTACATTTGTTTCTGGAAAGGTCATGATTGATAACTTTAGATGGGCGGGTATTCCATTTTATATTCGTACAGGAAAACGTATGAAACGTAAATCTATTCAAGTTGTCGTCGAATTTAAGGAAGTCCCAATGAATCTGTACTATGAAAGAGATAAACATTTAGATTCTAATTTACTTGTGATAAATATCCAACCTAATGAAGGTGTATCTATACATTTAAATGGAAAAAAATATGTACAAGGAATTGAAACTGAACCTGTTCAACTGTCATATGCAATGAGTGCTCAAGATAAGATGAACACAGTGGATGCTTATGAAAACTTATTATATGATGCATTGAATGGTGATGCGACGAACTTTACACATTGGGAAGAATTAAAATCAACATGGAAATTTGTGGATTCTATTTCTGAAGCATGGTCAAAATTTGAACCAGAATTCCCTAACTATAAAGCAGGTACCAATGGACCATTAGAGAGTGACTTACTATTAAGTAGAGATGGTTTCAAATGGTGGGACGATATCCAATAATATATAACGAGCCAAGTATTTTTTTGATGATACTTGGCTCTTTTTGATTTATAATATATGATTAAGAAATGCTTTTCGTTAATGCAATTTAGGAGTGACCATTTTGGACGTTATCAAACAAATACAGCAAGCGATTGTTTATATTGAGGATCATTTATACGATACATATGATCTACAAGAGTTAAGTGATTACGTTGAAATGTCACCTTATCACTTATCACAAACATTTTTAATGATTGTTGGACTATCCCCTCACGCTTATTATACTGCTCGACGTTTAACATTAGCAGCACGCGAATTAAAACAGGGTAATACTAGATTAATTGATATTGCTAAGCGCTATCACTATGATGATGTTAATGCGTTTGCACATGATTTTAGTGACTATCACGGGGTTTCACCCTTACAAGTTAAAACCAAATCTGAACAATTGAATATGCAATCGCAAATATATTTAAAGTTGACAACAACGACAAAAGAAGCCCCTGCTTATCGACTTGAAGATGTTGGAGATTTTGCCATGGTGGGATATTCACGATTCATTTCTTCTAATGCACTTGAAAACCCATTTATTGTGCCTGACTTTTTAGATGATTTAAAATCGGATGGCCGTATAGAAGAAATGATAAAGTACAACGATTGTAGTCCACACGAGTTATTCGTAGTGAGATGTCCTCTCGAACAGGGCATGGAAATTTTTGTTGGCGTCCCGAGTGAGCGCATGCCCTCCCATTTAGAGTATCGTTATTTAGACCGAAAGCAATATGCGCTATTTAATCTACAGGGTGAGCTCGACTATGTCGTTTCTGAAGCGTGGCATTATATTGAGACAACGTTACAATTTTCAATTCCTTACGAAAAAAATACGTTATATCTAGAAATTTATCCATTCAACTTTTCTTTTGACGATGCATTAACTAAAATCCAACTCGCTATCCCTTTTGAACAAGAAAACATTTAAAAACCAAGGTTGCTTTAAAAGCCACCTTGGTTTTTTGGGTTCTATACTTCTAACGGTTGATCACTCTATCACTGACCGTGATTTTTAAAATGCACTTCACCAATGGATATTGACGAAGTGCATTTAATTTTATGAGGATTATTCAGTCCATTGTGTATGGAAAACGCCTGATTTATCTTTACGCTCATACGTGTGTGCCCCAAAATAGTCACGTTGAGCTTGAATTAAGTTCGCTGGTAAATCAGCAGTACGATAACTATCAAAATAGTTAATGCTTGCTGCGAATCCTGGTACCGCAATGCCATTTTGTACGCCAGTCGCGACAACTTCACGTAATGCATGTTGGTATTCATTGACAATCTCTTTAAAGTAATCGTCTAATAATAAATTTTCAAGTTTGTTGTTTTTATCATAGGCATCTTTAATTTTTTGGAGGAATTGTGCACGAATAATACAACCTGCTCTCCAAATCATTGCTAATTCGCCTAATTGTAAATTCCAATCATTTTCATCACTTGCTGCTTTCATTTGATCAAAACCTTGTGCATATGAGCAGATTTTACTCATATATAACGCACGACGAATTTGTTCTAAAAATGCGTCTTTGTCCCCTTTAAATGTAGCAGAGGGACCTGTTAAATGTTTAGAGGCATTGACACGTTGATCTTTAATTGAAGAAATAAAGCGAGCAAATACGGATTCGGTAATAATCGTTAATGGTGCGCCTAATTCTAATGCGTTGATAGAAGTCCATTTACCAGTCCCTTTTTGTCCTGCTTTATCCATGATTTTTTCGACAAGTGGTTCTCCTGATTCATCTAATTTCGTGAAGATTTCCCCAGTAATTTCGATGAGATAACTTTCAAGCTCTCCCGTATTCCATGATTTAAACGTTTCAGAAATTTCTTCATGGGACATACCTAGAAGTTGTTTCATCATGAAATAACTTTCAGCAATTAATTGCATATCCGCATATTCAATACCATTATGAACCATCTTAACGTAATGACCTGCTCCATTTGGACCAATATATGTTACACAAGGCGTTCCATCGTCAGCTTTAGCAGCAATGGCCTCAAAAATATGTGAAACTTTATCGTAGGCTTCACGCTGTCCACCTGGCATCATAGAAGGGCCTGTTAATGCGCCTACTTCCCCACCTGAAACTCCAGTACCAATGAAATTAATACCGCTTTGAGCTAATGCTTGATTACGACGCATTGTATCTAAATAATTTGTATTACCACCATCAATTAAGATATCGTCATTATCAAGTAATGGTAAAAGACTTTCAATAGTTTTGTCAGTCGCTGCGCCTGCTTTAACCATAAGTAAAATTTTACGTGGTTTTTCTAAAGAATTTACGAACTCTTCTAAAGAATATGTTGGAACAATATTTTTACCTTCTGATTCTGCGACCATGATGTCTGTTTTTTCGGATGAGCGGTTAAATACTGAAACTGTATAGCCACGAGATTCAATATTCCATGCTAGGTTTTTACCCATTACCGCAAGTCCTACTACACCAATTTGTTGTGTCATTATAATTACCTCTCTTAATCTAAACTCTCTTAATATCAATTACGCACTCATTGTACCACATTCTACAAGTATAAACACTTGAGGGATTTCATTAAGCGCTTTCAATAATTTTTAATAGGTATTTCGTTAAATCGATTAAAGATTTTTGTGAAATTCGTTCATCAGTTGTATGAATAAATTCATAACCGACACCTAAAATTATAGTTGGGATTCCTAGCCCATTGATAATGTTGCCATCAGATCCGCCACCACCTATAGTTGTATTAGCATTAAATCCGAGTGAAAGTGATGCAGATTGTGCGATTTGGTAAACTTTTTCACGCTCATCAATTTTAAATCCAGGATAGGCAATCTCTGATGTAACCTCTGCATGAGATTGAAATTGTTCGGCAGTTTGAATAAAAGTCTCTTTCATATGACGGGTTTGAGCCTCTATTTTTGCTTTATCATGGGAGCGAGCCTCAGCCCAAATATTGACGAGGTCAACCACGACGTTTGTTGGGCCTCCTCCATTAAAAGAACCTATATTGGCGGTAGTTTCTTCATCAATTTGACCTAATTTCATTTGGCTAATGGCCTTTGCAGCAATATTAATTGCGCTTATCCCTTCTTCAGGTGTGCTCGCATGTGCTTTTTTACCTTTAATTTGCGCATGCATTTTCATTTGGTAAGGCGCGCCAATTGTAATGTCGCCTACAGGAACAGAAGCATCAATAGCAAATCCGTAGTCGGCATCTAAAAGTGAAGCGTCTAATGCTTTGGCCCCCACAAGCCCGGATTCTTCACCTACTGTGATTACAAATTGAAGTTGACCATGTGGGAGATTATTTTCTTTTATAAGTGTCAAAACTTCTAAAATCACGGCTAAGCCTGCTTTATCATCTGCACCTAGTACAGTGGTACCATCAGAGTATATATAACCGTCATCTTTAATAATAGGTTGAATATTTTGACCTGGTTCAACGGTATCCATATGAGAGGTGAAATATATTTTATCGTGTCCATCCTCATTCGCTTTTAAAGTACAAATTAGATTGTTAGCACCAAAGTTTGTGAGTGCTTTAGCATTGTCTTCTTTAACCTCTAAACCTAAAGATAAAAATTTATCTTTTAAAATAGGTTGAATTTTTTCTTCGTGACCGGTTTCAGAATCGATTTTCACGAGTTCAATAAATGTTTGTACTAATCGTTCTTGATTAATCATGTTCTCACCTTCCCAAATTCGTATAATTATATTTTAAGGTATTTATAAAACATTTCAAATGCTAAAGTTGTGATTATCTTGTAAAAATAAAGTTGTGGTGCATGAAACACAATGTTATAATTTGCTTTAACTGTATATAAATACAATGAGTCATTTTATGAGTTGGAGGCGTCAATTGTGTTAAACCAAAAGGTAAGAAAAATCTTAGTTATTGTGATGCTTGTTGCTATCATCGTTTCATTGATACTCACAGGTATAGCACCTATTTTAAGTATGTAGTTTAATAAACCCCTTCACGTGATTGAATCAAACGTGAAGGGGTTTATAATTTTATACTTCATGATGCATTTTTAAATTTCCGAATTTTGACTTAATGGTTAAATATTCTTCGGTATCATATAGTATTTGAATCATACTTGAACGTGTATGAAGCGCTTCATGAGTTGTTGGTAAAGGTTCTTGATCAATTTCTAGTCGAACTTGGTATACCAAATATAATCGCTGTGCTGTGTAATTGTTTTCATTAACGTTTTCAGCCATTTCTCTAAAAACTTCTGCTACTCGACTGGAGATAGGATCATCTGCATCGATATGATGAATATGATGATTAATGCGTTTTAAAATTTCAACTTGATCCTCTCGCATATCGAAGTAATGATAATAGCTATTTTCATTACGAACAAAATGATTTTTGACATCTCTAAATGCGATTGATTTTGCTTTTTGAATAGACTGATTAAGTGGATGAAAAGATATTTCTAACTTATTATCATGAGTATCGCAAGCATGACTAAATTGATAAAAAATAGATTTTATTTGTGATTCAATATCATACTTATATTTTTGTAAATCTCTATCTAAGCTTGGCATTATTGCATTCATTAAAAAAGCAATGGACAAGCCAACAATAATGAGTAATATCTCATTGATGACTAGGGATAGATTAATATGTGTGGCATTGAAAAAGTGTAGTAGGATGACTATACTTGTGACCACACCCTCTTGCATATTAATAACAACGGTAAGTGGAATAAATAATAAAACGATTAAACCTAAGACGAGTGCGTGTTGTCCTAAAATCGGAAAAATGAGTGCACCAAAGGCAATGGCAATTAAACAAGAAACAAAACGCGAAACAATAGCATTAACAGAATGTATTTTCGTATCTTTAATACATAATACAACTAAAATGGCACTAGAGGCATAATTATCTAAACCTAAGAGTTTAGCAACAATGACGCCTAGTGCCATACCGACCGCAGTTTTAATCGTTCTAAATCCTATTCTATAGGGATTTAAACGTAACATTTAACGGCTCCTTACTTTTCTTCACAATATTTGTCAAATAAACGTTGTAATTGATTGATGACATCCATTGTATCGTGTCCTTCGATTTGATGACGTTCAATCATTTCTGTGATTTTACCATCTTTCATGAGTGCAAACGAAGGGCTTGAAGGTGCGTAACCTTCAAAGTAATCACGAGCGCGTTGAGTAGCTTCTTTATCTTGACCAGCAAATACAGTTACAAGTCGATCTGGAAGTACATCGTAATGAAGCGCATGTGCTGCAGCTGGACGTGCAATTCCTCCAGCACAACCACAAACGGAATTAATCATCACAAGTGTTGTTCCTTCTTTTGAAAATACACTATTTACTTCTTCTTCAGTAGTGAGTTGTTCATAACCAGCAATATCCATATCTTTACGTGCTTGCTTCACAACATCATTCATATATAAATCAAAGTTTAAATCCATTTGACCAACCTCCTAAGATAGTTTTATTTTACTAGAGGCTTTACATCAATTCAATATATCGATATTAATAAATTTGTGTACTATCAATCGTATAGCGTTCAATACGTGATTTTACTTTGTTTAAAAATTGTCCTGCTTGTAAACCATCAAGAATTCGATGGTCGATGGATAAGCATAGATTTACCATATGACGAATAGCGATCATATCATCAATTACAACTGGTCGCTTCACGATGGATTCAACTTGTAAAATAGCAGCTTGAGGGTGATTAATAATGCCCATAGAGCTTACAGAGCCAAAACTACCTGTATTATTAACAGTAAATGTCCCCCCTTGCATATCCGCATTGGTTAATTGATTTTGACGTGCTTTTTTAGCAAGTGTTGCGATTTCTTTTGCAATACCTTTTATTGATTTTTCGTCGGCATTTTTAATTACAGGGACAAATAGTTTGTCCTCCGCAGCGACAGCTATAGATAAGTTAATATCTTTATGTACATGTATTTCGTTATTTTTCCAAGAACTGTTTAACATTGGAAATTCATGCAACGTTTCTGCAACGGCTTTTACAAAAAACGCAAAAAATGTAAGATTATATCCTTCTTTAGCTTTAAATTGATCTTTATAGTGTTGTCGTGTTTTTACAAGTTCAGTCGCATCAACTTCAATTTTCATCCAGGCATGCGGAATTTCATGAACGCTTTGAACCATTTTTTGCGCAATTTGCTGTCTTACGCCTTTGACTGGAATCATGGAAGTTAATTCATTTGAAGATGAAACTTCATTATCAATGGCTTTTAACGGGGCAACTGATTCTGAATTTTGATGACTTGAGGCCTGTAAGTGTTCTTTCCCTGATTGAATAAAAGCTTCAATATCTTTTTTTGTCACACGCCCTTCAAAACCTGTTCCCGGAACTTCTTCTAAATTAATTTGATGTTGGGACGCAATTTTAAATACCACGGGTGAATAGCGTCCGTTATTTTTAGACCCTTCAGTTGTGTGGGTGTTAAGTGAATGCTGTCCATTTTTTGTAGAAGCATTTTCATTATTGGATTTCTCATTGTCATCAGTGTCTAATGTAGGCGAAGCACCTTCTTCTACCTCCATTTCGCATATTACTGTACCTATTGAAATCGTTTCACCCGTTTCAACATGGATTTTAGTAATTTTACCTGAAAAAGAGGAAGGGACTTCGGCTGTCACTTTATCTGTAATCACTTCACATAATGGATCGTACTCTTCAACAGTATCTCCGACTTGAACTAGCCATTGCTCAATCGTCCCTTCATGAACGCTTTCACCTAATTTCGGCATTTTAATTTCCATAGTAGGCCTCCTTAAAATGTTGCGAGTTCACGCATTTTATTTTTAATTTTTTCAGGATTTATCATAAACTCATCTTCAAGAGGTGGTGCAAATGGCATGGCAGGCACATCAGGGCCAGCTAATCTCATAATAGGCGCATCCAAATCAAACAAACAATGTTCTGCAATGATGGCGGCTACTTCTGACATGATACTACCCTCTTTATTATCCTCAGTGATTAATAAACACTTCCCTGTTTTTTTCGCACGTTCAATGATTGTTTCTTTATCTAATGGATAGACGGTTCTTAAATCTACAACCTCAACATCAAACCCTTCCTCAGCCAATAAATCTGCAGCCTGAAGTGAATAATTCACTGCTAAACCATAAGTGAAAACAGTAATGTCATTTCCTTCACGTTTGACGTCGGCTTTATATAACGGAACTGTATAATACTCTTCTGGCACGTCTTCTTTTAATAAACGGTAGGCTTTTTTATGTTCAAAGAAAAGCACTGGATCATTAGATTGAATAGACGCAAGCAATAATCCCTTTGCATCATATGGCGTAGATGGGATAACGACAGTCAATCCAGGTGTTGAAGCAAAAACACTTTCAATACTCTGAGAATGATACAATGCACCATGAATCCCACCACCAAAAGGCGCACGAATAGTAAGGGGAACTTGCCAATCGTTGTTTGAACGATAGCGCATTTTTGCAGCTTCACTCATAATTTGGTTTGTCGCCGGCAAAATATATTCGGCAAACTGAATTTCTGCTATAGGTCTTTTTCCCATCATTGCCGCACCAATCGCTGAACCTACGATATTTGATTCTGCTAAAGGCGTATCTAAAACACGGTACAAGCCATACTTTTGTTGTAGGCCAGCTGTGACACCAAAAACGCCACCTTTTTTCCCGACATCTTCACCTAAAATAAAGGTTTGATCATCTTTTTCAAGCGCTAAATCCAGTGCATTTTTAATCGCTTCTAAATAAGTTAATTTAGGCATTTTTTTCACCCTCCTGATCATAAACATGAGTATACGTTTCTGAAGGATCAGGATAAGGTGATGCTTCAGCTTGTTTAGTGGCTTCATGTACATGTTGTTTATTTTCTTTCTCTATTTCTTCAAACCAAGCGGTATCTATTTTAACTTCCTCAATTAAATATTTTTTAAATTGAGCGTTACAGTCGTTGCTTTTATCTTCTGTTTTTTCTTCATTTGTGCGATAACGATCATCGTCATCTGATGAATGTGCAGTTAATCTCGTACACATGGCTTCTATTAATGTGCTTCCTTCACCATTCACCCCACGTTCACGTGCTTTTTTCACCGCTTGATATACAGCTATAGGGTCGTTACCATCTACTGTCTCACCAAACATACCATACCCTTTCGCTCGGTCTGACAAGTATTCAGCACCATATTGTAACTCTTTCGAGACTGAGATAGCGTATTTATTATTTTCAATCAGACAAATGAAAGGTAAATCATGAACTCCCGCGAAATTAAGACCTTCATGAAAATCTCCTTGATTCGAACTTCCTTCCCCAAGTGTAACAAATGCGATATTTGATTTACGATCCATTTTAAGCGATAATGCTGCTCCTACCGCATGCAAAATTTGCGTGGCTACTGATGAACCTTGAGACATTATACCTACTTCTTTTTTACTGAAATGAGACGGCATTTGTTTCCCACCTGAACTGATATCATCACGTTTTCCAAAAGCTGAGTACATTGTCTCTAAAGGCGTCATTCCTAAATAAGTCACGAATGCGAGGTCCCTGTAATATGGTGCACTAATATCCCCTTTTTGTAACGCATATGCTGCACCTATTTGTGTGGCTTCTTGGCCTTGACAACTAATCACAAACGGAATTTTTCCAGCACGGTTTAATAACCACATGCGTTCATCTAATTTGCGGCCTAAATCCATGGCTACATAAATATTTTTTAAATCTTCGACTGTGAGATGGGCTTCTCTATAATCTTTCATTGCCTTCTCCTCCTCAAGGTTCCTAAATATGAATGGATTGATTTTCTGATTTTAATCCCAATTCCATTAAAAGTTCTGATATTGACGGATGCGCATGAACCGTACTTCCGAGTTCTATGGCAGACCCATCCATAAATTTTAATAAGCTGAGTTCATTGATAAGTTCAGTGACATGTGGTCCAACGAGAGAAGCACCTAAAAATGTATTTGAGGTTTTCTCAAATACAAGTTCTGCAAAACCTTGGGGTTGATCCAAAGATTCAATTAACGCTTTACCATTCGCTTTAAACGGAGCTTTTACCACAGATGTTTCAATTCCTTTCGCTTTTGCATCTTTCGCTGTCATTCCAATTGAAGCCACTTCTGGTTGTGTATAAATACACCGTGGCATTTGGTGATAATCTATCGCTAAAGGTTGTGCGTTAAACATATGTTCAACTGCAATAATCCCTTCTTTAGCCCCTACATGCGCTAATTGCAATTGCCCAATAACGTCTCCAGCAGCATAAATATGAGCATCAGCCGTTTGCATAAATTCGTTTGTTTGAATTGTTTTACGGTTTGATAATTCAACTTTCATATTATTTAAACCAATATGATCTGTATTCGCTTCACGGCCAACAGCGACTAAGACTTTATCGACAGTTAAAGGCTCATCGAGATTAAATGTAATGCTATCATTTGAACGTTGTATCATTTCTTCTGTGATTGCAGTATTTTCTAAAATGGTAATGCCTTCTTTTGTTAAGTTTTGCTTCATCAAACGGCTCACCTGTTCACTTTCATGTATCAGTATGCGCTCAGAAGCTTCTACTATAGTGACTTTTACGCCCAGAACGTTTAAGAGATGTGCAAACTCTAACCCAATAACACCCCCTCCGATAATCAGTATACTTTCAGGTGAGTTTGTGAGTTTCATCATATCATCACTATTTAAAACCGTATGATGATCAAAGGGTAACATAGGAAGTTCTATAGGGTGTGACCCTGTAGCAATAAGAACATAATCATTTGGCAATAACTCTGATTCTCCCGATGCGTATTCTACAGATACTGTGCCGCTTTGAGGGGAAAAGATAGATGCCCCTAATAAGCAGCCTTTACCATTAAATACATCAATTTTATTTTGCATTATTAAATGCTCAACGCCTTGATGCATTTGATGAACGATTTTATCTTTCCGCTTAAGTATAGATTCAAAATGGAAAGTAGGTTCATTTACTTCAATACCGTATTGACTAGCTTGTTGTATATAATGATATATTTCTGCAGATTTTAAAAATGATTTTGTAGGGATACATCCACGGTGTAAGCAAGTGCCTCCTAGTTTTTCTTCTTCCACAAGTGCTACTGTTTTTCCGAGTTGACTCGCTCGGATGGCGGCAGAATAGCCAGCGATACCTCCGCCTAATACAACTAGATCATATTTTTCTTTTGTCATTTATGATTCTCCTAACTATACCTATTTATAGGAATGATACCATTTAAAGCATGCTGCGCATTTTCAGCGAGGGCTTGCATTTCAAATTCTCCTGGATAAACACTGATTGAGGCAATCCACTCTATGTAGGGTCTTAACAATTGAATAAACGTATTACTATAGCTCATACCACCAGTAAAGATGATTTGGTCTACATTTCCTTGTAATAAAGTGGCCCGCTCACCAATTGTCTTTGCAATTTGAATGGCAAACGTATCTATGATTAATTTTATTTTAGGATTGGCCTCATAATTTGCCATTATCCATTTAAAATCTGTCGATCCAGTATACATTTGTAATCCTGAATTTGAAGCAAAACGTTTTTTCATCTCGTTATTGCTCAATTGATAGTTTTTTTGATAATCGATGAGCGCATCATTCGGTAGAGTTCCCGAACGATTTAAAGCCATAGGGCCTTCTCCATAAAGTGCTTCATTCACATCAATGACTTTTCCATTTTTATGGGCCGCGACGCTGACACCCCCACCCATATGTATCACAATTAAATTTAATTGTTCATAGTTTTTGTGTATTTCTTCTGCGTATTTTTTAGCAACCGCTTTTTGGTTGAGTGCATGAAAGATACTTTTTCTTTGAATTTCAGGAAAACCTGTGAATCTAACTTCAGGAATGAGTTCATCAACGACGACAGGATCTGAAATAAAGACAGGAAGGTGAAACTGTTCGCCTATTTCATAACCAAGGACTGCACTTAAATTTGAGGCATGGACGCCATATTTAAATGTCTTTAAATCTTTGTATATTTCCTCATTAACTTTGTATGTTCCACCGGGGATAGGTTTGAGTAAACCACCCCTACATGCTATAGCATCAATGGTTGACATGGATATTTCATTTTGTGATAACCATTGCATCATAGCTTCACGTCTAGGTTTTTTTTGATCCATTATATTTAAAATTGTTATTTCAGAATCATGAACGATATTCGTACCCACAACTTCGGTATCGTCTTCGTAAAGGGCAAGTTTACTTGACGTACTTCCTAAATTAAAAACAAGTATGCGGCTCATAAAATCCTCTCTTTCTAAAGTTATTTTCAAAGATGTTTGAGATTCGAACCTTACATTATGATAAAGCTTTTAAAGCGAGCAAAACTGAATTGACTTTATTTGAGAAAGAGTCTGCGCGTGAAGTCAAAATGATTGGATAAGGTGCCCCAATAATCAAGCTTGCCACTCGTGCACGACCAAAATATGTGAGTGATTTATATAATACATTGCCTACATCAATTTGTGGGACGATTAAGGCATCGGCATCTCCAGCTACTGGTGAATCAATACCTTTTAATATTGCACTTTGTTTGTTAATTGCGTTGTCAAATGCTAATGGACCTTCCACTTGAATCTCATCATTTTCCCTAGAGAATATTTGTTTAAGTTCCACTGCTTGAGTTGAAGATGGGATTTTGGAACTAGCTGTCTCCACTGAAGACAACATGGCGACCTTTAATTTTTGGTAACCTAGTTGTGTGGCAAAGTGCTTAATGTTCTTTATTATTTTTTGATGTTCTTCTACTGTAGGTTGCACATTTAAGGCAACATCTGATATAAATAACAGTTTATGATAGTCAGGTATCTCACAACACGCAAGGTGATTCATGAAAAAAGGAATTTTCATAGTTTGGTTTAAATGTTTTAAAACCGCTGATAATAATTCCGCAGTTGAAATCAAACCTTTCATCAGTATGTCTATACGCTGATTATCCAAGTCTTGCAAACATTGCGCAATTGCCTCATGCACACTATCAAACGTATGAATATGAATGCGTTCTAACAGTGCGGCAGGCATTTCATAGGAGCGAATCAGTTCGGAAACATCTTGATGATTATAAAGTGAAAATGATGCATTGGTTTGAGTTAATATCTCTCGTATAACTTGAATTGACGATTCGTTAATGGCATTAATCATCGCAATATGTCCTGTGAAGTTCTGTTTATGTTGAAATAACAAGTTAAAATCCAACTGGCTACACCTCTTTAATGTTGATTTTGTTCAATCATTTCCTTGGCATTTTGTAAAGTCAATTTTGTAACTGTCGCTCCTGAGATCATCCGTGCCACCTCTTGAACGCGTTCCTCTCCACTGAGTTCTTGAACTTGTGTTGTCGTACGATCATCTTTTTCATGTTTTGAAATATACAAGTGATGATCGCTCATTGATGCAACTTGAGGTAAATGCGAAATACAGATGACTTGTATAACGGACGCGATTTGTTTCATTTTTTCAGCCATTTTTTGTGCCGCTTGACCTGAAACGCCGGAATCGACTTCATCAAATAAAATAGCAGTTTGACCTCGGGCATTTACGAAAATACTTTTTAAAGCTAACATAATTCGTGAAAGTTCCCCTCCACTCGCAATTTTATTTAAACTTTTGAGTGGTTCTCCTTTATTTGGGCTAATTAAAAATTCAACCCGTTCTAAACCATCTTGTTGTGGTGCATCATAGCGGGTAAAAGCGATTTCTAAGTTTGCGTCTTTCATTTGTAGGTTTTGAATTTCTTCTACAATGTGGTCACGCAATGTGCGCGCAACAATACGCCGTTCTTTAGATAAGACTTCGCCATCTTTTTGAAGTTGTTGTTTGAGGTCACTAATTTCACTTCTTAATTGGGATGTGCTTTCTTCATAGTTCTCTATTTTATTGATTTCGTCTTCAATTTTGTCTGTATATTTAATAAGCTCCGGAATATCTTTTCCATATTTACGTTTTAAATTATTAAGAAGATTCATTCTTGATTCTAATTCGTTCAAATATTGTTCATCAAAATCTGTTTGATTTATTTCATCATAGATTTGATGTTTTGCATCTTCTAATGTGTAATAAAACTGATCTACATCTTCTTTTAATTTTTGGTAAGTTTCGGGCAAAATTTGATCAATAATTTGTAATTGGCTATTTAATTCATATAGTCGATCGGTAATCGCATGTTCGTCAGTTAAAGTAGCATAGGCCGCATTTAGTGCATGACTCAAATTTTCAGAGTTCTGAATTCGTTTAATATCGATTTCAAGTTGCTCTATTTCTCCTTCTTGTAGGTGCGCTTCTTTAAGCTCATCATGCTGAAATTTCATTAAGTCTAAACGCTGTAACAGAGCTTGATCGGCTGATTCTAATTCTTCAAGTTCTTTTACTTTTTCTTTATGTTGTGAATAAGTATTTTCGTAGTTATCAAGTGCTTGTTGATAGCGACCTTCTGCATAACGGTCTAATAACTCTATATGATATTTTTGCTTTAATAAGGATTGTGTTTCATGTTGACCGTGAATGTCAAGCAATTGTTGCATCACTTTTCTTAAGTCCTGGAGCGTGACTGTTGTGTTATTGATACGGCACATACTTTTTCCAGAATTGAAAATTTCGCGTTTGACAATGAGAAAGTCTTCGGATAAATCAATTCCAATTTGTTCTAAAACAATATGGGCTTCTTTTGCATGGTCGATATCAAAAATGCCTTCAATTATCGCCTTTTTTTCTCCGTGTCTTACAAAATCTGATGAAGCACGCATCCCAATTAATTGACCTATTGCATCGATGATGATAGATTTACCAGCTCCTGTTTCACCACTTAAAACGGTTAAACCTTCACCAAATTGAATTTCAAGTTCGTCAATAATTGCAAATTGTTTAATGGATAGACTTTGTAACATAGCATCGCTTCCTTATAACATATTAAAAATACGTGTTTTAATTTCATCAGCGTCCTGTGATGTACGGCAAATAATCAGACACGTATCATCGCCACAAATCGTTCCAAGAACTTCATCCCAGTCGATTTGATCTAAGATAGCTCCAATAGATTGGGCGTTTCCTGGTAAGGTTTTTAAGACTAACAAATTATCTGTGCCATCAATTTTCACAAAAGAATCCATGAGATAACGGCCTAATTTTTCTAATGGATGATAGCGTCGATCATTAGGTAAACTGTACACATATTGACCTGTTGGCGCGGGTACTTTTATGAGTTGAAGCTCTTTAATATCCCTAGAAACTGTGGCTTGTGTGACATTCATTTCATAATCATTTAAGCGCTTGACTAATTCATCTTGTGTTTCAATTTGTTCATTAGAAATAATTTCTCTGATTTTTATATGTCTAACAGATTTTTTAGGCATAATAGACACCTCGTAACGAATATTTATACATTGATTTTACCATACAATCATTTAATAACCTAGTTAGGACCTATTTCCTAAAGAGCAATAACCTATTCATTTATTGTATAAAAATGTTGCCAATTCACTATAAATGATACAAATAAAGTAAAAAACCCTTCAAAGTAACTTGTTTTTTTACTTTGAAGGGAAGATATTTTTTTATTGTGAATTAGATTTTTTACGGTCGACCAACTTTTTTGCTTCTTGCGCGATAGGTTTTGCGGTTAAATTCAAATCTTCTAAAATTTGATCAACATTTCCATGTTCAATGTATTCATCTTCAATACCAATACGCTTTATTAAATTCGTATAGCCATGTTCCATGAAAAATGTTGCAATTTGACTACCTAACCCGCCATTGAGCATTCCTTCTTCAGCTATAAGCACGGGTTGATTTGAACGACCCACTTCATGTAATTTTTTGATATCCATAGGTTTAATGAAGCGCGCATTCAGAACGGTTGCAGAGATATCCTCTTTCGTTAACAATTCAGCAGCTTCAATAATTGTATGAACAGTAGGTCCGTAACTAATCAAAGTGACATCTTGGCCAGTGGATAACTGTTCCCAAGTCCCTAATTCAATTAAGCTTTTTTTCTTATTTAAAGGGACACCATAACCGTTACCTCTTGGGTAGCGGATAGCAAAGGGACCTTGTGAATGTTGCATTGCAGTGTAAACTAAATCGCGTGCCTCATTTTCATCTTTAGGCATAGTTACCGTCATATTAGGAAATTGAGTTAAAAATCCCACATCAAATACCCCTTGATGCGTTTCACCGTCAGCCCCCACTAATCCTGAACGGTCAATGCCAAATATAACGTTAAGTTTTTGACGATCCACATCGTGAAGGACTTGATCATACGCCCGTTGTAAAAATGTTGAATAGATAGCAACATAAGGTCTGAATCCTTCTACTGCTAATCCAGCAGCCATCGTTACTGCATGTTGTTCAGCAATCCCAACATCAAAAAATTGCTCCGGAAGCTCAGATTGGAATTTTGTAAGTTTAGAACCGACAGGCATCGCGGGTGTAATTGCGACAACACGCTTATCTTGTTTAGCATAAGATAGAATTTCATCACTCATAAATTGACTCCAAGAAGGACCCGTTGGTTGGCCTTTAATTTGTTCGCCGGTTTCTAATTTGTAAGGTCCTAATCCATGCCATGTCCCGATTTTATCATTTTCAGCAGGTTGATAACCTTTTCCTTTTTTGGTCACCACATGTATGAGCACAGGTTTATTGATAGAATCTGCAGTTTGAAGGGCATTTTCAAGTTCTTCGTAATTGTGACCATCTACTGGTCCAATGTATCGAATACCAAGTTCTTCAAAAAAGGCACCGTCTACAACAAGATATTTTAAACTATCTTTTATACGATCAGCAGATTCACGGATTCTGCTTCCTCCGGGTAGACGACTTAATACTGTTTCAGCATCAAGTTTGAGCTTGTTATAACCTTGATTCATCCGAATACGACCTAACATATTATGCATCGCGCCAACATTTGGTGCGATACTCATTTCATTATCGTTTAAGATAATAGTCATATTTGTGCGGTCATGACCGATATTGTTAAGTGCTTCCAATGCCATACCACCTGTAAGCGCGCCATCTCCTATAACAGGTATCACATGGTGATTTTGATTCATGATATCACGCGCTTTTGCCATACCCATGGCAGCAGAAAGCGAAGTGGAACTATGTCCCGCTTCCCACACATCGTGTTCTGACTCTCTGAGTTTCGGAAAACCACAGAGTCCTTTATATTGACGTAAAGTGTCGAATTGATGTCCTCTACCAGTTAAAATTTTATGTATATAACTTTGATGTCCTACATCCCAAAGAATTTTATCTTGTGGGCTATTATAATGCTTGTGAAGTGCAATGGTTAGCTCAACGACGCCAAGGTTAGCACCAATGTGCCCCCCTGTTTTTGAGCATGTTTGTATTAGGAATTGCCGTATATCTTCACTTAAAGCTTCTAATTCTTTCACACTCAAATTTTTTAAAAATGAGGGATCTTTAATTTCACGTACATCCATTTTTATCACCCTAAATCATTGTATCATCAACGTATTTATTTTTGACGCTGATAAAATAATTTTAATAGTTCGTTTAAATTTGTAGTATCATAATCTTTTGATAAAGTATTTAAAATTTCAGTTGCCTTAGATACATGTGACGAGAGTTGTTTCTCTGCACCTGCCTCACCTAGCAATGAAACGTAAGTACTTTTATCATTAAGAATATCACTTCCTACAGGTTTACCCAATTTTTCTTGATCACCATTGACATCTAGCAAATCATCTTTAATTTGAAAAATGATACCCAATTGTTCTGCAAAGTTTGAAAGTAAATTTTTGACATGTGAAGGTGCTTCGGAGATGATTGTTGCACTTTCAATTGCAAAATGAATTAAAGCCCCTGTTTTGTGGCTATGAATGGTCTCTAATTGATGGAGTTGTAGTTTTTCTCCCTCGCTTTGCATATCTAATGTTTGACCGCCTACCATTCCTAAATGCCCGCTAGCCGTAGATAGTAAATGAATGATTTCTATTTGTATATGTGGTGGCAAAGATTGAGGTTTAGAAATAAGTTCGAAGGCTTTAGTGAGTAAAGCATCTCCCGCTAAAATAGCCAACCACTCCCCATATTTTTTATGGTTCGTCGGTTTTCCACGTCTATAGTCGTCATTATCCATGACTGGTAAATCATCATGAATCAATGAATACGTATGAATCATTTCTAGTGCAATGGCTGTAGTCATACCACTTTGGTAGCTCTTCTCAGATAACATGTCTAACGTGGATAGCAATAATAACGGACGTATACGTTTGCCACCAGCTTCTAGAGAATAGCGCATACTTTCTTCTAATTTTGTTTGTAGTGGAGAAGATGTCACACTATTATTAAGTGCTACGTTGAAATCAGTTAAAATTTTATTCAACTTCGGATTCATCATTAGAAACCGCCTCATTTTCCATTAATTTTGCTACTTTTTCTTCAGCTTCTTTTAATGTCTTTTCACAAGACTTTGATAATGCCATCCCTTTTTGATATAATTCCATGCTTTCTTCTAAAGAGATACTATCATTATCTAGTTTATTAACAATTGTTTCGAGTTCTTTCATCATTTCTTCAAAATTTTTATTTTCTGTCGCCATTTTTACACCTTACCTTCGTAATAGTTGCTTCTACATGTCCATCTTTCATCATAATTTCAATATCATCCCCGTTTTTAAGAGCTTTTGGGCTAGAAACAATTTCATTATCCTTTTTTACTATGGAGTATCCGCGTAACATGGTTTGCGTTGGACTCAGATTGTTTAAGCTTTCAATTTTTTGAATCAATTGTTGTTCTTTATTTCTTAAAGTTGAACTTGTTAACTTTATAAGTTGGGAGGCTAATTGATGTTGGTGCTCTTGTTGTCTTATTATATTTTGATGAAAATGTTTAAGATGAAAGTTTTGTTGTAATATTGTTAATCGTTGTTGTTCACTTAACAATTTTTGTTTCATCGTTTCATGTAGAATACGATCTAAATCATCTCGTTTTTGAATGTGTTGGTCGTATAAAAGTGTAGGTTGTTTAAATTTATAATAAGACGTATATTGATTCATATATTGCCGTGCATGTTTAAGATACTGTTTAATAAAGCGGGTCATGAAGACACGACTTTGTTGAATCATTTGAAGTAAGTCATTTTGATCTGGTGTCGCAATCATAGCGGCTTGAGTTGGGGTTGCAGCACGAATGTCAGCGACGTAATCACTTAACGTTGTATCAGTTTCATGTCCTACAGCCGAGATGACAGGAGTCTGACATTGATATATGGCTTTGACGACCTCTTCTTCGTTAAAATTCCATAAATCTTCAATAGAACCTCCACCACGACCAAGGATGATGGTATCTACATTTAAACTATCAGCATATTTGAGCTTTTCAATGATATCCGCCTTTGCGGCTTCACCTTGGACGAGCGTACTAATTTTAATTTGTTCAGCAAGTGGATATCTGGAAGTTAGTGTATTTTGGATATCTCGAATGGCAGCACCGGTTTGCGCAGTCAGAATAGCAATTCTTGAAGGGTATTTAGGAATTGCTTTTTTATGTTCCTCATTAAAATACCCCTCTTTTGATAATTTACTTTTTAATTGTTCATATTTTTGATAGAGATTGCCGATACCGTCTAATTGCATAGTGTTAACATAAATTTGATAAGTGCCTCTTCGTTCATAGACAGACACACGCGCTTCCACTAAAACTTGGTCCCCTTCTTTTGGATCAAAATCAAGATGTTGGGCTTGAGCTTTAAACATCATGGCATTTATCAAGCTATTTTCATCTTTAATAGCAAAATAAAGGTGACCACTACTATGCTTTTTAAAGTTTGAAAGTTCCCCTTTGATAAGCACTGCTTGTAAGTGTGGATCCTTATCGAATTTATATTTTATATACTTTGTTAATGCAGAGACAGTTAAATAAGTAGTCATAGTATCACTCAATCTTTATTTAAATTACTTAATACGCCATTGATAAATCGATAATGATCATCGTCGCTAAATTGTTTGGCTAATTCTATCGCTTCGTTCATAATCACTTTTTTAGGTGTGTCGCTGTGTAACATCTCAAATGTTGCCATTCTCAAAATAATTCGATCTGTTTTTAATAGACGAGGAATTGACCAACCTTTTAAATGAGGTGCAATCGTTTCGTCAATTACAGATTCATGATCTTTCACCCCAGAAACGAGCCAGTAAATAAAGTCAAAATCAAGATTAGGATCTTCATCTTTAATAAAATGAATCGCCTCGTCAATTGTTAACTCTGAATTTTTAGTTTCCAATTGGAATAAGGTTTGGAACGCTTGACTTCTAGCTTGTTTTCTACTCATTACATCTTCTCCGTTTCATCATTAATGTTGCCCATTTTCGTTCATTTCTAAATGTGTAATATGCACATTGATTTGTTTTGGGGTTAACGCAGTCATATTTTTTATTGCGCTATGGATGGCTTCTTGAATTCTTAACGCTGTTGCAGAAATTTTTGAACCATACTTTAGTGCACAATACACGTTAAGATAGATTTCATTATCGATGATTTCAACTTTAACGCCTTTACTTAAATTTTTTACACCTAATCTTTCCAAAGTTTGGTTTCTCATGTCAGTAAAAACACCTTGTACGCCTTCAACTTCTGAAACAGCGATACTGGCAATTACTGAAATGACTTCAGGTACAATTTCGACTGTTCCAAGATTTGGATTGAAATTTCCAACAGATTTAGCCATATTGCTTCGCCTCCATATTAAATTATCCTTCTTCGTTCATAATATCGTAAATCTCTAAAAATTTGGTACTAAAAAATCCTTCTCTAAATACTGGGTGACCTAACAAACGTATATGGAATGGAATGGTTGTATCAATGCCCATGACTACAAATTCATTCAACGCACGTAATCCTGTCATTATAGCTTCATCCCTTGAAGGTTGGTGAACAATCAATTTTGCTACCATAGAATCATAGTAAGGAGGAATCATGTAATTATTGTAACAAGCTGATTCTATACGTACACCGTATCCGCCAGGTGTTAAATATTGAGTGATTTTTCCAGGAGATGGCATAAAGTTTTTATAAGGATTCTCAGCGTTTATCCTAAATTCTATCGCATGACCATTGATTTGAATATCTTCTTGAGTATAGGGGAGCTTTTCTCCCATAGCTACTTTGATTTGTAATTTAACTAAATCTACCCCCGTCACCATTTCTGTGACTGGATGCTCAACTTGAATTCGAGTATTCATTTCCATGAAATAAAATTTATCCTCATCTAGGTCATAAATGAATTCAATTGTTCCTGCATTATAATACTCAACAGCTTTTGCTGCCCGAACAGCTGCTTCGCCCATTTCCTGGCGCATCTTTTCTGAGAGAATAGGTGAAGGCGCTTCTTCGACAAGCTTTTGCATTCGGCGCTGTATCGTACAATCACGTTCACCTAGGTGAATGACATTACCATGTTCATCTCCCATGATTTGAATTTCAATATGGCGAAAATTTTCAATGAATTTTTCTAAGTAAAGTCCCCCGTTACCAAACGCTGTTTCAGCCTCTTGTTGTGTCATTTTATATCCATTAACGAGCTCATCTTCATTTCGCGCGATTCGTATCCCTTTACCACCGCCCCCGGCAGTTGCTTTTATAATGACTGGATAGCCAATAGTGTTAGCTGTTTCGATGGCTTGCTCAATACTCTCAACAAGTCCTTCACTGCCTGGAACAACAGGTACATTTGCACGTTTCATTTCTTCTTTAGCAATATCTTTAATCCCCATTTTTTGAATGGAATTATAACTAGGACCAATAAATTTTAATTGTACAGCTTCACATAATTCAGCGAAGTCCCCATTTTCTGCTAAAAATCCGTAACCCGGATGTATGCCATCACAACCTGTAGAAGTGGCAATAGATAATATATTTGGAATGTTTAAATATGAATCTTTTGATTGCTTAGGCCCCACACAGTAAGCTTCATCGGCTAGTTGAGTATGTAAAGCATCTTTATCGCCTTCTGAATATATTGCCACTGTTTGAATTCCTAATTCATGGCATGCACGAATAATGCGCACTGCAATCTCGCCACGGTTCGCAATAAGTATTTTTTTCATATTATTTCACCTTAAACAATGCTTGGCCATACTCAACCATTTGTCCATCTTCTACAAGAATTTCAACGATTTCACCTGAAACTTCTGCTTGAATTTCATTGAAAAGTTTCATTGCTTCTAAAATACATACTGTTGTATTTGCAGAAACTTGGTCTCCAACTTGTACATATGGATTTTCTTCTGGTGAAGGAGATTTATAAAAAGTCCCTACCATAGGAGCTGTAATTGTTTGTAAATTATCATCTTGTTTTACTTCATTATTCGAAACATCAGATTGTACCACTTGAGGTTCAGCGCTAGCAGGTGCAATGTTTGTCGGTGCAACTGCTGTAACTTGTTGTGTCACCAATTCTTTTTCTTTTTTCAGATTAACAACTGTCCCTTTATCTTCAATATTAATTTCAGTTAAATTAGAGTCACTTAAAATTTCAATTAACTCTTTAATCTCTTTAAAATTCATAATGTTTCTCCCTTATGATTGAATTATTTCTATCATACTATTTTACTTGAGGAAATGGACCAATTCAAGCAAATACCAGTGGATGATACAGTAAAACGGGGTTGGCACATCCATTCATGTCCAACCCCAAATTGATTATTTTATTACAACTAACTTATTAATGCTTAATTATTCTACATTGAATAAAGATAAAAACGCTCTTATTAATGAGAAAATTATGCACGTGATACATAACTACCGTCAGTAGTGTTAATCACTAACGTATCACCTTCGTTTACGAATAACGGCACATTTAGTGTGTAACCAGTTTCAACTGTCGCTGATTTAGTAGCACCAGTTGCTGTATCACCTTTAATACCAGGTTCTGTTTCAGTCACTTGAAGTTCAACAGTTTTTGGGAGTTCTACTCCAATTGTTTCACCTTCGTATGTTTGAATTTGAACATCCATATTTGCTTTAAGGAATTTTAATTCATGTTCTAAATAAGCTGTTGTTAATTCAGTTTGCTCAAAAGATTCATTATCCATAAATACATGGTTGTCCCCGTCAGCATATAAATATTGCATACGACGATTTTCAATCATAGCAGGTTCTACCTTTTCACCTGCACGAAAAGTTTTTTCTTGGATAGCACCCGTACGTAAATTACGTAATTTAGATCTTACGAATGCAGATCCTTTTCCTGGTTTAACGTGTTGAAATTCAATTACTTTCCAAATCCCGTTATCAACTGAAATTGTTAAACCTGTTTTGAAATCATTTACAGAAATCATGCATTTTCCTCCTCAAGTATCACTCTCTTATAAAATAATAAGGTCTTTTGTTGAATTAGTAAAGCGTCGTCCTCCATTTTCAGTAATTAAAATGTCATCTTCTATTCTGACTCCGCCTACACCTTGCACGTAAATCCCCGGTTCAATTGTGACAACATGGTTAGGCTCCAGTACTTGATGTGATTTTTGAGATAGGTTTGGCATTTCATGTACATTGAGCCCTACGCCATGACCTAGAGAATGACCGAAATTTGAACCATATCCAGCGTCCTCTATTATTTTTCTAGCAATAGAATCTATTTCTTTACCTGTCATGCCAGGGCGAATTTGAGCTACAGCTGTTTCTTGACTTTTTAACACAATTTCATAAATTTCTTTCATTTTAGCACTTGGCTCACCTACAGCAAATGTGCGCGTGATATCAGAAGCATAACCATCATAATAAGCGCCAAAGTCTAAAGTGACCATATCGCCTTTTTCAATAACTTTATCAGTGGCAACCCCATGTGGTAATGCGCCCCGATAGCCTGAAGCAACAATCGTATCAAATGATGTTTTTTCAGAGCCTAAGTGTAACATTTTACTTTCTAAATGGGCCTTAACCTCTTTTTCAGTCATGCCTGGTTCGACAATTTTTAATATGTAGTGGTATGCATCATCAACAATTTTTGCGGCTTTATCAATGGATTGAATTTCGTTATCGTCTTTGACCATGCGAATTTTTTCGATTTCGTCTCCTAAAGTAATAAGGTCATGGCGCCCTCTATTTAAATTTAAAAATGTATCATAAGAAACGAGATGACTCTCAAAACCAATGTTTGACAAATGAGATGTTTTAAATTGCTCAACCATCTCATCTAATAAAGGTTTTGTATGTTGAATAATTTGAAAATCAGGTGCTTGTTTTGTTGCTTGTTCTATATATCTAAAATCTGTCAAAAGAATATTTTTATCTTTAGTGATTAACAATCCACCACTAGAGCCAGTAAACCCTGAAAGGTATCGACGATTGAAGTCTGTTAAAATCACAATACCATCAAGTTGTTTTTTTTCTAACAATGCTTTGACTTTTTTGAGTCTTATATTCATAAAATTTGCCCCCTTATTTATTTGTGATTACTTCTATGATACCGTAAAATAAATACTTGTATAGTGAAAAACTTTGGATTAGGAGTCAGTTATGAAAAAGGTAGCAAGTCTATTTCTCGTATCTTCAATTTTATTAACAGCCTGTGGGAGTCAAAATTTATTGCCTTTAGAAGAAAAAAGTACTAAATTAAGCGATAAAAATCATGATCTCAAACTAGAAAACCAAGAAATTAAGAATGAAAATGCGCAAAAGCAAAAACAATTGGAAGCATTGGATAAAGATAATCAAAATAAAAGGCAAGCGAAAAATAATCAAACCATGTCTGATTATTTAAAAGTTTCCTCTGATTATTATAATGAACTCACTCACTTGATTAATGAATATCAAAAGATTGATAAAGAAGTACTCAAAAACAAGAAAAATAATGATGTAAATGACCAATTGGATGCTATTATCAGTGACCATGAAGAAGCTGTTTCGACCTATAAAGACAACATAGATTCCTCAGAAATCAAAAAGAACAGTGAAATTAAAAAACAAGACAAGGAGGTCCAAAAACTACAACAACAAATTAAGTCATCTTTCAATGACATTAAAAAAGGATACGATAAAAAAGATCTTAAACAAATTAATAAAGGAAGACAGGAACTCGTTAATTTGGAAGTCAACGTAAATTCAACTGAGAATCAGTAAAGGAGAAAATCATGAAAGCATTACAGAATATATTTTTTGGGATTATTATAGCTGTTGCTATTATAGGGCTATTATTTAACTTAGACGCTGTTTTGTTTAGTTTGGTGAACACCCTTATAGTGGTAATTATATTTTTAGGGATTATTTTTTTGATTTATTTCTTTTTCTTTTTAACACCGGATCAACGAAAATATAAAAAAGCCGTATGGAAAAATAAAATACGACGTCGACGTTAATAAAAAAGGCACTGTATCTCTTTGATTGAGACAAACAGTGCTTTTTTGTTTATTTACGATATAAAAATTCTTTAGAACGATATTTTTCACATAGTTCTTCCACTTCTTGTAATTGTGCCTCTGAAAGTTCTAAAGGTTTAAATTCAATATCTAACCCTTTTTTAAAACCCTCATAAAAGGCATGCTCCATTTCTTCTAAACTTACTTTTTTATCAGAAAGGTCATTAATGGCAATCGCTTTATCTACAAAAGCCTCTTTCATTTTATCTTTTAGTCGCGTATTTTTAAAGATAAACATATCAAATAAATCATCGATATCAACATCTTGTAGAATAGAGCCATGTTGTAGGATGACACCTTTTTGGCGAGTCTGAGCACTTCCAGCAATTTTCTTACCTTCGACGACCAACTCATACCAACTTGGTGCATCAAAACAAACAGAGCTTCTCGGTTGTTTCAATTTTTCACGCTCTTCCTTTGAACGTGGTACTGAAAAATAAGCATCGAAGCCTAGAAGTTTGAACCCTTCTAGTAAACCGGTAGATATGATTCTATAAGCCTCAGTAACCGTCTTAGGCATAGCTGGATGTGATTCTGGGACAATAACACTATAAGTGAGTTCTTTGTCATGAAGGACACCACGCCCCCCGGTTTGTCTACGAACTAAGCCGTACCCCTTTTCTTCTACTTTGGCAATGTCGATTTCTTTTTCAAGACGTTGAAAATATCCTATGGATAACGTTGGTGGATTCCATGTATAGAAGCGGATGACCGGATCTATTTCACCTCGTGAAACGAAATTTAATAATGCCTCATCAAAAGCCATATTATAATATGGATCACGTTTCCCTGTATTAATAAAATGCCATGTTTCAGTCATGTGAAAAACTCCCTCATTGTCTAAAAATTTAAAGAGATCCTTAAAATTGAATCTGTTTAAAAGTAATTGATTTATCGTTAAAAAATTTTGATAAATTTGCATATCACCTTTATAATAATAATATCGGTAATTTAGGGAGGATGCAAGATGAGCAACGTTATGATAATCGCTATAATTGTTCTTGTAGCTGTCATTGCATGGATGCTTCTAAACTTTTTCTTAAACAAAAAAGCAGTGACAGAACTTAATCAAGAAGATTTCCAGCAAGGGCTACGTAAAGCGCAAGTGATTGATTTAAGAGAAAAAGCAGATTATGATTATGGCCATATCAATGGCGCACGTAATATTCCAATGACGATGTTTCGACAAAGATATCAAGGGTTACGTAAAGACCAGCCAATTTATTTAATCGATGCGAATGGGATAGCCAGCTATAGAGCCGCACGTACGTTGAAGAAAAAAGGATATAAAGAGTTATATATGCTTAAAGGCGGCTATAAAAAGTGGACAGGAAAGATTAAATCTAAAAAATAAGAGGTTCCTTGAAACAAACTTTTACTAAAACCTTTATAGCATCTAAATAGACGTACTTTTATGGGGATTGGATGATTGGCATCCATCCCTTTTTTGTGGTCTTATACATAAAAATGCCTAGGCAAAGGAGCCTAGGCATTTTTAATACATATATCACTATTCTTTTTCTGCTTTGAGTCCTTCAAATTTAAGGATTGGTTTACGTGCAGCAGTTGTTTCATCGAGACGATCAATAATTGTTGTGTGTGGTGCTTCTAAAACTTTATCAGGGTCTTCTTCCGCTTCTTTAGCAATTTGCAATAACGCATCGCAGAAATAATCTAGAGTTTCTTTAGATTCTGTTTCTGTTGGTTCAATCATCATACCTTCCTCAACATTTAATGGGAAGTAGACTGTTGGTGGGTGAACACCAAAATCAAGAAGACGTTTAGCCATATCTAAAGTACGGACACCAAGTTTTTTCTGTTTCGTTCCACTAAGTACAAATTCATGTTTACAGTATTGATCAAATGGAATGACAAATGTGTCTTTTAAGCGTGCTTTAATGTAGTTGGCATTAAGTACTGCCGCTTCTGACACTTCTTTAAGACCTTTATATCCCATTGTACGGATATAAGTGTAAGCACGAAGATAAATACCAAAGTTACCATAGAACGGTTTAACACGTCCGATAGAATACTCGATATCATTATCATAAACAAAACGGTCTCCATCTTTCACAACAAGAGGTTTCGGTAAGAATTGACGTAATTCTTTTTTCACACCGATTGGACCTGAACCAGGACCGCCACCGCCATGTGGACCTGTGAATGTTTTATGAAGATTTAAATGAACCGCATCAAATCCCATATCTCCAGGACGTACTTTATCCATAATCGCATTTAAGTTTGCGCCATCATAGTATAAAAGACCGCCAGCTTCGTGTACAATATCACGAATTTCCATAATGTTAGTTTCGAAAATACCTAAAGTATTAGGGTTTGTTAACATGATGGCTGCAGTTTTATCACCTACTAATTCTTTAAGGTGATCGATATCTACTTCGCCTTTTTCATTAGATTTAACCGTTACCGATTTGAAGCCAGCAAAGTGAGCAGAAGCTGGGTTCGTACCATGTGCTGAGTCAGGTACGATAACTTCATCACGTTGCGTATCACCATTTTTAAGGTGATAAGCTTTAAATACCATAAGTGCTGTCCATTCACCATGTGCCCCTGCAGCAGGTTGAAGCGTAATTTCATCCATACCTGTAATTTCTTTTAATTCTTCTTGTAAACTATAAATGATTTCTAATGAACCTTGAATTTGATCAACATCTTGTAATGGATGAGCTTCAGCAAAACCACCGATTCTAGCTACTTTTTCGTTGACTTTAGGATTGTATTTCATTGTACAAGAACCTAAAGGATAAAAACCAGTATCGACACCGAAGTTTTTATTAGAAAGTTCAGTGTAGTGACGTACTAAGTCAAGTTCTGCCACTTCTGGGAATTCAGCTTTGCTTTTACGAATAAATTTATCATCTAATATTTTTTCTGCGACCCCGTTGTCAATTTCTTTTGGTGGTAATGAATATGCAAATCTACCTTCTTTAGAGCGTTCAAAAATTAATGGACTTGATTTACTTACCATTAAGCTCACCTGCTTTCTTCACGAATGTATCAATTTCGTCTTTAGTACGAAGTTCTGTAACTGCAACTAACATATGATTTTTGAATTGGTCATCTACAGCACCTAAATCAAAGCCACCAATAAAACCTTCATCTAATAATTTCTTATTGATTTCTTCGATTGAAGAGTCAAATTTGACAACGAACTCATTATAAGAAGTTCCCTCTAAAACTTCAAAACCATTAGATTTAAATTGTTCTTTAGCATAGTTGGCGTTTTCGATGTTTTGGATTGCGATATCTTGGAGTCCTTGTTTACCTAAGGCAGACATTGCAATAGATGATGCCAATGCATTAAGTGCTTGGTTTGAACAAATATTTGATGTCGCAGTTTCACGACGAATGTGTTGTTCGCGTGCTTGTAATGTTAATACAAATCCTCTATTTCCGTGATCATCTTGAGTTTGACCTACTAAACGACCTGGAATTTTACGCATTAACTTTTTAGTTGTTGCAAAGTAACCACAGTGTGGTCCACCAAATTGTGATGGAATACCAAATACTTGAGTATCACCAACTACAATATCAGCACCAAATTCACCAGGAGGTGTTAATAATCCAAGTGCTAAAGGATTTGCATAGACAATAAATAAGGCTTTTGTACCTTCAATGAAAGATTTGATTTTTTCTAAGTCTTCAATAGATCCATAGAAGTTTGGATATTGAACTGCAACTGCTGCAGTATCATCATCAATGACTTCTTCCAATTTAGCAAGATCAGTAATTGTACCATCTAAATCAACTTCTACAACTTCGTATTGCTCACGACTTTGTGAATAAGTGTGAAGTACTTGAAGGGCTTGATAGTGCATTCCTTTAGAAACAACAAGTTTTCTTTTTTTAGTTTTGTCCCATGCGAGGATACATGCTTCTGCGAAACTTGTAATACCATCATACATAGATGAGTTCGCAACATCCATTCCTGTTAGTTCACAAATCATTGTTTGGAATTCGAAAATCGCTTGTAATTCACCTTGTGAAATTTCAGGTTGGTAAGGTGTGTATGCAGTGTAGAACTCAGAACGAGAAATCATTGCGTCCACAACTGATGGCGTATAGTGGTCATAAACCCCAGCCCCAAGGAAACTCGCATGTGTTTCTTTTGTTATATTTTTGCTAGCTACTCTATTTAATCTTTTTAATAGTTGCGTTTCAGCCTCTGCATCTGCAATGTTTAAATCTCTATCTAAGTAAACATTTTCAGGAACGTCTCCAAAAAGTTCAGCGATTGAGCTAACACCAATAGTGTCTAGCATTTCTTTTTGGTCTTTCTCTGTTAATGGAATATAACGATGACTCAATTTGTCCACCCCTTATTTTTTAATTTGATTTTTCTTAACGATCTGTGCTTTAACTTGACGTTTACGCACTTGAATGACAACTTCTTTGCCCATTTCAAACTCATTACGGTCAATAATACCTAAACCGATAGAATTACCTGTGGATGGTGATTGTGTACCAGAAGTTACAACGCCAATTTCTTTGCCTTCTGTATTTAAAATTGTATAACCTGTACGAGGAATACCTTTATCAATCATTTTTAGACCTACAGTACGGCGAGGCGCTCCATTTTCTTTTTGCTCTTTTAATACGGATTTACCAATAAAGTCAGCATCAATAAGTGGTTTAACGGCAAACGCAATACCACCTTCATATGGCGTGATTTCTTCAGTTAAATCTTGGCCATGTAATGGTAAACCAGCTTCAAGTCGCAATGTATCACGTGCACCTAATCCACATGGAGTTACGTCTTCTTTTAATAATTCGTCCCAAATTGTTGTTGTGTCCTCTGAGTTACAATATATTTCAAAACCATCTTCACCTGTATAACCAGATTGAGAAAGAATGACATTTTTACCAAATAGTTCAACGTTCTGTTTGAATTCAAACATTTTCATTTGACTTACATCTTCTGAAACGTGCTTTTGAATAATGTCACGGGCATTAGGACCTTGTATAGCAAGTTGACCATATTCCTCTGATACATTTTTAACTGTCACATCAAAATCATTTGACTGTTTTTGAATCCAATTAAAGTCTTTCTCAGTATTTGCTGCGTTCACAACAAGTAAATATCTTTTATCATCTAATTTGTAAGTAACTAGGTCATCGATAACGCCACCTTTTTCATTACAAAGTGTCGTATAATGTGCGTTTTCAGTAGTAAGCAAAGTTGTATCGTTCGTTAAAACGTATTGAACTAAGTCATCTGCTTGTGCACCCTCTACTAAAATTTCCCCCATATGACTTACATCAAATAAGCCTGCTTTAGTACGGACAGCATTATGTTCTTCTTTGATACTTGTGAATTGGACTGGCATAGCCCAACCACCAAATTCTACAATTTTCGCACCTGCATCAACGTAATGTTGATATAATGGTGTTTGTTTTAAATTTTCCACCATGTAACATCCTCCTCTTAATAATGAAAAACAGGGAAGTATTGATACTTCCCTGTTGCGATACCTTCAGGAATGCGTCACAATATTATCCTTTTGCCTGAGAGATTCATAATTTAAATTACTTGCTCCTTCGGCGATGGATTTAACCATTCTCTCTAATATTGATCATTCGCAAATAGTGCCTTTTTAATTTCATCAAGAACAATACTTAATGATTTATCAGTATTCACCTTGATGAATGCGATTTCATTATATCTTGAAATACGACTTAAATACAAGTTTTTTAAACTCGAAAATGATTTGGCGTGAGCATTTGGTCGATTACTATCATTATGTACGCGATTATATAGAGTTTGGAATGGCGCATCTAGCCATATTATTGTGATTTCTTTACTTTTTAGCAATTGAAAACTCTTTTTAAATTCTACAATTCCTCCACCAGTGGCAATGATTTTGGCTGAGGTTAGTTGTTTTTTTAATTGATTATATTCACGTTTACGAAAACCCTCTTCTCCAAATGTTTCAAATATTTGAGGGATAGTTTTTTGTTCGTGTTGAACTATCACTGCATCTAAGTCAACGAAATCTAATTGAAGATCACGTGCGAGCATCTGTCCAATAGTTGTTTTCCCTGAGCCCATAAATCCGATTAGAAGAATGGGGTGACGGTTATTCATCATTTGTGGTTTTCCTTTCCTCTAAAATTTTATTCATTGCATTGTCATATACGTAATTTAATGCATCCAATGATTTTAATTTTAGACTATATACCGACAAATAAAAAGAAGTAAACAGTAAGTATATACTAAAAATGGCAAATACGAGTGGCAATGTAAAACCTTGTTTAGAAGAGAACTTCATGAGATCTCCACTCCTTACCAACTTTATATTTAATATTCATGAGGAGATGATGTTTATATACTTTTTTGAATTTGGCTTCAGACACTTGATGTAAAACAGTAATATTACCTTTACCATTCACTGTTTTTATTAATTTTTGATTATCATAAGCGTATGTGATGGTTTCGTGTTGTAATGGCAATGTAATTTTATGATGTTCAACTTTTATTTGAGATAATTGTGCTTTACCAATAGAATCACTTAATTCTTTGACCATTAATTCAAATGTATAAGTATCATCGTAAATAACAAGCGATTTAAATTGTATTAATACGTAAAATAAAATAGGAATGATAGCAATAAGTATAGATTGAATCATGAAACCTATTGTAGTTTCAATGAGTGTGAATCCCTTTTTTTGAGCGACAATATTTTTGATTGTTTTCTTTATCTTGAATACAGAGTTGCTGCTTTGTTGAATAAACTTCATATTTTGAAAATTGTTGCCTTTCTTTAGGAATGTTAACCTTAATAACATTAAAAAGTGTTCTTTTTAATTCAAGCTCTTGTTTGGTCAAGATATAAGTACTTTCTAATTGATGTATCAATGGAATAAATGAAAAACAAATAATTGTAATAATCATTAAACTAAAAAGTGATTCAAGGTAAATATATCCATTGTTTAGTTTTCTAAAGATACACGATACCTCCCTTGTTCAATGTGGAAAATGAGTTTAAACTTCTGCTGGTGATATAAGAACTTTAAAGTTCCAAACTTTGTAATGTGTCCATGAGTATTAAATTGAATGTAATCAAGGTTCGATGAATTTAATAAAATGAGTGGTGACAATGAATCATAAAAAGGTTTTTCATTTCCTATTTGTATTTTAATGTCATTATGGTACGGACGAAATACAAGTAATACGGGTTGTTTGTGTTTAATAGCTAGAGACTGATAGTAATCAATTTCACTTGTGAGCTTAGCTACTTGTGTTTCTAAATCAAATGTAGGAATGAGGGATTGCTGATTTGTAACAGTTAAAAACAAAGTTAAAGAAATAATCGTAAGAACCAATAAAAATTCTATTAAAGTAAATCCTTCTTTATGAAACAACGGCTTCTCCGCCACGTAATATGATGGTGTCTCCATTTTTGCATGATTTTTGATTTTCTTTGATATAACCTTCTTGAACAAGTTCGTCGATTGTTGAAGGTTTTCGATTAAATTTCAAAGTATATGCTTCAATTTGACTTTCGACTAATTTAAGTTGTGCTGAACAACCTGTTTTTTGAATATGTTCTGATTGTTTAGCAATATTAGGAATAATTAGTATTAAAAGTACACTTATAATTAACAAAACTAAAAGCATTTCAATTAACGTAAACCCCTTGTTTTCTTTTAACTTTTTAAATAATTTCATCATAATTTCTCCTTTTACTTTTCAATTGTTTGAATCATTTCAAAAATCGGTAACATCATTACTAAATAAACTGAAAGAATAAGACATCCAATTAAAACAAACATAATGGGTTGGATAAAGCTAATATGCTTTCTAATATATTCTTGAATATGATCAAGTAAAAATTGAGAATATATTATTAATTCAATATCCAATTTGTCCCTTTTCTCACCTTGCTCGATATAATCGATAAATCTAGGTTCAAAACATGAGAATTGACGCATAATATCAGTAAACTGTTTCCCTTCATTAAGTTCATCTCGTAGTGTGACTCCAAGGTATTGTAAAAAAAGGCTTTCTTTTTGTTTCATATAAATGTGAACGATATCGTTAAGTGATATTCCATTTTTAAAAAATAAAGCAAATTGGTTAGTGATTTGGTAAGTGATGTAAAGACGATAATAGCTTTTCAATATGGGCAAATGAGATAAAATTTTGATTTGCCGAGACATGGATTGTCGGTTTAACCATTTCTTAAATAAGTAATAAAACAAAAGGCAAATAATTAAAGTTATGAGGAAAATATATGGAAAATAGGCAATAAAACGTTGTAGCATATGTTGCAACGGATTTTCTTTGATGTCCATAGACTGGTACATCGATTGAAATTCAGGCATCACAGTATGATTTAAAATAATAATTAAAAAGATAAAAATGAGTAATAACAATAAAGGATACTGAATACTTTTATAAAATTGGGAAACTAATTTTTGATTTTGCTTGTAGAAAATGTGACATTGTTTTAACGTACTTGGAAGGGTACTGTACCTTTCTGCAAAATACAGCTGCATGAGGATAGTGTTAGGAAATTTTAAGAATTTCAGAAGTTCATAGCATGTACTTCCATTCTTAAGCATTAGTGTGAAGCTATTTACAAGTGTTTTATCTTTTACATTTAATTGTTTGAATAGAAAAGTCATGGCTTCTACAAGGGTAAATCCATGAGATAATAATGCGTGCAAGCGAATCATTAGAGTTAAATGCTGTTTTTTTAGTAAGTACATTTGATATTTATTTTTTATACTTTCGTAAAGTTTGTTCATCAATCTCCCCTTCCTTTTGTAAGTCATAAAGTTTTTCACTTAAACTTTTAAATGAATCTGGCAATGTAAAATTGTGGTTTAGAAAGTATTGAATGTCTAAACTTGTCATGGTTTCATAGACTAATCTTCTATCGTTGTTTTTAGTTGTGATTAGTCTTTGATTAACGATCATATTTAATGATTGTATTAAATCTTGTTTGGTAATGCCCATTTCAATGAGTCTTAATAAGACACCTTGACAATCATTCGCATGAATCGTTGGCAAGACGAGATGTCCACTTAAACTTGCTTGCGTCACTTCTTTGGCAATTTGTTTGTCTCGTATCTCCCCGATTAATATAACATCAGGATCACAACGTAAAATAGCTTTAAGAGAACTACCATATGTGATGTCTGCTTTTTCATTTACAGAAATTTGAGTAATGCCATTAACGAGCTGCTCTACAGGGTCTTCTATAGTAATAATATTTAAATTTAATATTTCTTTAGCATAAACGACCATTTGATACATGAGTGTACTTTTACCAGCTCCTGTTGGGCCACTAAATAAGATGAGTCCTTGTTTTTTCTCCATTATTTTACGAATGTCGTTAGTGGTTTGAAGTTTGTCTGTCTGAAATATTTGCGGCGTTATTCTTATTACACAACTTTCAGTGCCCAAGTTTAGTGGTAATGTAGAAACACGCAAATAATACAGTTCTTGGTACTCATAGATGTATCGCCCACTTTGAGCTCTATGGCGTGAAGAAACATCTAAACCTGATTTGAACTTGAGTAAAGTTAAAATTCTTTGGTATGTCTCTAGATTCAGAGTGTCAAATGTCTTTAAGTTATCTTTTATTCTCAATTTTACATCAACTTGGGAAGCGGTTGGAATAAAGTGGACATCTGAAGCGTCATGGGTTATGGCATACTGTAATACATGGTCTAATAATAACTGCATAAAAAATCACCCCTTACATTGATATACACGTAAGAGGTGTGGGAATTTCTTTTTAACCATTTAAATATGGATTAAAATATTCATTTTCAATTGTCGTGCTTGCACCATGGCCTGGATAAATAGGCATTGTTTCGTCTAGTTCGAAAAGTTTTTCTTTAATAGAGTCGACTAAAGTTTCATAGTCACCTTGATATAAATCTGTACGTCCAATACCATTATTAAATAATGTATCCCCTACAACAGCAAAATCCTTAAAGACATACGAGAGACTACCAGGTGAATGACCAGGTGTAAATAAAACATCTATATCAAAACCATGTAAAGCTATTTTGCCTTCAGATATTGTTTTTGGTGATGCTTTACTTGTAATAATTGGAAGTCCCATTTCTTTGAATTTTGCTGACCCATTTTTTTCAGGGTTTTGAAGAAAATCAATTTCATTTTCGTGCATATAGACTGGAACATCATATTCCGCTAATATATCATCTAATGCGGCAATATGATCAAAATGTGCATGAGTAAGTAAAATAGCAACTAAGGGCTTATTTAGTTCTTTAATTTTATTAATGATTTTATGAGATTCGCCTGCTGGGTCAATTAAAAGAAGTGACGAATCATTCGTAACAAAATAAGTATTAGTACTCACAAAACCTAATGGTAAATATGAGATCTCCATCTTACATTCCCCTTTATGATAAATGTTTTTGAACAGATTTTAATTTGTCATTCATTTTCCGCTTTTTGTCTCTTCGATCATCAATACGAATATTTGTACATACACGATCTAATCCTTTATTAAATGGAAGTTCGTGTATCGTTTTAACAACCTCTAGTAAATCTTCTAAATCCCCTTCTATTAAGGTGTTCATCGGTGTAAGTTGATAATCGATTTTTCCCTGTTGTTTGAATTTTTCAAGTTCAACTTGAATTTCCGCAATGTATTTACTTACACTAGGTCCATTTGTACCTACAGGTATTACTACAACATCAACAATAGCCAATTAAATACGCTCCTTTTCAATAACATAAGTTTTAATTAATCCGGCAGCTCCTGTAATACCGGCATCGTTTCCAAGTTTCGCTCTTACGATTTCTGTATTTTCTTGGGCGGGTGTGAAAGTAAGGTGTCGATATTCTGTTTTGATATTTTCAATTAAAATGTCACCCGCTTCTGACATGCCCCCACCTAAAATAATATACCTTGGGTTTGTTGTCACACTTATAATACTTGCTAAATAAGCAATATGCTGGGCGACACGTTCAGTAATAAATATACAGAACTGATCACCGGCCTTAGCTGCATCGAATACAGCTTTAGCTGTGACTCTATTTTCTTTAATTAAAGGTAATATAGAGGATTTAAAAGTTAATTTAGGATAATAAAAGTTAACTAAATTAACGACACCTGTTGCAGAGGCGACAGTTTCAATACAGCCAGATTTGCCACAATTACACTGAAAACGTTGATCATGGTCGACACGTATGTGTCCTAGTTCAGCACCAGAACCATTGTGACCGTGGACAATTTCTCCATTTGAGATGATGCCCCCACCTAAACCTGTACCCAAAGTTATGGCAACCACATCATCGGCTTGATTACCTGCCCCATTGTGTTTTTCACCTAGCGCTGCAACATTTGCATCATTATCGACATAGACGGGAAAACCTACAAATTCAGAAAGTATTGCCTTAACATTGACTTTACTTGGCCAATTTAAATTTACTGCACCATGGATAATTCCTGTTTCAAATTCAACTGGGCCCGGGATACCAATCCCTAAACCAATCACTCGGCTCATATCCAAGTGCATGTCTTTACATTTTTTTACGAAAGCCGTATAAATTTGTTCAAGAAGAACTCGTCCGCTCGGATCTGATATATCTGTCTCTATTGACCATTTTGCTATACGTTCGAGTTGATCATTAAAGATACCAAGTTTACAAGTTGTGCCACCAACATCGGCAGCTAAAATTAAATCTTTTTTCATCCGCGTTTCATCCTTCTTTGATTAATTAACAATTTTGATTGTATGAACGTTTCGTTATTGATTAGTTCATGTTTATAAAGCGTTCTGATCTCTTGCTCTATCATTTCTAGCATATCATCTTCATTGTCAAAGTAAATAATGAAGCCGAATTGTTTTAATAATTGTAAAACATCATAAAATGTTTTGAGATTGGTCTGCATGTTAATCATCCAGTTCTTTTTTTAAATTGATAGCGTTTTTATTTTGAGGATTACTATTTAAAGCTTGTTTGACAAATTTTTTGGCACTTTTATTATCGCCGAGTGAACGGTTAGCTATGGCCATTTGGTAATTCAGAGGGACAGATTTTGGGAATATTCGTAATCCTCTTTCCCATTCAGCCATCGCTTCTGCTTTTGAATCTTTAGCCGCTATAACTAATCCTGAAAGGTAATAAGTTTCATCGTCAGCATAGCCTTTATCCATTGTTTCACGAATCATATGTTTCGCTTCTGATAATTCACCATTATTCATTTCGTTCTGTACTATTTTATTATAAATGTTAATATCATCGATTAAAAAAATACGAATTAACAGGCCAACAACTAGGATACCTAAGATGATTAAAAGAATTTTAAACCCCTTTTTATATGTTTTGTAGTAATATCCTATGTAAACGATGAAACCTCCGGCAAAGAGACCAGTAAGATGAGCAATAATATTTACGTTGCGCATAAATAGCGTAATAACCGCCATTATAATCGCAGCAACTATTATCTGTAACATCATTTTTTGTGTGAATTTTTGACTTATGAGCATCATAGCGATTAGTGCGCCTAATAGACCAAATATTGCGCCACTCGCCCCTAAAGAGAAACTTGAATTGATAAACGCAAGTGAAAAGAGGTTTCCCATTACGCCGGCAAAAAGATAAACGACGAGTGTTCGCCAGTGGCCAATAAAGGATTCAACAAGTTTACCAAAAATAAAAAGCGAAAGCATGTTAAACAGTAAATGCTCAAAATTCAAATGTAAAAATAGAGAAGTAATTAATCTATAAATTTCGCCATGTACAAAATTAAAATGTGAAAGCGCACCTAAACTGATGATTTCTAAATCAGTTTTATGTGGGACAAATAATAATATACATAGCCAAATAAGGACATTTATCGCAATTAAACTATAAGTCATAGGTGCGAACCGGTACATGGCATGTTCAATTGGATTTTGATTCAGTGTGCGCTGTTTAAAATATGTGAGTGGTTTTGTATCCTTAGAACGCAATTCTCTATTTAACAAAGGATGTTTATTAAGTTGTAACAATTCCTTTTTGGATTTTATTTGATGAAATTGTATTTTTACAGGATGGTGCGTGTGAAAAGCGCTGATATCCATTTCCTTTTCATTTAGTAAATAGACATCATATTTTCGGACTTTAAACGTTAAAAAATGATCGATGTCATGCTGATGTTCTTTTAGTCTTTCATAAGTAAACTTTAATTCTTGAGTCGTAAAATCATCATATTTAAAAATGACAATGTGACCTCTTTTGTGATGTGCTAACCACACTTCGTTTTTCTCTTTATCATAATGAACACATTGATAATGTAAATATTTTATCCATAGATAGGCAGCTTTCCACTGATATTTTTCTTCTAACATATACGGCCTCCGTTGTGCTATGTTTTTGCAATGATTAATTCTTGTACCGGATAGTCATGGGGTTCTACAGGTAATTGATCGGATAATTGGATATCATATATTAAACTTATCGTTGAAGGCTGATATTTAGAAAGAAACTGATCGAAATAACCGCCACCGTAACCAATACGATAACCAGCATGATTGAATACAACTCCAGGTACAATGACTAAATCTAATTCATTATGAATTAATGTATCTGCATTAACGTATCGAATAGATTTTTCATCTAGTTCCACTTGGTCAAGTTTTTCAAGTTGTTGAAACTGCATAATATGCGCATCATAATTCGTAGAAGGTACAAAAACTGATTTATTTTGCTCAAGGGCGTATTTAATTATCGAATCTGTTTCAACCTCATGAGGCATAGATAAAACAACCCCAATATTTTGAGCATTTTTAAATTTGTCATGTTCAATGAGTTGCTGAAACAAAAAGGAATCTGCTTTTGATTTAACGTTTTTATTAAGTCCTCGCATCAAAGCAAGCGTTGATTTTCGCATTTCTTTTTTACTCATATTTTGTCCCTCCTCTAGTATATATGTATATTATAGCGTGCCCTATTTACAATGTCATGAAAAGACAGTTAAAAAATATGAGGAGGATGAAGTCACGAGACATTTTTAAAACAACAGTATTTTGTAGCCTTCAAATATAGTACAAAACACTTAAAAAAATAGCTAGAACACAAGGTGTTCTAGCCCAAGAATAAATTATTTAGTTTCACGATGTAATGTATGTTTGTTTTCGCGAGCACAGAATTTTTTCATTTCAATACGTTCTGGATTTGTTCGTTTGTTTTTAGTTGAAATGTAGTTACGATCTCCACATTCTGTACAAGCAAGAGTTACGTTGACACGCATATAAACCCTCCTCATCTTTCTTAAAATACGACTTTATTATCATACCATCTTCGAACTTAAATGGGAAGAGTTAATTGTCATATGATTCGTAACGTTCACCAGTAATAAAATAATAAATATGTTCGGCGATGTTAACAATATGGTCACCAATACGTTCTAAATATCTAGCGACTAAATGTGCTTGTCCTGCCACAAAGGGATCGTTATCGATTAAGTATGATGAGTTGACAATTTGTTTGTACAAATCATCGATATCCTTATCTCGTTCGATAATTTCTTTCACTAAATCTAAATCATCATCTTTTGCCGCATCATTCAAATCTTTAAGCATCAATAAGGCTAGTCGGCCCATGGCTTCTAATCTCATAACGAGATACTTGTCTGAAAATTTAACACGTGTACGGATTTTGGCAATATTTGCGGCGTTGTCACCCATTCTTTCAAACTCTGAAGCAATTTTTAACGCTGACATCATTAAACGTAAATCTTTCGCCATTGGCTGTTGTTTCGTAATCAACATGACTACTTTTTCATTAACATCATATTCAAGTTTATTAATTTCAGTATCATTTTTTATGATTTTTCTTGCATGTGTGACTTGGCTATCTGTTAGAACACGAATAGATTGATCTATCATTGAATAAGTGCGAAGACCCAGTGTGCGAATATCTTTAAATAACTCGTTTAACTGTCCTTCATAGCGTTTTCTAATGACCATAGGCTTATCCAAATCTTCCTGAAATATAATCTTCAGTTTGTTTATCTGAAGGGTTTGAAAAGATTTTATCAGTATCATCGTATTCATTTACATAGCCATTTAAGAAAAATGCAGTTTTATCTGAAACACGCGCAGCTTGTTGCATGTTGTGCGTCACAATAATGATAGAATAATCCTTTTTAAGGTCTTGTACTAATTCCTCTACACGTAATGTAGAAATAGGGTCAAGCGCTGAAGTAGGTTCATCCATCAAAATAACATCTGGTTCAATTGCTAAACAACGTGCGATACATACGCGTTGTTGTTGACCGCCTGATAAACCATAGGCGTTTTGGTCTAAACGGTCTTTTAATTCATCCCAAATCGCAGCTCCGCGCAAAGATTTTTCAACAATTTCATCTAATATTTTTTTATCTTTAATTCCGTGAATGCGTGGACCATAAGTAATATTATCGTAAATGGATTTAGGAAATGGATTCGGTTGTTGGAAAACCATACCGACATTTGTACGTAATTTTTCTACAGGATAACTTTTATCAAAAATATTTTGATCGCGATATAAGATTTTTCCTGAAGTTTTTACTGTTGGCACAAGTTCCACCATACGATTTAAAGCTTTTACATATGTGGACTTCCCAGAACCCGATGGCCCAATGATTGCAGTGACATTTTTTTCTAAAATATCAAGGTTAACATTTTTAAGAGAATGTTGTTCGCCGTACCATAAGTCTAAATTTTGTGTAGAATATACGACACGTCTTTCACGATCACTTAATGTCTCATGTTTTTCGGTTTGATCTTTTGCAATAAACGGTTGTTTCTCATGACTATCGTTTACTTTTTCTGTATGTTTTTCAAGTTCTTTTATGTTATTCATAGAAAACCCTCTTTTCAATCTATACGTTATAGATTAATATTTCTTTGAAAATTTATTTCTAATGATTACAGCTATAGTATTCAAAATCAACAAAATAATAAGCAATACTATAATCGCTGCTGATGACAAGGCTTGGAAATCTAATCCAGGTTTACGTGCCCAATCATAAATTTGTAATGGTAAAGTTTGAAATGAATCTAAGATACTGTTTGGCGTACGTAATAATATCGTTGGAATACCAATAGCAACAAGCGGTGCAGTTTCACCAATTGCACGTGAAATTGCTAAAATAACACCTGTTACTATACCAGGTATCGCCGCCGGTAAAACAACATTTTTGATGGTTTGCCACTTGTTAGCGCCTAGACCGTAAGAAGCTTCTTTAACGGAATTTGGAACAGCACGGATGGCCTCTTGGCTAGCTACGATAATGACCGGCAGAATTAATAAGGCAAGCGTTAGTGCAGCTGCAATAACAGAGTTTCCTAATTTTAGTAAGGCCACAAATATTGTAGCGCCTAGTAAACCATATACTATCGAAGGAACAGAAGCTAAATTCGAAATGTTTATTTTTACGAATTTAGTAAAAGCGTTATCCTTAGCATACTCTTCTAAGTAAATCGCACTACCGACACCAAGGACTAAGGCTATAGGAATCAACGTCATCATTAGCCACAGTGTACCAATTAATGCCCCTTTAACACCTGCTGTACTTGCTGATGAACTAGAGAAATTTGTGAAAAAGTCAGCTGACATTACAGGAAGCCCTTTTCTTAAAATATCTATAATGAGAATCGCTAAAATGATTAATCCAATTAATGTACATGCGAAGAATAAAGCTTTGAAAATTTTGTTTTTCGACATACGACCAGAGAGCTTTTTCTCTACAGCAGATTGATCTATTAAACTCATTTTAATACTCCTCTCTGAAACGCTTCGTAATCCATTGTGAAATAAAGTTCATAATTAAGGTGAAAATGAATAATGTGAATCCAACCGCATAAATACTGTAATAAAGGTCAGATCCGTTTGTCGCATCACCTTGAGAAACTTGTACGATATAAGCTGTCATTGTTTGAATAGAATGCGTTAAATTTAAATCAAACGTCGGGCTAGAACCTGCAGCTAAAGATACAATCATTGTCTCACCTATCGCACGTGAAATTGCGAGTACAATAGAAGCCATAATACCTGAAGTAGCTGCTGGTATAATTACTTTTGTAATCATTTCAAGTTTGGTTGAACCTAAACCTAAAGCTCCTTCACGTATTTTATTTGGAACGGAAGACATGGCATCTTCACTCATACTAGCAATCATTGGAATAATCATGACGCCAACGACTAATCCAGGACTAATAGCGTTAAAACTAGAAATACTTGGAAAAATAGCTCTTAAAATAGGTGTAACTAATGTTAAGGCAAAGAAACCATAAACAATAGTTGGGATACCAGCTAATACCTCTAATATCGGTTTAATGATTTTTTTTGTACGTTTAGATGCATATTCACTTAAGTAGATGGCTGCACCTAACCCAACAGGTACTGCAAATATTGTAGCGATAAGTGTAATTTTTAAAGTACCTAAAATTAAAGCCCAAATTCCATATTTTGGATTTGCACTAAATGGATTCCAGTCTGTTTCTAAAAAGAACTTTGACATGGGCACTCTTGTGAAAAACGTAATAGTTTCAGTTAACAAGGTAATGACAATACCAATAGTTGTCAAAATGGAAATAGCGGCAATAGTCGCTAAAATAATCGGCATAATTTTATCACTTTTTGACGATCCCACTTTACTTTTGTTATGGATCATTTCACGAACGTTATGCTGTGATTTCATACATGTTTGCTCCTTTACTTAAAAAAGGGACTTAGAAATTCAAGTCCCTTTTGATTCCCTTTAATACTCAATTGTTGCCTAATTACTTCTCACTTTTACCAGTTAATTTTTCTAATTTTGAAAGTTGATCTTTATAATCTTTTTCAGGAAGTGCGACATAATCAACACCTTTAGCTTCTGCTGCTTTACCTTTATCTTCTAAAGTAAATTTCATAAATTCAGCGAAAGCTTTGTTATCTTTAAGTTTTTGGTTGTTTGCATAGATGAATAATGGACGACTTAAAGCGTATGAACCATCTTGAATTGTTTTGTGATCAGGCTCGATAGCTTTGCCATCTTCACCTTTAATCTTAACTGCTTTTAAGTTATTTTGGTTTTCTTTGTAGAAGTTGTAAGCAAAGAATCCAATACCTTCTTTGTTATCTTGAACTGATTTTACAATAACATCAGTATTTTGGTTTTTCTCAGCTTTGATGTCTTGTTTGTTCATAACTTCTTCACTAAAGAAATCATAAGTTCCGTGTGATTGGTCAGGTGAGAAAGCTTTAATTGGTTTTTTAGGATATTTAGGATTGATATCAGACCAATTTTTAGCTTGACCAGAGTAGATTTTCTTTAAATCATCAAGTGTAAGTTCTTTGACAAAGTCATTGTCTTTATTAACGGCAATTGTTAATCCATCTTTAGCGATTTCAAATTCAGTATATTTAATGTTTTTACTTTCAAGTTGTTGTTTTTCTTCATCTTTGATTGGACGAGAGGCATTTGAGAAATCTGTTTTACCTGCAATAAATTGTTTGAACCCGTCCCCTGTACCAGAAGTTACGTTTTCTACTGTTGCTTTACTATGATTTTTAGAAAATTCCTCATTTAATTTTTCAATTATTGGTGCAACGGTTGAAGAACCATTCCCTTTTACAGTTCCTTCTACATTTGAGTTTTCACTTTTTTTGTCGCCACCGTTATCACTATTTTGTTGACTAGCGCCACCACATGCACCTAATAATAATGATGCACTAACAACTGTAGTACCAAGTACTTGCCATTTCTTCATTGAAACATCCTCCTAGTAATTGAAATCACTACTTTTGATTACATACTTAGCATACAAACTAATTGTTAACTATCGATAAAGTGATTGTAAATTTTGTGTTAATATTAAGAAATTGTGGAGAAGTACACAGAAAATATAAAAAGAGCGGCGGAAATATGATAATTTCTGCCACTCTCTTAGTTAATGTGCCATTTTTATAAAATAGCGATTATTTGAATATAATTGTTCATATTGTTCCATTGAAATTAGGTTTCAACCAATGGTAATGCTTTAACTAAAGAAGTAATTAATCACATCTCTACCTAAATCCCCGCCATTTAGCCAAGGTTCAGGTACAGGTTGATTTGTATAGACGATTGAAAATGATAACTTCGGATCGTCAGCTGGCGCATAACCTACATACGTGGAATTAACTCTCGGTTCACCATCTTGGAAAACTTCTGCCGTTCCAGTTTTACCTGCAGAGCGAACTTTAGTATTACTAAAACTTGCATATCCTGTGCCTTTTTCTTTATTAAAGGCCATATCAAATCCTTTTTGAACTTCCTTGATTTCTTCTGGTGTATTATTCACATGATTGAGCACGCGTCCCTGAATACTTTTCTTAACCGGTCCGAGTTGATCATCACGTGTCGCTTGTCGAATTTCTTTAGCGATATGAGGTTGAATTCTTACCCCGTCATTTGCAATTGTTGAGACATATTGTGCAAGTTGTAAGGGTGAGTACGTGTCATATTGACCAATTGCTAGGTCTAAATAATTACCAGGATTATCTTTTAAAGGTTCGATTTGTCCAGTGACTTCATTTGGTAAATCAATACCTGTTTTTACGCCTAAACCGACTTGGTTCAGTCCTTTACGTAATTTTTGGCCAGGCACACTTACATCACTCGGCAAAGGCATATTATTAGAATAATCTAAACCCGCCATTTTGAGTGCAGTTTTAAACATATAAACGTTGGATGAATGCATCAAGGCCTCACTATCATTAATACGAACTTGACCATCCTTATTAAAATATGAACGTTTTGTACCTCCATCTTGGAAATGCAAGGGTTCATCTATCATTTCTTGGCCAACTTGAATGGCTTTATTTTGATAACCCGCTAAGAGCGTTCCGCCTTTGACTGAAGATCCAACTGCATATTGTGTAGTGAAATTACCAATATCGAAATCTGTTAAGTTACCATTTTTATTAATTTTTTTACCTACCATTGCAAGAATATCACCAGATTTAGGATCTTGAACAACCATCATTGCGCTGTCCATATCTTTCGCACCTTCTGAACGCAATTTTGCAATTTGTTTTTCTAAATAAGATTCTGCTTTTTGTTGCAATTCAATATCAATTGTAAGTACAAGATCATCACCGCGAGAACCTTCATTGATAACTTTTGAATCTATGATTTCACCAGATTTATCAGTGGTATATTGAATTTCTTTCTTTTCACCACGTAGTACACTCTCATATTGTTGTTCGAGATAAGATTTTCCAACACGGTCATTACGGGAATAACCTTTAGATAAATAATCATCAGTTAACTCTTTTGGAAGCCCTTCTTCAGATGTAGAAACTTGACCTAAAACGCCCTTCAATGTACTACCATAAGGGTATTTTCGATCCCAGTCCATGCTCGTATTGATACCCGGCATATCTGAAAGTTGTTGAGAAACAGCCGCATATTCTTCATCTGTGACGCCCTCTTTTTTAATTGTCCTTGGACTTAAAGTAGTACCTTGAGACATTTCGCGGTAAATTGCTAATACTTGTAAATCTTTTTTAGTGAGTTGATTGATATCTTTATCACTGATTTTGTCTCGTAAGGATTGATCAAATTGTTCTTGTGAGATATCTCCATTTTCGACTAAAGCCTGTTCCTTTTTCATAAGTTGTTTCACTTTTTCAGGGTATTTTTGAATCCAAAAGTCTTTTTTATCACGAGTTGTAATTGAATCTGTGTCCATCGTTATAATATTTGAAAGTTTTTTTGCGGTAGTTAAAATTTCTTTTTGACTTGTATTTTTACCACGTGTGTATGTAATCGCTTTTTTTGAAGCATTATCTACAATAACATTTCCATTTCTATCTAAAATTCTTCCTCTTGGTGCTGATTCATTGACTGTGACATTGTCACTTTCTCGAATCATTTGATTAAAATGAGCACCCTGCGCGATTTGCAAATAACCTAATCTTAAGACTATTAATACAAAAGCTAGTACAATGACAATAAAGATGAAGTTAATACGAAGATTCATCGTCTGCCGCATTTTTTCATCGTTTGTTTTTTCTTTTAATCGTTTAAGCAACTCAACCGACCTCTATTCCATCATTCTATTAAAAATGATATATGAAAATGGCTTTGATTGCTAATGTTTTATGTCATTTGTTCGTAGAAAATCGCTAAACAATATTGACCTCTCTCTAAGTCAAAGTATTTAAAATAAAATCGTTATCTCTTATAGTATTATTTATTCATGACGCAAAAAAGGCTAAAGACATAGTGTCTTTAGCCTAAAACAACAGTAAGTTTATTATTTTGCTGCGTTATATAATTCGTCAACTTTTTCCCAATTGACTACATTCCAGAAAGCGCTAATGTAGTCTGGACGTTTGTTTTGATATTTAAGATAATAAGCATGTTCCCAAACGTCTAATCCTAAGATAGGAGTTTTACCTTCAGAAATTGGGTTGTCTTGGTTTGGTGTAGTAACGATTTCTAATTGACCATTATTTACAACGAGCCATGCCCAACCAGAACCAAAACGAGCTGCTGCTTTGTCTGCAAATTCTTTTTTGAAATCATCTAAAGAGCCCCATTGCTCTTTAATTTTATCTACGACTTCACCTTTTTCTTCTGATTGTGGTGAAAGTAATTGCCAGAATAAAGAGTGGTTTAAGTGACCGCCACCATTATTACGTACAGGAGTTTGTTTATCTTCTGGTACGCTATTTAAGTTAGCAATAATTTCTTCGATTGATTTGTTCTCTAAATCAGTACCTTTAACTGCATCGTTTAACTTAGTCACGTATGTGTTATGGTGTTTACTATGATGGATTTCCATCGTTTCTTTATCAATATGAGGTTCTAATGCATCATATGCATAAGGTAATTTTGGTAATTCAAAAGCCATAAATAATCATCCTCCTAAAATATGTTCAACATTATTGTAGCAACTTCGCTCGCTTAACTACAATGAATATGCTTAATAACTTCTTAAAGTTGTATCTAATTTATTTTATTGCCTTTTCTGTTATGCTTAAACATAAAATTTTTTATCGATAAATAAAGCAATGTGCCATTTTTATAAGATATAGGAAGCTTTTCTCAATAATTGTTTTAAATGTAGTGTGATTGTTTTGAATAACCGTAACTTGGTATTGTATAATAGATTTAACATTGAAACACATGATGGAACGTGCGTTTTCAATTAAATTTAGAATTTAAAGGAGTTTCTATTCATGTCTGAAATTACACATCGTAAAAATACACGACCTGTAAAAGTGGGCAACTTAACTATCGGTGGATCTGATGAAGTTGTAATCCAAAGTATGACGACAACGAAAACACATGATGTTGAGGCAACAGTGGCTGAAATTAAACGTTTAGAGGAAGCGGGTTGCCAAATTGTACGTGTGGCATGTCCTAACGAAGAAGACGCACATGCAATTAAAGATATAAAAGCACAGATAAATATTCCGTTAGTTGTTGATATACACTTTAACTATAAACTTGCACTCATTGCAATTGAAAATGGTGCTGATAAAATTCGTATTAATCCAGGTAACATAGGTCGTCGTGAAAAAGTAGAAGCTGTAGTAGAAGCATGTAAAGCTAAAGGTATCCCTATTCGTATTGGTGTGAATGCGGGATCATTAGAAAAACATATTTTGAAAAAGTATGGCTACCCTACTGCTGACGGCATGGTGGAAAGTGCATTACATCATATTAAAATACTTGAGGACTTAGATTTTCACGATATTATCGTTTCTATGAAAGCAAGTGATGTCAATTTAGCCATTGAGGCATACACAAAAGCGGCTAAAGCGTTTGACTATCCATTACATCTAGGAATCACAGAAAGTGGTACTTTATTCAATGGAACTGTTAAATCATCAGCAGGTTTAGGTGCAATTCTTGCATTAGGTATAGGAAATACTTGCCGTATCTCATTATCTGCTGATCCAGTAGAAGAAGTAAAAGTGGCGAAAGCTCTTTTAAAATCGTTCGGTTTAGCAAGTAATGCTGCAACGTTAATTGCTTGTCCAACATGTGGACGTATTGAAATTGACCTGATTTCTATTGCAAATGAGGTAGAGGATTATATTGAAAAATTAAAAGTACCGTTAAAAGTTGCGGTATTAGGTTGTGCAGTAAATGGACCTGGTGAAGCACGTGAAGCTGATATTGGTATTGCAGGTGCACGTGGTGAAGGTTTGCTATTTATGAAAGGAAAAACAGTCCGTAAAGTTCCTGAAGAATCCATGGTTGATGAACTAAAAATGGAAATAGATAAACTTGCAGCTGAGTGGGAAAAAAATAAAGAAGAAGCAACGTCATAATAAAAAAGCTACCATAAAGGGTAGCTTTTTTATTATGCTTTACACTTTTCACAAACGCCGTATACTTCAAGTTTATGCATTTCAATCTCTACATCAGGCAATGCTTTTTTAACTTCAGTCATTGGACAATAATCGATAACTTTAGTATCTCCACAGGAAGTACAAATAAAATGGTGATGATGATGTGATGTACAAGCGATTCGAAACTTCATTTCACCGTCCAATTCTGTACTCTCAATAATACCGAGTGTTTTGAATAAGTGGAGATTTCTATATATCGTATCGAATGAAATACCTGGATAATTTTCATTCATCAATTGTTGAACATGTTTAGCATTAATATATTTATCTTCCTGAATAAAAATGTTAATCATGTCTTTACGTTTGTCCGTATATTTATGTCCTTGTTCTTTAAGAATATGAATCGCTTCTTGTGTCTTCAATTAATATTCACTCCTTTTAACTGCCCCTTTAGTTACTTTTTGCAAAAGAAATGTTAATCCCAATAAAAGAATTAATATCACGACAATAACTCCGCCTGGAGATATATCTAAATAAAATGCTGTAATAAGTCCTGCAATAACAGAAAATTCACCAATGACAATACTCATAATAATAAATTGTTTAAAGCCTTTTGACCAACGCATTGCAATGGCTACAGGGAGTGTAATTAATGCACTCACTAGTAAAACCCCAATAACCCTCATAGATGCAGAAATCACTAGTGCAACAATGATAATAAATAAAAATGAAATCCATTTTGGAATGCCTATCACTTTACTGTATTCAGCATCAAACGAAAGTATAAATAATTCTTTGTAAAACAGTAAAATAAAAGCAAGGACAAGTATGGAAATAATCGTAATAGTCACTAAATCACTAAATGAAACTGCGCTGATTGAACCAAATAGTAACCCTACTAATTCTTGGTTAAAGCCATCTGCTAAAGAGATAAAAATGGCACTTAATCCTATACCAGAACTCATCAAAATAGGTATTGCAATTTCTTGATAATTACTATACGAAGTTCTTAATTTTTCAATAAGTAATGCACCTACGATAGCAAAAAGGATACCTGTCCATATCGGATTCACAAAAGCAAAGGCTGATGAGGCACTGACTATAAACATACCAAATGAAATCCCACTTAACGTCACATGACTTAATGCGTCAGCAATAAGTGAGAGTCTCCTCACAACTATAAAAGTTCCTATAAGCGGTGCAATCAGTCCTATGAGAAGACCACTAATAAAACTATATCTTATAAATTCAAAATTCAAAATTGCATCTATCATTTACAGCACACCCTATCATGTTGATGGTCAACGAACTTTATAGGATGACCATAAATTTTTGAAATTTGTACTTCATCTAAGGATTTAAATTCATAGATACTCCCATGAAAATGAAGATGTTTATTTAAGCATGCGACTTCGGTTGCCGTATCTGCCACCACACCTATATCATGCGTGACGAGTATAATCGTGACCCCTTCTCTTTTTAAATTTTCCAATGTTTCATAAAACTCACCAACATGCTTTGCATCAATTCCATTTGTCGGCTCATCTAGTATTAAAACGGAGGGATCAGAAACGAGTGCCCTTGCAATAAGTACGCGTTGTTGTTGTCCTCCAGATAATTCCGAAACATTTTTATGTTTTAAGTCCTTAATATTTAATCGTTGTAAAACTTGATCTACTTTAATATTGTCAGATGAATTAAACCACTTGAATAGACGTTTTTTTCGAGTTAATCCACTTAAAATAACTTCCTTAACCGTAGCCGGAAATCCAGCAGTGACTGAGGAAGCTTTTTGAGAAACATAACTAATTTTGTCTGTTGTTAATTTTTTATGATAAGTTAAACCATCGATATAAATTTCACCACTTTGAATGGGTAAAAGACCTAAAATCAACTTTAATAATGTAGATTTCCCTGCCCCATTAGGACCAACAATAGCTAAAAACTCACCTTTATTAATTTTAATGTTGATATTTTCGAGTACCTTTTTATGGTCATAATAAAAATCAATATCTTTTAACTCAAAAATTGGTTGATTCATCTTCTCACCTCAACATCATATAATACCTCTTAATGAAAGTAATGTAAATAGTAATGTTTACGAAAAATAATAGAATAGCGATCTTTGTAACAAAAAACACCATACAAGCGTCATTGCTTGTACGGTGATATCTTGTCCTATAAAGAAACAATTTTGTTTTTCATTTCTGGATCGAATTTTTCATTTCTAAAAGCTTCAATTTCAAATTTGTAAGGTGGCTTTTTATTTTTCTTATCTTCGCCAACATAAGGAGTTTCTAAAATTTTAGGTATATTTTCAAATTGAGGATGATGAACCACATAGTTTAAAGCATCGAAACCGATATGGCCAAAACCTATATTTTCATGACGGTCTTTATGTGCTTCACGTGGGTTTTTACTGTCATTAACATGAACAACTTTAATACGATCTACACCAATGATTTTGTCAAATTCATTGAGAACCCCATCGAAGTCGTTGACGACATCATATCCAGCATCATGAATATGGCAAGTATCTAAACAAATAGAAAGTCGTTCATTATGTGTGACACCGTCGATAATTTGAGCGATTTCTTCAAATGTTCGCCCTATTTCAGATCCTTTACCTGCCATTGTTTCAAGTGCAATACGCACATCATTATTATTTGTTAAAACTTCATTGAGGCCTTCAATAATGCGTTTAATGCCTACATCAGCTCCTGCGCCAACATGGCTACCAGGGTGAAGAACGATATCCTTCGCACCAATTGCTTCTGTACGTTCGATTTCATTTTGTAAAAAATTAACACCTAATTCAAAGACTTCAGGTTTATTTGTATTTGCTATGTTGATGATATAAGGTGCGTGAACGACAATATTTGAAAGTCCATATTCTTTCATAGCAGCGTGACCAGCTTCGATATTTAAATCTTCAATAGCTTTTCTTCGCGTATTTTGAGGCGCCCCTGTATAAATCATAAAAGTAGATGCGCCGTATTGATGTGCCTCTTCTGCAGAGGCTAACAACATTTTTTTACCACTCATTGAAACATGTGAGCCTATTAACATGTGAATCCAACCTTTATTTTTTATTTTTTCGATCAAGACGTTTTTTACGTCTACTATGCTGACGTTTTTCTTGTCTTTTTAAGTTTTCAACTTCTTGTTTAAATTTCTTTTTGTAGCCAGGTTTAACTTTTTTCTTGTTATTTCGTTTTATTTTATTCTTTACTTGTTGGGTAATGTGGTCATCTTGTTTTTGACGTAATTTTCTCGTATTGTGCGCTTTAATTGGACGTAATTCACCGTTTTTGATGTCAACATTTTCAAAGTGATACCCTTTTTGTTCTATTTGTTGAATGAGATATTCTTCATCAGGCTTATATAAGGTAATAGCAATACCCTTATAATTCCCTCTACCTGTACGGCCAACGCGGTGTGTAAAGAAATCTATATCTAATGGCACATCGTAGTTAATGACATGACTCACCCCTTCAATATCAATACCACGTGACGCTAAATCACTGGCGATAACATATTGAAAGTCTAAATTACGGATGCGTTTCATTTGTTGTTTACGTTCACGAGGTGATAAGCCCCCATGAATCATACCGACTTGAATCCCTTTTTGATTCAAATTCTCTGCTAAATCATTCGCATTTTCACGGCTATTACAGAAAATAATACCTAGATAAGGATTAATTGTGTCGATAAGTTCAATCGTCTTTTCTAATTTGTTCGTACCTCGCGTTGGAATTAAATAAAATGTAATGTTTTTTTTGTTTTTCTGCTCTGCTTTTACTTCGACAAACTCCGGGTTCTCTAAATATTTATTTAAGAAAGGATGTAATGATTTTGGAATGGTTGCACTAAATACAGCCATTTTAGCTTCAGAATCTAATCGAGAAGCAATTTGATCAACTTCTTGTATTAAACCTAAATCAATCATTAAATCCGCTTCGTCTATGACAAGTTGTTGTGCGAGATGTACATGTAAAGCCCCTATTTTAGATAAATCGTTAATACGTGTAGGGGTACCAATAACAACTTGAGGTTGTTGCGTCGTTTTTTGTTTGTCTTTTTCGAAGTCTGTGCCTCCAATGAAAAGACTCACCTTCACACCTTGTTTATGAGAGGCAAGTTGCAGTGCTGCATGGTAAAGTTGAGTTGCTAATTCTCTAGTTGGTGCGAGAATAACTGCTTGAGGTTCTGTAATTTGAGTATCTAATAATTGGAATATAGGTAGTAAAAAAGAGTGAGATTTACCTGTTCCAGTTTGTGATTGACCAATTAAATTGACGCGTTTTAATAATTTAGGAATAACACGTTGTTGTACGTCTGTCGGTTGTTTAAAGTTTAATTCATCAATGGCTGAAATTAAACTCAGGTCAAAATTAAAATGACCAAATGGATGCTTAGGCATGAATGGCCCTCCTTAATATATCGTCTCTATATTATATAGGAATTTCACGTGATTGAAAACTAGTGCTGTCAAAACTGAAAAATTGAGAAATTTTGATTAGATTTTGTTTGAACTCCCCTACTTGTTTAGTTTCCTTCAGGTCATGAAGTTGTTATAATATACCATTGAAGGAGGGTCCGTTATATTATGGAAATTATAAAAATTACCCCGAGAGGTTATTGTTATGGTGTCGTCGATGCAATGGTGATTGCACGTAATGCCTCTTTAGATCCGAATTTACCAAGACCCATATATATTTTAGGAATGATTGTCCATAATAAACATGTGACAGATGCATTCGAATCAGACGGTATAATCACATTAGATGGTCCAAACCGCTTAGAAATATTAAATCAAATTGATCAAGGGACTGTTATTTTTACAGCACATGGTGTTTCCCCTGAAGTGAAACGTCGCGCAAAAGAAAAAGGATTAACATGTATTGATGCAACATGCCCAGATGTGGAAAATACACATGCATTAATCAGAGAAAAGAAATCAGAAGGCTATCATGTGATATATATTGGGAAAAAAGGACATCCTGAACCGGAGGGCGCTGTTGGAGTTGCCCCTGACGTTGTCCATTTGGTTGAAACAAAAGATGATGTGGCAGCCTTGCCTGAATCACTTGAACAATATCCACTGATTGTTACGAACCAAACCACAATGTCCCAATGGGATGTGATGCATTTAATGGAAGAGTTGCAAGAAAAATATCCACATATTGAGCAACATAAAGAAATTTGCCAAGCAACACAAGTTCGTCAAGAAGCGGTGGCTAATCAAGCTGGCAGTGCTGATTTACTCATCGTTGTTGGAGACCCGAAAAGTAATAATTCCAATAGACTGGCACAAGTGTCAAAAGATATTGCGCACACTAATTCCTATAGAATTGCCGATTTATCACAATTACAGCTTGAATGGCTAGATGGAGTTGAAACTGTCGCTGTCACTGCGGGTGCTTCTACGCCAACACCTATTGTAAAAGAAGTAATTAACTTCTTAAAAAATTATGATCCTGGAAATCCAGAAACACATCAAGTTCAGTCGCATGTCCCTGTTGAAAAAATCTTACCTAAAATTAAGCAAGCCAAACCTGTTAAAATTATGGAGTAAAAAACACGCCCTTTTGTTAAGGCGTGTTTTTTTTATCGCTACACGAGATTGATTTTTATAAATGTAGAGTAAATATTGTAAGATTCAAAATAAGATACATGGAAAGGTTAATATAATAGTGAATCGTATAAGAAATTTGATGAAATTAATAATAAAGGAATGGATCTGTATGTGTTTCAGATGGAATGATTTTAAAACTTTTGTCGGCTCTTAACCATTCGGATAACAAGTCTACTAATCCTTCTTTCATGACGTGTTCGCTATAATGATTAATATCAATTAAATTGACACCTGCAATTTTGGCGTCTAATGCTTCATGATGCTTAATATCACCTGTAATAAAAACATCAGCACCCTTTTCAAAAGCGAGTTGTTCATATCCGATTCCGGCTCCACCAATAATAGCTACCGTATTAATTTCTGTTTCAGAATCGCCGATGAATCGAATACTTGGCATATTTAATGTTGTTTTTAAATGATTAATAAAAGACTCTACTGAATACGATTTTTCAAGTTTGCCTATCATACCAAGCCCTTGATTTAAATTTTTAGTTAACGGTATAAAATCATAAACGGGTGTTTCATAAGGATGCGCTTCATGAATTAGCGCGCGCGCTTTTTCTTTTTGAAACGATTCTATCATGAATTCTATTTTTACTTCTGTAACATTTTCTACTTCTTCTAATGAACCAATTGTTGGTTTTGCTTCGCCCACAGGTTTAAATTGGCCTGTTCCTTTTGAACTAAAAAAGGCATATTCGTAATTGCCCTCTTTGGCAAGACCTGCACGACTCATAGCATCTTTAAATGATGTGGCATGTGTTTCGGGAATAAACACTTGGACTTTGTAATATGTTGTTTGATTTTGTTCTAATATATTAGGCGCATCAATACCGATACGCTCTGCTAACATTGCATTTACACCTTTAGGGTGAACGTCAAGATTTGTGTGGAGTGCTATCAAATTGATGTTATTTTGGATGAGCTTATATAAAATAGATCCGTAGCCTTTATCATCAACGATTCGCTTCATCCCTTTAAAAATTAATGGATGATGCGCAATAATTGTATTGCACCCTTTATCCATCGCTTCCAGGACAACTTCGTAAGTACAGTCCAATGTTGTAATTATGCCAGAAACCTCGTTATCAGGATTTCCGATTAAGAGTCCAACATTATCCCAGTTTTCAGCAGACTGGAATGGGACTTTTTCGTCAAGAAGAGACAATAACGTTTTTACATTCATTGATTTAACACCTCTTTAATCAACAATTGTTGTTGTGTAATTTCATTAAATCGAATTTGATGTTTTTCAGGATTTAAATGTTGTTTGATTTCATCTAATGCTTCTAATTCTCTTTCCCATTTTTCGATAAATAATTCATTAATAAGTGTATGAAGAAATGGCCCAAATTTAAAATCCTTTTCAGATAAATTCATTGTGCCTTTTTCAGCGACAATAATTTCGTATATATGCGCACGTTCTTTAATTAGTGTTTCTGTTACGATTTTATAGTTATGGTCTTGTAAAAAGCGGCGGATGGGTTCAGATTGAATGTTTGATTGTAGAATTAATCTTGGATAATTTGGAATATGTTGAAAACCATTTTTCAAAATACGTGTAATTAATGGTCCCCCCATCCCACAAATAGTGACTGTATCCACGTGATCATCATGATTCAAAATCGTTAAACCGTCGCCAAGTCGTACATTTATTTTTGAAGACAGACCATGCTCTGCGACACTTTTTTGAGTTGCAGTAAAAGGTCCTTTAATGACTTCTCCAGCAATAGCTTCCTCAACTTGACCACTTTGAATTGCATAAATGGGTAAGTATGCATGGTCAGAACCAATATCGGCTAACTTTTTTCCTTTTATGTATTCACTTACTTTTAATAAACGACGATTGATTGGTATCATTACATTGCTCCTTTAAAAAAATAAAGAGAGTAAAACAGCCATCAAGTATAGTTACATATTTGATATGCTGAATCCTCCCTTATTATATCCTATTCAATTAGTACTTACGACGTCATCACTCATTTAAAATTGATGTTAATGCCTTATAGTTCACTTCTTGTTTTAATCCATGAAGTCTTTTAGACGTTTGCTTCTACTTGGGTGTCTTAGTTTACGTAATGCTTTTGCTTCGATTTGGCGGATACGTTCACGCGTCACGCCAAACACTTTACCTACTTCTTCAAGTGTACGTGTTCTACCATCATCTAATCCGAAACGAAGACGTAAAACGTTCTCTTCTCTATCAGTTAAGGTATCTAATACGTCCTCCAGTTGTTCTTTTAATAACTCATAAGCCGCGTGGTCAGAAGGACTCTGAGCTTCTTGGTCCTCAATAAAGTCACCTAAATGACTATCATCCTCTTCACCAATCGGTGTTTCAAGAGAAACAGGTTCTTGTGCGATTTTAAGAATTTCACGTACTTTTTCTGGTGGTAAGTCCATTTCTTCACCAATTTCTTCAGGTGCAGGGTCACGACCTAAGTCTTGTAATAGTTGACGTTGTACACGAATTAATTTATTAATTGTTTCAACCATGTGTACGGGAATTCGAATTGTACGCGCTTGGTCTGCAATGGCTCGTGTAATGGCTTGTCTAATCCACCATGTCGCATACGTAGAGAATTTGAATCCTTTACTAAAATCGAACTTTTCAACTGCTTTAATAAGACCCATATTCCCTTCTTGAATAAGGTCAAGGAAAAGCATACCTCGGCCAACATAACGTTTCGCAATACTTACAACCAGACGTAAATTCGCTTCAGCTAGACGGGCTTTTGCCACTTCATCCCCTTGTTCAATTCTTTTGGCAAGTTCAATTTCTTCTTGTGCACTTAATAAATCTACACGCCCAATTTCTTTCAAATACATACGTACAGGGTCATTTATTTTTACACCTGGAGGCGCACTTAAATCATTAGGATTCAATTTATCATCTGTGTCAGAACTGTCTTTTTCGTTGACAAGTTGAATATCGTTATCGTTAATCATATCGAAAAATTCATCCATTTGATCTGAATCCATATCGAAGTTTTGCAATTTGTCTGCAACTTCTTCATGACTAAGGTGACCTTCTTTTTTCCCTTTTTCAATAAGTTGTTTTTTAACATCTTCTAACGTTAAAGTCGGATCGATGGTCTCTTTTTTGATTACTTTTACCTGATTATCTGACATACAAAGGCCTCCCGATATTAATCTTGACGCTTCAATCTATTTCTGTTTTTATTCACTATCATCTCTAAATAATATTTCTGAGATTCTAAATCTTTATTACGTGTTGCTTCTCGTAATTTCTCATGAAGTGATTCAAGAGAGTCTGAGTGTCTATGTTCGGTCATTACACGTATATAATCATTCATTTCATTCTCATATGGTTCATGGTTAAGCGGATAATCTACTAAATATATCAACGCTTCTTTAATGTCATTCTGATTAATATAGGTAATACACTCACTTATTTCAAATTGTTCATGACTTGAATAAAAGTCTCGTAAAACATTAAATATACGTTTAAAATACTCATTTGTAAAGTCAGTTTCTTCAATATTTTTATAAAAACTTAAAAAAACATCTTTATCATTTATGAAATGTTTTAAAACGGCTCTTTCAGCAACCGCATTTTTATTTAAACGAACGGATTGTTTTTGGGTGGGTTGCACAAATGATGAAGATTGAGAAGATTTAGGCAAAACCTTTTCTACTTCATTATTTAGACTATCTGAAGAAATTTTAAACAATCCCGATGCATCTTGAATCACTTTTTGTTTAATAATTTGCGATTGTATTAAACTAGCATCTGTAATAAATGACTTGTAATACTTCTCATAAGCCAAATCATTGCTTTCTATTTGTTCTTGATTGAGTAGTAGTTTGTATAGTACAAATGCTTTCTTTTCTGTATTTACAAAATCTAAGAAGGATTGTTTGCCATGTTTTACGATATATTCATCTGGATCCATATTTTTAGGTAATTGAACGACGAATACATCAATTTTTTGTTCTAATAATGCTTGACCTGTTTTCAAAGTCGCTAGCGTACCGGCGTTATCTCCATCAAATAGAAGTGTGACATGATTACACAATTTTTTTATAAAATGTATATGTTCATCTGATAGTTGCGTCCCCATACTTGCCACAACGTTTAGTAAACCTGCGTCACTCGCTTTAATGACATCCATAAAACCTTCTAATAGAATCATTTCATCATTTGAACGAATCGCTTTACGCGCGCGATCCAAATTATAAAGAAGTTTACGTTTTTGGAAAATGGGCGATTCAGGACTATTTAAGTACTTAGGTTCTTGATTTTTATACGTACGTCCTGAATACCCCACTATTCGCCCTTGCGCATTGGCTAATGGAAACATGATACGATCTCTAAAACGATCATAATACGTAAAATTTGTTTCATTTCTAGATAATATGCCTGCTTCATAAGCGAGATGTAACTCAAAACCTTTTTTTTCGAACAAATCAGTCGCGAAATGAGATGAATCTGGAGATAAGCCAATCTTTCTTTCTTTAATCATGTCGTCAGTGAAGCCGCGTTCATATAAATAATTTAGTGCTTTTTCACCTTCTACAGTTTTCGTAAGAATATAATGATAATAATCCACAAGTGCTTCATGCATTTGAATCATTTGTAAATCATCAGACGCCACTTGTTGGTGGGACGTTTCATCTCCTACATCGACTTTAATGTTAATTCGGTCACCTAGCTGTTTTACTGCATCAGTAAAAGACACGTTTTCAATTTCTTGGATAAATTGAAAAATATTACCGCCCTTTTTGCAACCAAAACAATGACAAATTTGCTTGTCCTCTGAGACTGTAAAAGATGGTGTTTTTTCATCATGAAAAGGACACAACCCAATATAATTGCGCCCTCTTTTTTCAAGTTTGACGTATTCACTCACGACATCTAATATATCTGTATTTTCTTTAATTTGATCAATGGTAGATTGTGGAATTCTCAAAATATATCACCTTAATCGTTTTATGAATAGCGATAATTCAGTTTATGGCAGTCTTTTAATTATATTCTAATTTAGTTTGAAAAGAAATTATTATGCTCAATAATTTGAATAATATTGTTTGCTGTTTCTTCAATAGCTTTATTGGAAACATCTAGTACAGGACACCCGATTTTTTCTACAATTTTATTAAAGTATTCTAATTCTTCCTCAATTCTTGTATCTGTAGCATAACGTGCGGAATCTGAAAGACCTAACTGTTTTAAGCGTTCTTTACGAATCGCATTTAATTTTTCAGCTGTAATTTTTAAGGCGATACACTTTTTAGGATCGATTTCAAACAACATTTCCGGTGGATTCACTTCTGGGACGATAGGTACATTCATAACTTTATATCGTTTATGCGCTAAATATTGTGAAATAGGCGTTTTTGATGTTCTGGAAACACCTATAAGTACAATATCTGCCTTAGGTAAGCCTTTTGGATCTTTGCCATCGTCATATTTCACCGCAAATTCCATTGCTTCAATCTTTTTAAAATAATCTTCATCTAATTTGTGAACGATACCTGGTTCGTTAATCGGTTGTTGTTGAAACGTTTCTTCCATCATGCTCATAATTGGGCCCATGATATCAACAGATTTCAAACTATTTTCAATGATTAGCGTCGCCATATAATCTCTTATATCTGGACGAACCAATGTATAAATAATCATAGCATTGTTTTCTTTAGCCAATTGGATAATTTCATCAATGTTTTGTTTGGTTTCAATATATGGGTATCGAATAACATCTGCCTTACTTTCCACGTTTTTAAACTGGGATATACAGGCTTTTGCGACAAGTTCCGCTGTTTCACCTACGGAGTCTGAAGCAATGATAATTTTCACTTTCGTCATAAGTCGTTGAACCTCCTATTGATCAAATAAAGACACAAACAATTTTGTAATAGTTGTTTTTGAAATACGACCTGTCACAGCATATTTGCCATCTCCTTTAGATCTAACTATTGGAATGGAATCAATTTCTTTAGAAATCATTTGTCGGGCGGCATACAATAAAAGATCATTTTCTTCTAATAAGACGATATTAGGCATTCTCGTCATAATGATTTGTACAGGCATATTATGAATGTCTTGACCTGCCATCGAAGCCCGTAACAAATCTTTTCTTGAGCACACTCCTACTAAATCATTTTCTTCGTTTACAATAAATAATGTTCCCACATCTTCTATAAAAATGGCACAAATTGCATCATATACAGTGACATCGCTTTTTAAAATGACAGGATGAGACTGATAATCTTTTACGATATAATGTTTAAGTTGTTCAGTAAGTAGTTGAGAGCTGGATTTTCCTGAATAAAAATATCCTACCCTCGGTCTCGCTTCTAAATAACCTGCCATGGTTAAAATTGCTAAATCAGGTCTTAAAGTCGCTCGAGTTAAATTGAGCTGATCGGCTATTTTTTCACCTGTAATAGGACCAGAATTTTTTACAATATCTACAATTTGTTGTTGACGTTTACTCAGTTCTATATTGATCTCTGCTCATTTAAAACCCTCTGGTTATGCTAATTAAATAGCAGAAATGCCTCCTTTGAGATACTAGCATCATATTTATTTTCATATGCAACGTTTTGATTTGATGAAGTATACAAATCAGTAAGTTATCAATACGACTTTCATAAAAACATACATTTAATATTATAACGGTTTATCTACCACTAGACAATTATGTTTTGCTTGCGATTCTTTTAACTATACTTTAAAATTAAATCAAAGCGAGTTAAGGATAGTGAAAGCTTAACAACTAAAATGGCTTAATGATTAATCTGAATAAAAGTGAGTGGACACACTAATTTGGGTGGAACCGCGGATTAACTATATTAATTCGTCCCAAGGCAAAGTATTTTCTTTGGCTTGGGGCTTTTTATATTTTTTAAGGAGTGTTTGATGATGGAAAAAAATATGGATCAAATTGTTCAACTCGCAAAACATAGAGGTTTTGTTTTTCCTGGTAGTGAAATTTATGGTGGCTTAGCTAATACTTGGGATTACGGCCCATTAGGTGTTGAGTTGAAAAACAATGTTAAAAAAGCATGGTGGAAAAAATTCATTACCCAATCCCCATATAATGTCGGTTTAGATGCTGCTATTTTAATGAACCCTAAAACATGGGAAGCTTCTGGACATTTAGGAAACTTTAATGATCCTATGATTGATAACAAAGACAGTAAGATTCGTTACCGTGCCGATAAACTTATTGAAGATTACATGCTAAATGAAAAAGGTGATGAAAACTTTATTGCCGACGGACTTAGTTTTGATGAAATGAAACGCATTATTGATGAAGAAGGTATTACTTGTCCGGTGAGCGGCACTGCAAATTGGACAGACATTCGTCAATTTAATTTAATGTTTAAAACATTCCAAGGGGTTACTGAAGATTCAACAAATGAAATCTTTTTACGTCCTGAAACTGCACAAGGTATATTTGTAAATTATAAAAATGTTCAACGTTCTATGCGTAAAAAGTTACCTTTTGGTATCGGCCAAATCGGTAAATCATTCCGTAATGAGATTACACCAGGTAACTTTATTTTCCGTACACGAGAGTTCGAACAAATGGAACTAGAATTCTTCTGTAAGCCAGGTACAGAAATTGAATGGCAATCTTATTGGAAAGAGTATGCTGCAAAATGGTTAACGGACTTAGGTTTAAATAAAGATAATACGCGTTTACGTGACCATGACGAAGACGAACTTTCACACTATTCAAATGCAACAACGGATATTGAGTATAAATTCCCATTTGGTTGGGGAGAACTATGGGGAATTGCAAGTCGTACAGATTATGACTTAAAACAACATAGTGAACACTCAGGTGAAGACTTTAAATATCACGATCCTGAAACTAATGAAAAATACATTCCATACTGTATTGAGCCATCATTAGGTGCTGATCGTGTAACACTCGCATTCTTATGTGATGCATACGAAGAAGAAGGTGTTGAAGGAAGCAAGGATGCGCGTACAGTATTACATTTCCATCCAGCTTTAGCGCCATATAAAGCAGCGGTATTACCTTTGAGTAAAAAATTATCAAAAGAAGCATTAAAAGTGTATGAACAATTAAGCGAAGACTTTGTTGTAGACTTTGACGAATCACAATCGATTGGTAAGCGTTATCGCCGTCAAGATGAAATTGGTACACCATATTGTATTACATTTGATTTTGATTCTTTAGAAGATAATCAAGTCACTGTACGTGACCGTGACACAATGGAACAGGTCCGTATGTCCATTAATGAACTTAATGACTTCTTAGCTGAAAAAGTTAAATTCTAAATTGAGATAATTGAAACATAGCACCCTTCTATAATTTAGAAGCCATCAAAATTTATCTGAGAATAAATTTTGATGGCTATTTTAATTTACTAATGGTCGTTGGAAGAAGCATCTATGTGCGTTCTTTTTAATTGGTTAATGAGACGTTGGCTTTTAAAGTACATGCCTATATATTCTTTATAGATTAAGAGTATAAAAGATGACATTTCATCAATGATATTTTGATGAACGTGGAGTTCATTAATTTTAGATAAAGGCAACGTTTGAAGTAAATGTGTAATGTAAATCGTTTTATTTGAGAGGGGTAAAGCGTGTTCATCTAGATGTCTTTTTTGGTCGGAGAGAACACCGTTATATTTAAAACTATAAGCTGAGAAATATTTGGCTTCAGTTGAGTGAGATAACACGCAATGGTCAAGTGCAATTGTTACCCCATAACGTGGTAAACACTTTAACATGACAATGTTCGCTATGAGTTGCGGTGATATACCATTATTTATTCGTTGAATTGCGAATGTTAATAAATGATAATTTGCTTGATTGACTTCATCTTTTTCCATTGAGCGTTCAATCGTTTCTAAACAAAGACTCGCATAACTATTCGTAAATATATCTACTCTCATATTGTAATTCAAATGAATTACATCAATTGAGTTTAACGTTCCCATCCCACGAAATTTATTAAATATAAACAGTGCTTCTACAAACGGCTGAGTTGTGGCTTGAAATCCTGATTTAATTTTTTTGGCACGCCTTACCATGATTGGAATTTTGGCGCCATGCTCATTTAAAATCGTGATGATACGATCGGATTCTCCGTAATCGACTGCTTTAATAATGATGCCTTTTTGTTTAACGAGCATGCCTTCACCACCCTAACTCCTATTATTCATCTTCAACATATCCCATTTGTTTAATAAAACTAGATTTGTTTCTCCAATCTTTTTGTACTTTTACCCATAAATCTAAATAGACTTTTGAGCCTAATAAATGTTCAATATCTCTACGCGCTCTTTGTCCTATCGTTTTAAGTTTTTTTCCACCTTTACCAATCACGATCCCTTTTTGCGAGTCTCTTTCAACGTAAATAGTGGCTTCTACACGGACACGATCTTCAGATTCTTGAATCATTCTTTCCACATTAACACCAATAGAATGTGGTATTTCTTCAGTCGTTGTTTCGAGAATTTTTTCACGGATTAATTCACTTACAACAAACTGTTCAGGGTGATCAGAGATTTGACCATCTGGATAATATTGAGGGCCTTCCGGTAAATAAGTTTTAAGAACACTGATAAAATGATCAATATTAAGACCCTCGAGAGCAGAAATTGGAATAATCTCTGTAAAATCCATATAATTTTGGTAAGCTTCAATTTTTGGCATTAAAGCATCTGGATGCACTAAATCTATCTTATTTAAAACTAAGAAGACTGGTGTTTTAACTGTTTTTAACATTTCCATAATGTATTCATCGCCACGACCGATATCTTCATTCACATTGACCATAAACATGACTGCATCAATTTCGGACAGTGTGTTTTTAGCAACTTTCATCATATAATCGCCTAATTTATGTTTAGGTTTGTGAATACCTGGCGTGTCTAAAAATATGATTTGAGCATCATTTGTTGTCATCACGCCTTGGATTTTATTACGTGTAGTCTGGGCTTTATCGGACATTATAGCGATTTTATGTCCGATAACTCGGTTAACAAATGTCGATTTACCCACATTTGGACGACCAATGATAGTTACAAATCCTGACTTGTATTCGTTCATGTTATTTTAAATCCTTTCCTGAAAAGCCTAATGGTAATAATTCTGCAACAGTTAACATTTTCATGTTACCTGTCTGGTTCGTCATATAAACGGGCATATCATCATCACACAACTCTTTAAGTACTTGTCGACATGAACCACAAGGTGAAGAAACCTCTGGACTATCAACAGTGACAGTGATAGATTCAAAGTCTCCTGGACGATAACCTTGTGCTATCGCAGAGACAAGTGCTGAACGCTCAGCACAGATTGTCGATGGGTAAGCCGCATTTTCCACATTTGCGCCATAAAATGCTTGTCCATCTTTTGTTTTTAAATATGCCCCTACTTTAAATTGACTGTAAGGTGCATACGCGTTTTGTTGTGCTTTTCTTACTTCGTTGAAATGGTGTTCTGTATAACTCATAAAATATCACGCCCTTAAAATAGTCTTGGAAGAAAAATCATTAAACCAATAATGATTGAAAATATTGAAGCGAGTAACACACTAAATGCAGCAATGTCTTTGGCGTACTTTGCCCAAATGTGATAATCTTCAGTGGTTAAATCCACCGCATATTCGATTGCTGTATTGATTGCCTCAGTAATAAGTACACTAAAAATAGCAATTAATAAAAAGAACCATTCAAATTTTGATACGTCAAAATAAACTCCTAAAATAACGACAAGAATTGCTGCGACGATATGAATCAAAAAATTGGCGTCTTTACGTAATAATGTCAAACCTCCCTCAACGGCAGGTTTAAAACGTTTTATCATTTATCTCTTGTCAACCCATATTTATTAAGAATATCATCTTGTCGTTGAAACATTTCTTTTTCATCTGCTTCAGTCATATGATCATAGCCGAGTAAATGTAAAAATCCATGAAGCGCTAAAAAGCCTAATTCTCTCTCAAAAGAATGGTTATAGGCTTGAGCTTGTTCTGCAGCGACATCTGCACAAATAATAATATCTCCTAGTATGCGTGGCATGTCTACGCCTTCAATAATAGGCTCCTCTTCCTCAAAAGCAAAGGAGATAACATCCGTCACTTTATCTTTTTGACGATAATCTCGATTAATCGCTTGGATTTCTTCTTTGTTCACAAATGAAACTGATAATTCTGCATCATCTGTAATTCGTTCAAATTCTTTAGCAAAGGTTAAAAGTGCTTCAATATGTTGAAACCATTCGTTTTGAACTTCTCCAGTATGATCTGTAAAGTCTATTGTAAACATCAAGCTTCCTCCTCATATCTTGAAATGATGCGGCCTACTAATGGATGACGAACGACATCTGCTTGATCTAAGTATTGAATACTTAACCCTTTAACAGATTGCAGTCTTGTTTCTGCTTCAATTAGACCACTTTTAATCCCTTTAGGTAGGTCAATTTGTGTTTTATCGCCAGTGACGACCATTTTTGATCCGAATCCTAGGCGCGTTAAAAACATTTTCATTTGTGCATGAGTTGTATTTTGAGCTTCATCAAGGATAACAAATGCATCTTCAAGGGTACGTCCCCTCATATAAGCTAAAGGTGCAATCTCTATGACGCCTTTTTCAATGAGTCTTTCGGTAGCCTCTGCACCTAATACAGTATTCAAACCATCATAAAGCGGTCGTAAGTATGGGTCAACTTTCTCTTTTAAGTCGCCGGGTAAAAATCCTAATGATTCTCCCGCTTCAACAGCAGGTCTTGTTAAAACGATACGCTTAACTTGGCCTGCACGTAAAGCTTTTGCAGCGAAGACAACAGCTAGAAATGTTTTCCCTGTTCCTGCAGGGCCAATACCGAAAACGAGATCATGATTTTTAATAGCATGAATATACATTCTTTGCCCCATGGTTTTTGCACGAATAATTTTCCCATGAGCATCTCGTGCAATTTCCTCTTCGTATAAATCAATAAGGTTTTGAATCGTTCCGTTTTTAGCCATTTTTATAGCCGCTTGTACATCTTTGACAGAAATTGAAGCCCCTTGTTCAATTACTTTTAATAAGTTTTTTAGCACTTCTTCTGCTTGTGAGACTTCGTTTAATTGTTGACCTTGAACAGCCACTTCTTGACCCCTTGCGTGAATAACAACATCAAAAGCATCTTCTATTAAATGAATATACTCATCATTATTTCCAAATAACGCTTGAGCTTGATGTATGTCATCGATTTGAATCATTTCAGGCATATACTTGCTCCTTTACTGATAATGTATGATTAATGTACCAAACATGTTTGAATGCATTCAATACTTAACCTAACATGTTTATTCTTATTATATCATGGAGTAAACAATTAAATGCACCTATTTGAACTGAACCTTTAGGAATGTAAATGAGGTTGCAATAATGAAGACGCAATTCCATTTATAAAACATATTACGATTTACAAATTAAATTAAGCATAAGAAAAGGACTCAAATTTTCATCATCTGAGTCCTTTTTATTTTAAGATAACATAGAGGGTTAGATTGTTTATCTAAAAAACTTATATTCAACCATTATTCCCCCTACTTCATCTCATTTGAAAGTGAGTTAGTTTAGTTGTTTCCGTTTATCAATGACCTCTGCCCAAATAATCCCATTAACGACTTCATTATCAGAAAAAGTGAGATCACCTTTCATTTGTTGGCGCTTCCTTGAATTCGCTAACAGTTGTTTTAGCTTGATTCTTTTTGCTCTTGGAGAAAGGTACTGATCTTCGATGATACTTTTTGCTCGCCGTTCAATATGACTAATTTGTTTTTGACGTTCTCGATTTAATTGTTCGTCTAATGAAGTAATATCTCCCTGTAACGTTTCCCATAATTCCTTTTGCACCTCTTGTTGATCTTTTCGCGAGTTTTGTGCGCGCCTTGGAGCAACTTCTGGTGTTTGTTGTGTTTCAGTTGGGGAACGTGGGATATCATGTTGGATAGGTTTGGGCTGTGTTGTTTTTTCTTTTGGTGCTTTTGGTACTTCATCAAATTCTTTATCTAGTTCAGTTTCCATCTCTTTTAAAGTTTTTTCAATTTTTTCCATAAAAGATTTGGATTGATTCGATTGTGAAGGTGGTGGAGGCGTTTGCTTGCGCTTTTCATGACTTTTATCATTAACCGCTGAAATGATTGTTACGATGACGCTAATGATAAAAATAATCAATCCTATGCTCATAACCTCACCCCATTACTGTTCATTATGATTTTCTTTAGCGTTTTGTGAACTCTTATTAATTGCTTCTCTCATGCCAGTATCAGCTTCAATATTTTTTAAATTATAATAATCTTTGACACCGATATTTCCAGAACGTAATGCTTCTGCCATTGCAAGAGGAACTTCCGCTTCTGCTTCAACAACTTTAGCATGCATTTCTTGAACGCGTGCTTTCATTTCTTGTTCTTGAGCAACAGCCATCGCACGTCTTTCTTCTGCTTTTGCTTGTGCTATGTTTTTATCAGCAATCGCTTGTTCGGTTTGTAAATCGGCACCAATGTTTTTACTAATATCAACATCTGCAATATCGATTGATAAGATTTCAAAAGCGGTACCAGAATCTAAACCTTTACTTAATACTGTTTTAGATATATTATCGGGATTTTCTAAAACTTCAGTGTGATGCTGACTAGAACCGATTGTAGAAACTATCCCTTCACCCACACGGGCAATAATTGTATCTTCTCCGGCACCCCCAACAAGTCGAGAAATGTTTGCCCGTACAGTAATGCGAGCTTTGGCTTTGACTTCAATACCATTCATAGCGACACCCGCAATAAATGGTGTTTCAATAACTTTAGGGTTTACAGACATTTGTACGGCTTCTAAAACGTCACGTCCAGCTAAATCAATGGCTGCACCACGTTCAAAAGGCAAGTTGATATCTGCACGTTGCGCTGCAATATTAGCATCTACAACGCGGTCTACATTACCACCAGCTAAATAATGCGATTCTAACTGATTAGTTGTTAATTTTAAGCCGGCTTTATGGGCTTTAATTAATGGTCCAATTACTTTTCTTGGAGAAACACGACGTAAACGCATTCCTACTAAAGTTCCAATTCCAACATGGACACCAGCAGCAAGCGCTGAAATCCAGAGACCCACAGGCACAAATGAAAATAGTATCATTAGTGCAACGATGATCAATACAACAATCACGATGAAAGAAATAAATCCAGTTGTAAACATATTGACACTCCTTTAATTTTTATTCAATTCACGTACAACTACGCGAGTACCTTCAACTTCAATGATTTCAACTTTGATATCTTTATTGATGAAAGAGCCCTCTGATACAGCATCTATACGTTCGTTATCATATAAGATGATCCCAGCGGGACGTAAATCTGTAAGTGTCATTGCAGTTGTACCCACAAGATATGAACGATCATTGTGTGACGAATAACCAGACTCTTTGTTAGTCGAATCTTTTAGGACGACGTTTTCAAAAAAGGATATTTTTTTCTTGAAAAATTTCACTAAAATCACCCATTCTATAATAGCAAGAATTAATGCGATGCATACGTTTAGGAGCATAATTGGAAGATTATCACCCATCGTAATAATACTAAAGATGATTAAGGCCATACCTATTAAGCCTAACACAGCACCGACGACAAATAATTCAATAATAACAAGAAGCACACCAATACAGAATATGATGATAGTAATTGCGGAAATAGTCCCTTCGACTAAAAAGCCTAAAAAGATTAAAAGTAAAGCTAATATTGCTAGAATACCAACCCAATTAAATGATTTTGAATAGAGTTGATACACAAACCCTAAAAACAAGATACATAAAAGAAGTAATGATACCGTTGGGTTTGTTATCCAACTTGAAAAAGTTGTTGCAAGATTTTGATTTTGCGTTGAGCTAAGAACCTCTAGCATATGTATTGAAAACGGCATGAAACAGACACCTCACTCTCTCTTTGTAGTATACATGAAATTCTTGCATACTAATAGTGATAAAGTTAAATGAAAATGAATATATTCAGAAACAACAAAAAACCTCAAACAGCCTTTATAAAAAAGGTGTTTGAGGTTTTATTTATCATTTAATTTGAACGTTGAGGGAGTTCAATACAATGATAGGTTAAAATTATCTGAATTTACGTTTACGAGCCGCTTCAGATTTCTTTTTACGTTTTACACTTGGTTTTTCATAGAATTCGCGTTTACGAACTTCTTGGATTGTACCGCTTTTAGAAACTGAGCGTTTAAAACGACGTAAAGCATCTTCTAATGATTCGTTTTTACGGACTACTGTTTTAGACATCTGTATTTCCCTCCCTCCAACTATCAAGAAAACTTTTATTCAGTGTTTACATGTCACAAGTTTGTGCCATGTAAACACTAGTATAAATTAAATCTTAATTATGGTCAATGTTGAATTATACAATTTCTGTTTAAATAAGTATCTCTTCTTCTGATTTGTTTGAAGCGTGTTCCACCACTCTCAATAAATGACCTTCATTAATAGGATATCCGGCTTTAGAAATTTTAACTTTGCAAATTTGTCCAATAAGAGATTCATCTCCGGAAAATTGCACTTTCATGTAATTATCAGCATAGCCAACTAACACTCCATCTTCAGAGCCCTTTTCTTCTGGAATCACTTCTAGAACGTCATTCTCAAAATGAGAAGCATACGATTTAGCAAGTTGATCGCTTAATTCAATGAGACGATGAACACGTTCATTTTTTACGCTTTCATCAATTTGATTATCCATTCTTGCGGCAGGTGTTCCTATACGTTGTGAATACGGAAAGACGTGTAATTCAGAAAAATGATGATTGACAATGAAATCATAAGTTTCTTGGAACTCTTGTTCTGTCTCTCCTGGAAAGCCTACAATAACATCACTAGTGATGGCTAAGCCGGGTAAAGCCTCATGTAACTTTGTGATTCTTTCAGAAAAGTGGGCCATCGAGTATTTACGTCTCATACGTTTTAAGACACTATCAGACCCAGATTGTAAAGGAACATGTAAATGACGTACCACTTTTGAAGAGTTTTGAAGCACCTCAATCACTTCATCAGTCAATTGGCTTGCTTCGATAGAAGAAATACGAATACGTTCTAAGCCTTCAATTTCTTCAAGATCTCTTAAAAGCTGGGCTAAATTATAATCTTTTAAGTCTTGACCGTATCCACCAGTATGAATCCCCGTCAATACAATTTCTTTATAACCGGAGTTCACAAGCGTTGTTGCTTGTTCAACCACTTTTTGTGGATCACGTGAACGCATTAAACCTCTTGCCCAAGGGATAATGCAAAACGTACAAAAGTTATTACAACCTTCTTGAATTTTTAAAGAAGCACGTGTTCTATCTGTAAAATAAGGCACATCTAACTCTTCATAAGTTCGGTTTTTCATAATGTTACTTACACCGTTAATTGGCTGACGTTCATTTTTATAAGTTTCAATGTAAGTCAATAACTTATGTCTGTCTTGTGTACCTACAACAATATCTACACCTGGAATCTCCATGATTTCTGCTGAAGAAGTTTGAGCGTAACAACCTGTTACACAAACGACTGCATCAGGATTGTTTCGGATGGCACGACGTATCACTTGACGGCTTTTTTTATCACCTGTATTGGTTACAGTACATGTATTAATAACAAATACATCTGCATTTTGTTCGAAGTCAACGCGTTCATAAGACGCTTCTTTAAATAGTTGCCAAATGGCTTCTGTTTCATAATGGTTAACTTTACAACCTAAAGTATGAAATGCAACGGTTGACATAAATTCACCTCATTTTATCTAATTTAAATCAAATTCATAACTCAACGCACTTAAAGCATATAAGGGTGCAGTTTCTGCTCGCAAAATACGTGGACCTAAACCAACGTATGTGACTTTGTCATGTAAGTCATTAATTTCATTTGGTGAAAACCCTCCCTCAGGTCCAAACATCATAAGTACTGTGGAACCGGGTTGAATTTCTTGTAACTTTTTCTTGAAAAGAGCGGTCTCGCCTTGTTTAGCTGTTTCTTCATAAGCCATAAGTACATAATCATATTGACTAATCATATCATAAATAGAGCTGAATTTCGATATAAATTCTACATCAGGAATCAGTTGGCGATAACTTTGTTCAGCGGCCTCTTTAACAATTTTTTGCCAACGAAGGCATTTTTTCTGAGCTTTTTGATCATTAAGTTTAACGACAGACCGTTCCATATGTGTGGAGATAAAATGAGACGCACCAAGTTCTGTTGCTTTTTGCAGTAACCATTCATACTTGTCGCTTTTAATGAGGCCACTACAAATAGTGACCTTAACAGGTAATTCAGAATTAATAGAAAGTTCTTGCGTTGTTTCAATTTCTACATGCGTATTTTCAATGGAGATAATTTTAGCTTCAAATGTGCGCTTTTCTTTAAAATTGATAATGACACTTTCCCCTTCGGCCATTCGCATGACAGCACGGATATGGTGGATATCTTCTTCATTTGTTATAAAAAAACGCTGATGGCGTTCAGCGTTTTCATTTAAAAAATAACGTTGCATCGTTTTCACACCTTTTGTCCGGTTATACAGACCCAACCATTATCGTGTTGCGTCTCGTTAATTTTAAATCCTGCTTGCTTCATCTGTGTTTTTATTTCGTCAGCTTTCTCTTCAATTATACCAGAAGCGACAAAATACCCTTTTGAATGAAGTCTAGCATAGGCTTCTTCCACCATTAATGTGATAACATGGGCAAGAATATTGGCAATAACGACATCATATTGGTTACTTTCGTCGTTTAATAAATTACCTGTAGTTGTTTCAATGGCTGCCTCACAATGATTTTTAACGAAATTTTCTTTGGCCACTTGTACTGCCATTTCATCTAAGTCAATGGCTTTGATATGGTTTGCACCTAATAGATGTGCGGCAATACTCAAAATACCTGAACCAGTGCCGACATCTATTACATCATGATGAGGTTCGATAATTTTTTCAATTGCTTTTAAACACATACTTGTTGTGGGATGGTCCCCTGTTCCAAACGCCATACCCGGATCGAGTTCAATATATAAATGGTTTTCCTCTTTTGAAACAGTTTCCCAACTTGGGACAATATAAAAACGTTCTGAAGCTTGGAACGGATGAAAGTAGTTTTTCCATTCATTTTCCCAATCAGACTCTTCAATTTCTTTATAGTCACTTTGAAAGACGCTAGGATCTACCATTTCTAAATTCGAAATTTGGCTTTTTATATTTTCAAAGAACGATTGGGAAAATTGGGTTTCATTATAGTATGCTTTAATAACCATATGTTGCTTAGGATAATCGTTCGGATTTAAATCGAAAATTTCACCATATTTATCTTCACGGACACGGTGTATTTCATTTGAATCTTCAATTGCGACTCCATTCGAACCTGCATTTTGAAGGATTTCCGTGACACTTTCTTCAGCGTCGGAATTAACAACTACAGATAATTCTATCCACTTCATCATCTATTCTCCTTTAAAGAAACGACGTGCTTTATCTTTGAAATTTGAAGGTTGTTCTGAAATAGATTCTCCACTTTCTTCGGCAAATGCTTTAAGCAAATCACGTTGTTTTTCGTTTAGGTTTGTTGGTGTTTCAACTCGGATGTTAACAAATAAATCTCCATGCCCGTATCCATGTACGTTTTTAACGCCTTTGCCTTTCAAACGGAACTGTTTACCCGACTGTGTACCTGCTGGAACAGTTAACATGATTTGACCATTTAAAGTAGGTACTTTAATTTCATCACCTAACGCAGCTTGTGCAAAACTAATGGATTGTTTATATAAGATGTCATCTCCATCACGTGTAAACTTATCAGACGGTTTTACGCGGAAAACGACAAATAGATCTCCAGCAGGACCCCCATTTTCACCGGGAGCACCTTCACCCGCTAAGCGGATTTGTTGATCGTTGTCGACGCCTTCAGGGACAGTAACTTGAATTTTGACATTTTTAGTTTCTGTTCCACGTCCATGACAAGTTGGACATGCTTCTTCAAATTCTTCTCCTGAGCCATTACATTGAGGACACACTTTTTCTGTACGTACACGACCAAGGATTGTATTTTGTTCTACTGAGACATGGCCTGACCCTTTACAATAAGAACATGTTTTCTTTTTCGTACCCGGTTTTGCGCCATCACCATCACATGTATGACAAGTCACATCTTTACGAACCGTGATTTCTTTATTAGTACCAAAAACAGCTTCTTCAAACGTCACCGTCATCGAATATTGTAAATCGTCTCCCTTACGAGGGGCGTTTGGATCACGTTGGCGTTGTCCACCAAAGAAAGAACTAAAGATGTCTTCAAAACCTGCGCCACCAAAACCTGAAAAGTCTTGACCACCAAAGCCTTGATTAAAGCCACCTTGAGCACCTGCATGTCCAAATTGATCATATTGTTTTCTTTTTTGCTCATCACTTAAGACTTCATAGGCCTCACTAATTTCTTTGAACTTAGCGTCAGAACCCTCTTCTTTATTAATGTCAGGATGATATTTTTTTGATAATTTACGATATGCTTTTTTGATTTCGTCTTTACTAGCATTTTTATCTACGCCTAGGACTTCATAGTAGTCTCTTTTTGCCAATGCTATCGCTCCCTTTTAACCTTCTTATGAATAAAAAAGGGCTGGGACGTTGCTGTCCTAGCCCCTCTATTTTATATTGATAGACTATTGATATGTGCTTATTTTAACACAAACATTATTTATTATCGTCGTCTTTAACTTCTTTAAAGTCTGCATCTTCAACGGTATCATCTTGTTGAGATGATTGACCTTGTTGACCTTGAGCTTGTTGCGCTTGTTGTGCTTGTTCATATACTTTCATTGATAATTGTTGAACGACTTGTTCAAGCGCTTCTTTTTTAGATTTAATATCTTCAATATCGTTACCTTCAAGTGCAGCTTTTAAGTCATCTTTCTTAGCTTCTGCATCTTTTTTATCATCTTCACTTACGTTGTCACCTAAATCAGTTAATGTTTTATCTACTTGGAAAACAAGTTGATCTGCTTCATTACGTAAGTCTACTTCTTCACGACGTTTTTTGTCAGCTTCAGCATTTTGCTCAGCATCTTTCACCATACGATCGATTTCGTCATCTGAAAGTGATGATGATGACTCGATTGTAATATTTTGTTCTTTATTAGTACCTAAATCTTTAGCAGTAACGTTAACGATACCGTTTTTATCAATATCAAATGTCACTTCGATTTGTGGTACACCGCGTGGAGCTGGTGGGATGTCTGTTAATTGGAAACGACCAAGTGTTTTGTTATCTGATGCCATCGGACGTTCACCTTGTAATACATGAATATCCACTGCAGGTTGATTATCTGCTGCTGTTGAGTAAACTTGAGATTTTGAAGTAGGGATAGTTGTATTACGTTCAATTAACGTATTCATACGGCCTCCCATAATTTCAATACCTAATGAAAGTGGAGTAACGTCTAGTAATACAACGTCTTTAACGTCACCAGTGATAACGCCACCTTGAATTGCAGCACCCATTGCAACAACTTCGTCAGGGTTAACGCCTTTGTTAGGTTCTTTTCCGATTTCTTTTTTGATTGCTTCTTGAACTGCCGGAATACGTGTTGAACCACCTACTAAGATTACTTCGTCGATATCTGATTTAGTTAAGCCAGCATCACTTAATGCTTGACGTGTAGGTTCCATTGTTTTAGCGATTAAATGATCTGCTAATTCTTCAAATTTAGCACGAGATAATGTTGTTTCTAAATGTAATGGACCTGCTTCACCTGCTGAGATGAATGGTAATGAAATTTGAGTTGAAGATACACCTGATAAGTCTTTTTTCGCTTTTTCAGCCGCATCTTTTAGACGTTGTAATGCCATTTTATCTTTAGAAAGGTCAACGCCATTTTCTGATTTAAATTCTTGTACTAAATAGTCGATAATGACTTGGTCAAAATCATCACCGCCGAGACGATTATCCCCTGCAGTTGATAATACTTCAAATACACCATCGCCTAATTCAAGGATAGATACGTCGAATGTACCGCCACCAAGGTCGAATACAAGCACTTTTTCATCTTTATCAGTTTTATCTAAACCATAAGCTAAAGCAGCAGCTGTTGGTTCATTAATGATACGTTCTACTTCTAAACCAGCAATTTTACCAGCATCTTTAGTTGCTTGACGTTCACCATCGTTAAAGTATGCAGGAACTGTAATAACTGCTTTTTCAACTTTTTCGCCTAAATAACTTTCAGCAGTATTTTTTAAGTTTTGTAGAATCATCGCTGAAATTTCTTGTGGTGTGTAGTCTTTACCATCAATATTTTCTTTATAATCTGTACCCATATGACGTTTAATGGATTGGATCGTATTTGGGTTTGTGATGGCTTGACGTTTTGCTACTTCTCCGACTTGAGTTTCACCATTTTTAAATGCAACAACTGAAGGAGTTGTACGTGCGCCTTCTGGATTTTGGATTACTTTTGGCTCATCGCCTTCTAATACAGATACACAAGAGTTTGTTGTTCCTAAGTCAATTCCAATTACTTTACTCATAATCAAATTCCTCCTAAATTCAAACATTGTTATTTTTACATAGGTTGGTAAGTTTCGTCAAAACTATTGATTTACTTTTACCATTGAAGGTCTTAAAACGCGATCTTTTAATTTGTAACCTTTTTGCAGTTCCTCAGTAATATGTCCAGATTCGAAATCTGGATTATTATCTTGAACAACAGCTTGGTGATAGTTTGGATCAAACGCCTCACCTTCTGATTTAATCGCTTCAAGACCGTTGTCTTCTAAAGCTTTAACAAGGCTACTATAAACCATTTCTACCCCTTTTTTAAGTGAATTGAATGATTCATCATCACCTTCTATTTGTAAGGCACGTTCGAAATTATCTAAAGCAGGTAGGACATCACTTAAAACCCCCTGTGCTTGATATTTTCTTTGTGTGTCATTTTCTTTTTGGATACGTCTTTTATAATTTTCAAACTCAGCATAGAGACGTAAATATTTTTCTTGTTCTTGATCAACTTGAGTTTTTAATGACGCAATTTCCTCGTCTTTTGGATCAACATCCTCTTGGTTAACCTCAGTATCAACTTCTTCAGTTGATGCTGAATCAGAGTTTGTTGATGGTTCTGCAGCATTTTGAGTAACGTCATCGTTAGTATTTTCTTCGTTTGTTTCTTGTGCAGAAAAATCTTTTTCTTCAGACATTTTGAAACCTCCATACTTTAATTCGATAAATGAAATACTTATGAAATTCGACTAAGCAATTGAATCACATTTTGATAATGCATTGCTGTAGGACCGATAACGGCAACATAACCGTTCAGTGCATGATCAATCTCATATCTTCGAGTTAAAATTGCTATATTTTCAACATCCTGTTCAATCTCATGACCAATTTTAATCGAGATACTTGAATCCACCATTTCATCTAGTAAATCTGTTATTTGGTTTGATTCGATATATTTTAGGATGGTTTGTATGGCTGAAACGTTTGTTTCATTTAATCTCTCGATGAGTTGGTGTTTACCACCTAAATATATACGCGAAGATTCACTTGCAACCTCACGATGAATCAAATCAATAAGTTGATTTAAAAAAGTCACTTCAGATTTTGAAAGACCGTCTAAACTTTGTAATTGAATATCCATTGTGCGATTTACAATCGAAACACAATGTAAGGATAAAAAGTTAGACAATTTCACAACAGATGAAGAGGATATGGGTGTTTGTGAAGATAAATGTAAATGTTTCACATGACCTGTTTCATAAATCAACACAATAATAAGATGATAATCATGAACTTTCATTAATTTAATATCTAATATTGCCACCTTTGAATGATCTGGACCTACTACAAGCGTAGTATAATGTGATTGATTAGAAAAATCTTCAGCAAAATTATCGAGTGTTGAAGATATATCAAAATGATGTTTTAAATACATTTCGTTAATATTGATATTATTTTGCTTGTTGTCTTTCATCGGTTGTTTTAACAATCGATTCGCATACAATCTAAAACCAGCCTCTGAAGGAATACGCCCTGAAGACGTATGTGTTTTTACGATTAATTCTTTTGATTCGAGAAGTTTCATGTCATTTCGAATCGTCGCTGGACTTACATTGACGTTATGACGCTGAATGATTGTATTAGATCCAATAGGTTGGCCAAGTTCAACATAATCCTCAACAATTGCATTTAAAATACTTAATTGTCTTTTAGTAATCATGTTTCCACCTCATTAGCACTCTTTCATCTCAAGTGCTAATTATAATTTATCAAATTGGTCAAAGTAAGTCAATGTTAAAGCATTGAAAATGAAAATATTTTATATCTCGATAAAAGCTTCGAAAACTTCATTACCGACTATACGACCTTGATCAGTAAGAGATACTGTGTTTTTATCATTGTTAATCCAACCTTTATTCTCTAACGTGAGTAGCTGTCTTTCAAATAAGTGGTCAATATTTTCGTTATATTTTTGGTGGAAAATGGTTTTATTAACCCCTTGATTCATGCGTAAACCTAAAAACATTTCCTCCTCAATTTGTTCTTTAACTGTAGGAAATGATTTTTCTAAAATTGGCTTTTCATTATTAGTGACATGTTGAATATAATGATTCACCGGTTTTACATTTGTATAACGACACCCATTGACGTACCCGCTTGCACCTGCTCCAAAACCATAATAACTTTCATTTTTCCAATAGACTTTATTATGTTGTGATTCATGACCACTTTTAGCGAAATTTGAAATTTCATATTGATGCATTTCGGTTTGCTTCATTTTTTTCATTAAATGTTCGTACATTTCTGCACCAAGGGTGTCGCTTGGAAGAATGAGTTTCCCTTTTCGATAAAGATTATAAAACTGTGTTTGTGGCTCCAATATCAATCCATAACAAGAAATATGATCAATATCGAGCGCCAATGCTTCGTTTAAACTGTGATTAAATTGTTCTAGCGTTTGTGTAGGTAAATGATACATTAAATCGAGGCTCACGGAAGGGATGTTAAATTTTTTGGCAAACTCAACAGCTTGATAAATATCTTGAGTTTTGTGTGTTCTTCCCAATAATTTTAAAAGCGCATCGTCAAAAGTTTGAACTCCCATGGATAATCGATTGACACCATATGATTTTAATAACTTAATCTTTTCTTCTGTGAGCTCATCGGGATTGGCTTCAAAAGTATATTCCCCTAAAATATTAAATTGATTTTCGATAGCTAATAATAATTTATCCAGCTGTTTCATAGTTAATGCGGTCGGTGTACCTCCACCTACAAAAAAGGTTTCCAGTGTTTGTTTTGAATCAAAATGCATTTCTTTAATTAAAGCATCAATATACGCATCTACAGGTTGATTTTGAATAAAATATTTATTGAAATCACAATATGTGCAAATGTTGACGCAAAAAGGAATGTGGATATATGCGCTTTTAATCATTATTTTCCCTCCTGACAACGAGAACTCCCAATCACATATCTATTTGTAATTGGGAGTGGAGTATTTATTCTTCGTCCATTTTTAAAACAGCTAAAAAGGCATCTTGTGGTATTTCGACATTACCGACTGCTTTCATTTTTGCTTTACCTGCTTTTTGTTTTTCTAATAATTTACGCTTACGACTAATATCGCCACCGTAACATTTAGAAAGTACGTTTTTACCCATGGATTTAATATTAGTTCTTGCCACTATTTTATGACCCACAGCCGCTTGTACCGGCACTTCAAATTGTTGACGCGGAATTAAGGTTTTAAGTTTTTCAACCAATGCTTTACCACGTTCATATGCAAAGTCTTTATGAACAATAAAACTTAATGCGTCTACTTTATCACCATTTAATAGAATATCCATTTTCACAAGGTTACTTTCTTTATTTTCAATGAACTCATAATCGAAAGAAGCATAGCCTTTTGTATTTGACTTTAACTGATCAAAGAAATCAAATACCACTTCAGATAATGGAAGTTCATAAACAATACTTACTCGAATGTCATCAAGATAATCCATATTTATAAATTGGCCACGTTTACGTTGGCATAATTCCATCACTGCGCCTACATAATCATTTGGAACCATCATCGTTGCACGTACAAAAGGTTCAAAAACTTTTTCGATTTTGTCACGCTCAGGCATTTGCGCTGGGTTATCGACTTGTATCGTGTCCCCGTTTCTAAGGACAACTGAATAAATTACTGACGGTGCAGTGGCAATGAGTTCGATGCCAAATTCACGCTCGATACGTTCTTGAATAATCTCCATATGTAGCATTCCTAAAAAGCCAGTTCGATAACCGAAACCAAGCGCTTTGGAAGATTCAGGTTCAAATTCTAATGACGCATCATTTAATTGTAATTTTTCAAGCGCTTCACGTAAATCGTTGTAATCTTTATTATCTATTGGAAATAGTCCGCAATAAACCATTGGATTCATTTTTTTATACCCTTTTAACGGCGTTTCTGCAGGGCGGTCAAAATGTGTAATCGTATCTCCAACTCGAGACTCATCCACATTTTTAATACTTGCTATAATATAGCCTACATCTCCTACTGTTAACTCTTCAACAGGGAGTTGTTTCGGTGTATTAATGCCGACCTCAGTCACTTCGAACGATTTACCTGTTGCCATCATTTTGATTTTATCACCTGGTTTAACTACCCCATCAACCACACGAATTGACGAAATCACCCCACGATATGGATCATATTCCGAGTCGAAAATTAACGCTTTTAAAGGAGCTTCTGGATCACCCTCAGGAGGTGGCACCATTTCTACTATTTTTTCTAAAATTTCATCAATTCCAATATTTGATTTTGCGCTGGCTAAAACAGCATCGTCCTTATCTAAACCAATTACATCTTCAACTTCTTGTTTTACACGCTCAGGTTCTGCTGCAGGTAAATCGATTTTATTAATGACAGGTATTAATTCTAAATCATTATCTAAAGCAAGATAGACGTTTGCTAGTGTTTGGGCTTCAATTCCTTGAGCAGCATCCACAACAAGTATAGCACCCTCACAAGCAGCCAAAGAACGTGAAACTTCGTAAGTAAAATCGACGTGTCCGGGTGTATCAATTAGATGAAACGTATATGTTTCACCGTCATTTGCTTCGTATTTCAAACGGACTGCATTAAGTTTGATTGTGATTCCACGTTCACGCTCTAAATCCATAGAATCTAATAGTTGTGATTGCATTTCACGGGCTTCAACAGACTTTGTATTTTCAAGTATACGGTCGGCAAGTGTTGATTTACCGTGATCAATATGAGCAATTATTGAAAAGTTTCTAATATTTTTTCGTCGATTCAAACGTTCTTCATTATTCATCGTATCCTTCTCACTTTCTCGTTCTTCCGAATTATGTTTCGCATCTTTGATATGATAACGTTTTTAACCTATAATTGCAACTTTTGAAGTAATAATATTCAGTTCGCTATGAGATGGAAAATTACGCTAAAAATGCATGATTCAAATGAAATAATGATTGCACAATGATAGGAGTTTTGATAGAATAAATTTTGTTGTAATCAAAACCTTTTGATCATAATGTTTCTAGGAGGTGCTTTAAATGCCAAATATCAAATCTGCTATTAAACGTGTGAAAACAACGCACACAGCTGAAAGCAAAAATATTTCACAAAAAAATGATATGCGTACAGCGGTTAAAAACGCTAAAACAGCTATCGAATCAAATGCTGATAATAAACAAGAATTAATTAACAGCGCTATTAAAAAGATTGATAAAGCTGCGCAAAGTAATTTAATCCACTCTAATAAAGCGGACAGAATGAAATCTAAATTAATGTCAGCGAAATAAAAACACGAGGCCAAGCCTCGTGTTTTTTATAGTTTCAAAATAAATAACTCTAAAATTAAAGTTTTATCCATATAGGAAGACTTAAGTTGATAGTCTGTTTCCGCACAAGCATTCATAATATCTAAAATCGTTTCTAAGGAGTACTTACGTGCTTGCCTTAATGCAAGTTTCACTCTATAAGGATGAACTCCGACCGTTTTCGCTATTTGCTGTTCTGAATACCCCTTTTGATTTAAGATGAGACTCTGATAATACAATCTATAATTACTTGTAATTAAGGCTAATAGCTTTATAGGCTCTTCTTTTAATTGAATTAAGTCTTTCATAAGCCGAACAGCTTCAGACTTATTCCCCTTTTGAATGTATTCTGTTAATAAAAAGACACTCTGTTCTAAACTTCGATTGACGATTGTTTTGACATCTTCTAAGTTGATTTGAGGCCGTTCCCCAACATACAATAATAATTTTTCTAATTCTTGCACAATGATTTGATGGTGAATCCCAGTTAAAGATAGGAACGTATCAAGTGCGTCCTGTTTAATATCTTTAAAATTTTCATTTAAATAGCTGTGTATCCACTTTTTAGTTTCTTGTTCAGTCATCTGTTCTATTTTTTTAAGCTTAGCGTGTTTCTTTAATACTTTAACGATTTTTTTTCGTTCGTCTAATTTTGAATGATTGACTTGGAAAATAATTAAAGTTTGATTATCATACTTCTCAATAAATTCAATCATACTATCCATATTGGGTTGTTGCTCTTTTGCAACTTTTTCACCAGTAAAAATATACGCATTTTGAACTAAAACCACTTTTTTATCTGAAAAAAAAGGCAAAGTCATGGCTTCTTCAATGATTTGATTAAAATGTGTCTCGTATAAATTATATTTTGTGAAATTGAAGTCATCTTTTGGTTCACCTTTAAGATAAGCCTCGATAATTTTATTTGTTTCCCTCTCTATAAGTTCAGGAACATCCCCATAGACTGTGTAGATGTAATCAGACATCAGTTACTTCCTCTCTTCGAACAATTAGACTTATTATAACATGTTAGATATTGAGGAGTATAGCGCCTCATATTTAAAAGTATATACCCTTTCGCCTTAAGGTGGTTTACTTAATGTGTAATTCTCACTAGTAAATTGAATTGTTAAATTTTGATTCTCAGCCGTGTTATAAGTAGCTATATCTTGCTTGCTTAGTCGCTCTAAAATTTCTGGATGCGGTAACCTGTACATGTTATTTTTGCCACTTGAAATTAACGCAATTTCAGGTCGTATTGTTGCGAGAAAATTTTCTGAGGTACTCGTTTTACTACCGTGGTGCCCTACTTTTAAAATATTTATTTTAGGTATGTTATATTTTTGCCTTAACAAATCTTCATTTGCAACCGTTGCATCTCCCATTAATAGAATACGATTATTATAAATGTTTGCAAGCGTAATAATAGAGTGCTCATTCGGATTTTCACTATTTTTAATCGTAGCATTTAAAAATTGAAACTGAAATTCATCTAATTTAAGCGTTTTTAGTTCAAATGCAGAATGCAAAATGGCTTGTTCTGATTTAGTAATATCAATGACTTCATGCAACAAATCCCTATTAAAATGATGTGGATTTATAATGATATTTTTTATTGTTACTTTATCAGCGAGTTCCTTAAGTTCTCCCATATGATCCGCATGATCATGTGTAATTAACAAATAATCAATTTGCGTAATTCCTTTGGATTTTAATGTTGGATAGAGTTTCCGCTCAGTAATATTAAAATTTGAACGTTGTTTTAGATGTGGAAGTTGCCCCCCTGTATCGATAAGTAACGTCTTATGTGTGCGACTTTTAAATAATATGGCATCACCTTGACCAACATCTATGAGGATCATTTCATCAGTAAAAGAAGGTTTGAATACAATAGAAAAAAAGATAGCAATCACTGTGAAAATAAGAAAGTAACGATATTTCTTAAGATTAAGTAAAAGCATACTTATAAAACTACAAAAAGTAATTATTAAAAATCCAGGTTCCCCATAATTTGCGATTACCCAATGAAATTTAGTTAACGGCTGGAACATTTGTAATAGCGCTTCTTGGAATTGAAAAAGAGTGTTAGGTAGAATGGAAATGTTTTCTATTATATGAGGAGATATTAAATACATAGGAATGGTTAAAAATGCAAAAGGAATGATGATAAATGAATATAAAGGTACGAAAACTATATTCGTAATAATACTTTGCCATTGAATCTCATTAAAGTGATGATAGCTAATTGAAAGCGTGCCATAAAACGAAACAAGCGTTGTTTTCCATAAGACCAAGTATAGATTTTGTTTAGATAACCATTTTTGAGAAAGAATGAGAAAAAAACAGATAGTAAAAGAAAATTGAAAACCAAGATGATAATGGAGTTCGGGAGCATAAAGGGATAATGCGATGTAAGATAAAGATAAAATAGTGATCCCATTAAGTAATAGCAATTTTGAGAAAATGAGGACTATGCTTGCCATAAGTACTGCACGTTGAGCACTCGGAGCATCTCCCGCAAATATGAGATAAATGGGTAAGAGACATAAAATAATTATTTTCACGACAGCTAGAGGCATAGGCAATCGTTTTAAAATCAAATAAAGTAAAGATAATAGAATGCCTACATGTGTACCACTGACGGCAAATAAATGAGAAATCCCTAATTGACGTATAAGAGAAAGTTCATTAGGAGTGATATATTGGCTATTCCCAGTTGTAAGCGCGATAATTTTGTCTTTCCCTATTAGTTTTGAAGAGAGTAATCGTTCAGTATAAATATTTCTGAAGTATCGTATATAATCATCCCATAAGGGTTGTGAACGGTAGCATGATTGAAATGTTATAGTTTGAACATTGAAGTAATCCACTTGGCCCATATTATTAGCGGGTTTTATTTTCCCTTGAATTTTACATGTATGGGTAAAAAAGAATCTTGCGGAGGGGACAGTTTGTTTCGGCGGGTTGTATACCTTCAGTATCATCTTTTTATTGTTTGAAGTTGCTACTGTAGCATGCAGGCCTGTACGATCAATAATAGGTAACGAAATAAATTTTATACGAATTGTTGTTGGTAATTGTGAAGTTTGAGAATTACTTTGTATAAAAGATTGATTTTTGTTGATGAAGTGGTGCTCTATAGCCCCTCCCAAAATACAACTTATGATACATAACAAAGTAAGTGGCCACCGTTGATGTTTTATAAATATACTACATGTAATTATTGCGCATAAAAAACATGCAGTATATAAATGATGAATGGCAAGTTGACCGATGATAAAAAAACAAAGTATATACTGCATAAAAATTTATGTTCTTAAAATATATTTGACGATATCTTCTGGGTGAAATGGGACACGTGCATATTTTACACCCGACTGTCTTAACAATTGGAGAGCGTATGGATGATTATGATAATCTTCAGCATAATAAATTGTTTTAATGCCTGCTTGAATGATAGATTTTGTACAGTTCAAACAAGGAAAATGCGTAACATATATCGTTGCATTTTCAGTAGAAACTCCTTGTTTAGCACATTGTAAAATCGCATTCATTTCCGCGTGAATAGTGCGAATACAGTGTCCATCTTCCATTAAACACCCCTCATCTATACAGTGTACTTCTCCTGCAACTGAACCGTTATATCCGCCAGCGATGATTCGATTATCTTTAATAATTGTCGCTCCGACAGATAAACGTTTACACGTTGAGCGCAATGCTAACAAATGTGACTGAGCCATAAAATACTCATCCCATTGAATGCGTTCCATAATTTCACCTCATCTATTAAAACTTAATTTAATTATATCTTACATGTGTGCATTTCGTCACAATGTACTCAAAATTTTTGAGCTAAACTGTAAAATAATCTTTTAATTTTTCGAAAGTTTTTTCACCGATGCCTTTAATTTCTTTTAAATCTTCTACTGATTTAAATCCCCCTTTCTCATCACGATAGGCAATAATTGATTGTGCTTTTGAAGGACCAATACCAGGAACTTCGACTAAATCTGACTCTTGGGCTAAATTTAAGTTTATAGGTTGTTTTTGAGAATCTTGATTTGAAAGGGATGGAGTTATCCCCTGGGCGCTAGTCGCCTCTCCTTTCTTAGGAACGTAAATCAATTTTTGATCTATCAATTTTTCAGCTAAATTAATTTGTGATAAGTCTGCTTGTGGGAGAATACCGGCTTTTTCAAGGACGTCTTTGACACGTTGATTCGATTTCATTGTGTAAGGTTGTACTTTTTTAACTGCTCCTTTAACGTCCACAATAATATCAGTTATTTGTGCTGTTTCTTTTTCGTTTATAGTGTCAGAAGTGGCGATATTTTCTGTTAACGTTGTTGGATTAGCTTGTGCAGCATGCTCATTTGACTGAGAGGTATTGAAATATAAAAAAGTTAAAAAAATCGAAATACATACACTAACAACGAGAATACCAATCACTATTTGAGGATGTTTAAGTAAATGATTTAAACGGTGATACATAAAAAAGCCCCTTTCACATCTATACACGTGTTAAGGAGGCTCATTTCTTTATTTTGTTGCAACGAAAAAAAGACGATCGCCTTTTTCGTCATGATTGTTAATATCAAAATCGTAAAATGATTGTATATTTTTAAAACCAATCATTTTAAGCATTGATTCATATATTGCTTTTTCAAGGGTGCGTTGGAATTGGGATTCATCTATTCTTTCATAAGTTCCTAAATCTGTTTTAGTGAAAAATGTTAAATCGTGCCATACACTTAAGGGAAGTTCTCCTTCAGTTGTATGCCAAATAAGTGTAAGTTCTTCACGGTCATCCATATAAAGTTGATTATTAAATTGTGTTAACATTTTATGAGCAGAATGTACATCGAAAATAAAAATTCCTTGTTCATTCAAATGATGATAAACATGATTGAAAGTATCCATTACCTCTTCTTCAGATTGCAAATAATTCAGTGAATCACAAAAAATCGTAATAAGATCAAATGTTTGATTTAAGTTGAAATTTGACATATCACCTTGTATCCAATGCACTTCTGTTGATTTTTGTTTAGCATATTGAATCATTTCAGTGCTTAAATCCATTCCATAAACAATTGGAGCCATATGCGTTAATTTTGAGGTGAAAGTGCCTGTCCCACAGCCTAAGTCTAAAAAACTAAGAGATGGTTTATGAGGTTTGAAATGTTCCACGATTTGTAACCATTGGTCATAGGGTTGATCTGACGTTAAAACATCATAAAAAGAGCTTAATTTTTGATAAGACATTATGCTTTGACGACCTCTTCATATAAGTACATTTCGGCATCATGATATAATTTTTCTAAATTATAATGTAAGCGTTCATCTCTTAAGAATACGTGAACAACTACATCTGTCAAATCTACTAAAATCCACTTTGCTTCTTGATATCCTTCCATACGTTTTACATTAATGCCGTGTTCTTCTGCATTATCTTTCACAGCTTTTGCGATGGCTTGAACTTGTCGTTCATTGTTACCGTGACAAACAACGAAATAGTCTGCGATATCAGAAATTTGTTGCATGTTCAAAGAAACAATATTTTCAGCTTTTTTATTTCCTGCAGCTTCAACTGCAAGTGTTAATAATTCATATGCGTTCATTTAATCATCCTTTTATTTAGAATCGTTAAAGTTATAGTAATTTAAGCAATCAATAGTAGCTTGAAAAACGTTCACATCTTTTTCAACTAAATATAAAACTGTGCGCTTGGAAATTTCGTAAATTGTTTTATCTAATCCTTTGCCACCATATACCATTTCACGAATATCTTCAACACCTTTAGTCGTACGTCCAGGTTCAATATAATCCGCAATGAAAACAATTTTTTCATTTTTTGTCATATGTTTTCGACCTGTAGTGTGATGTGCAATCGCTAAAAGAATGTCCTCATCATTGATATGATATTGATGTTTCATAATAGTAGCACATACCGGACCGTGCAGTATTTCAGAACCATAACTTAATAAAGCAGAATCAAGGTCATATTGCGTTACTATTTGATACATGGATGCAAGGTCATCGTATTTACAAAAATCATGTAATATTCCTGCAAGTTCAGCTTTATCAACATCCCCTTCATATTGTTGTGCTAATTTCACTGCAGTTTCAGCTACACGAATAGAATGTTCAAATCTTTTTTTCGGTAGCTTTTCTTTGACTAGCTCTATTGCGAAAGATTTATCCATATAAACCCTCCTTTTTAATATATTGTTCCACATTAAGCGGTACCCACATGTGAATCGTTTTTCCATTTTTCCGTCGATGTCTTACTTCTGTAGAACTTATTGCCATTTCCGGCATATTGACAAATATGACAGATTCATCTTGAAACTCATGTTGCGGTGCACGATTGACTACGATAAAAGTCACAAAGGTTCTTAATTCCTCAATGTTGTACCATTTCGATAGCTGCAAATATTGATCAGTCCCTATAACGAAATAGATTTTATCGTTAGGGTGTTCTTGTTGAATGACTTTTAAAGTGTCATACGTATAGCTATCACCTTTACGTTCAATTTCATCATAACGAATTTGACCAAAACCAAGATTATGGATAACGAGTTTGAGCATTTCAATTCGATGAAAAACATCAATATTTTGTTCGTGTTGTTTTAGAGGCGATTTATAGCTCGGTAAAAAATAGAAGATATCGGGTTGTATCGCCTCGTATACCATTGTAGCCACCATCTCATGTGCACTATGAACTGGATTGAATTGTCCACCATATATGACAACTTTTTTCATTATGATGGCAACTCAATAGATTGATGGTTTTTAGACGTTTTATAAAGTACAATCATTGAACCAATTTGTTGAACAAGGTGGCTTTCTGTAGCTTGGCTTAGTTGGTGTGCAAGTTCAGTTTTATCATCTAAATTATTTTGCAAAATGTGTACTTTGATAAGTTCTCGTTTTTCTAAAGCATCTACAATTTGTTGTACCATATTTTCATTAATTCCTGATTTTCCAATTTGAAAGATAGGATCAATGTGATGTGCTTCACTTCTTAAAAATCGTTTTTGTTTCCCTGTTAAATTCATAATCGTCTCCTAATCATTATTTTGAGTTAATTGATTTAAAACTGTTGTTTTCATCGCTTCAATATTAGCATCTAGATTCGTCCATATTTTAAAGCTTTCTGCGCCTTGATACACGAACATATCTAAGCCATTATACGTGTCATATCCATTACGGCGTGCATTTTCCAAAAAAGGCGTCTCTAAAGGCGTATAGATGATATCGCAAATTAATGCGTTGTTTTTTAGTGTATCAAAAGTCAGTAGCGCTTCTTGTGAATGGTGCATACCTATAGGAGTGGTATTAATTATAATATCAAAATGGTGTGCTTTTGAACGAACTGAGGTTAAGGGCATCGCTTCAACATCAAACGACCATGTATCAAATCGCGACATCGTTCTATTGGCAACATATATAGGATACTTAGTATATTGTTTTAATTGATAAGTAATCCCTTTACTTGCGCCTCCAGCCCCTAAAACTAAAATTTTTGCTTCAGTTAATGCACCATAATAATTTTTAAGGCCTTTAACAAAGCCCAAACCATCGGTATTGTAGCCTATCCACTTTCCATTGGTAATTTTCACTGTATTTACAGCACCCATTTCACGGGCTTCTTTTGAAATATCATCTAAGTAAGGAATGATACGTTCCTTGTGTGGAATCGTTACATTAAAGCCATCTAATTGGCGATCATCAATAATATCTCTAATATGGTTAAAATGTGTTTCTGGTATACTTAATGCTTCATATCCGTAGTCTAATTGTAATGCACTAAAATTAGCATGATGCATCAATGGGGAAAGAGAATGATTGATAGGATGGCCAATCACCGCAAATTTCATTCTATGCCCTCCTTTACATAATTGATGGTCGAAGCGTCACATCAACCGATTTTGGCACCATCACACTAAATGAAGCCCCTCTGTCGATTGTAACGAAACCAAGACCAGAAATCATCACGTCTTGCTTTTCAGTATCGGTGGATAAAGTCACTTTTTTAAGTTCATCTAGTTGAAATGATTTAGAATTTGATGGTGGAGATAAAAACGTTCCTACCTTTTCTTTCCAAAGACGATCTGCGTTTTCTGTTTTAGTACGATGGATTTTTAAATCATTAGAAAAATAGCATATCAACGGTCGTTTGCCACCTGTTTCATAATCTATTCGAGCGAGCCCGCCGAAGAAAAGCGTCTGTCCTTCATTTAATTGATAAACGCGTTGTTTAATTTCTTTTTTAGGCATTATAATATTTAATTCTTTCGGTGTTACAAGGTGTGTCATTTGATGTTCTTGAATGATTCCTGGTGTATCATACATATCTGATTTTTCATCGATTGGAATGTCTATCATATCAAGTGTTGTTCCTGGTATTCGTGAGGTTGTGACAACATCTTTTTCGCCCACACTTTGTTCAATAAGTTTGTTAATAAGGGTAGATTTCCCAACATTCGTCGTACCGACAATATAAACGTCTTGTCCTTGACGATGCTTTTCGATAGTCTCCATTAAAACATCTATTCCGTAATTTTTTTGTGCAGAGATAAGCACAACGTCATCTGCAAAAAGTCCATAATTTTTAGCGGATTGGCGTAACCATTCAGTGACACGACGCTTATTAATTTGTTTAGGTAAAAGATCGATTTTGTTGGCTACTAAAATAATCTTCTTGTTACCAACGATACGTTTGATTGCGTGAATGAAGGAACCTTCTAAATCAAAAACATCCACTAAGTTAACGACGATTCCCTTTTTATCTGAAAGTTTATTTAAAAGTGTTAAAAAGTCATCGCTTTCCATGCCGACATCTTGAACCTCATTATAGTGCTTTAATCTAAAGCAACGACGGCAAATTACATCGTCTTTAAACAAACTCGATTCAGGTACATATCCAGGTTTATCTTTATCGTCTGATTGTAACGTTGCGCCACAACCGATACATTTTAATTCGTCTGTCAATTTGTTTCCTCCCAATTAATATATCCTTTTCTCTTGAAATAATGTAATAAACGACGTTCTATCATTCTATTAAGCTTCGTCGCAAGGCCATCAGAATTTTTTACTGGAACGACCATTATTGTATATAGACCGTTATGGTTTCCGCCAAAAACATCTGTTAACATTTGATCCCCAATAATGACCACTTCGTCCTTGTTTAAGCCCATTTGTTGAGTGGCTTTATTTAGTGATTTACCTAATGGCTTGCGTGCTTTGAAAATATAATCTACATCTAAATCACTAGAAAATGTTTTTACTCGCGCCTCATTATTGTTAGAAACGATAGTCACTTTAATATTTCTTTCACTTAGATTTTTAAACCATTGCTCAACGCCTGGTGTTGGGTTCGCTTCGTCCCAACCTACTAAAGTATTATCTAAATCTGTAATAACCCCTTTAATATTTTTTTCTTGTAATTTATCGAAATCAATTTCATGAATTGATTTAACGTATTGATTTGGCAAAAATAAGCGACTTATAATACCCATATTAATCCTCCACTAATTAAAGTTCATTCTTGTTATTATAGCATAAGTACTATTTATTGAATATTTCTATTCATTTAATTTTTCGAGCAAGGCGATCACCATTTGGCTTGAAGATTGTGATGCAACTTTGAGGAAGGCCTCAAATGTCATTCCTGCATCGCCATCAGCAAGATCAGAAATAGCACGTGTAACGATAAATGGAACTTTAAATTGATAGCACGTTTGGGCAATGGCTGCCGCTTCCATTTCCGCTGCCAATGCCTGAGGAAAATATTTTAATATTTCAGCTCGTTGTACATCACTTCCAATAAAGCTGTCACCAGATACGATGAGGCCTTCTTTAACAGGTTGTTTAAGTTGATTTAACACATGATTTACTTGGGTTATCAAGTGACGATTTGCATCATAGGTTTCAGGCATCCCTGGTATTTGACCCATTGCATAGCCGAAAGCGCGTGCGTCGGCATCATGATACGCCACTTTCGTACTTACAACGACATCCCCTAATGCTAAGCCAGGTTGTAGTCCACCAGCTGAACCCGTGTTAATTATTAGTTCTGGTTTAAATTGTTGGATGAGTAAAGTAGTTGAGATTGCAACATTAACTTTACCTATCCCGCTTTGAATTAATACGACCTCAGCGCCTTTTAAATTCCCTTTATAAAAAACAGTGTGCGCAATTTGTAAAGTTTCGACTTCATGCATATGTGATTTTAAAATTTCGACTTCCTCTTCCATGGCACCAATTATCCCAATCATAATTTTCCTCCTTGATGTCTCTATATTCGTTGTCAATTTTAACATAACTGTTTAGAAGATGAGAATAATTAGTCATTACAGTGTTGAGTTGTTAAATACTTTACATTGTTGTCTGAAAATCTCAAATTTCTTAGCGCTAATATTGAAGTTTTCTAACTTATTTTGAGGTTTTGGGGTTAACCCAGAAGTATATTGTATAGATAAATTGGTTTTAAAAAGCTCGAAAAAGGGCTTAAAAAAAGGTAAAGAGCTTCTGTGATAACAGAGTCCTTTACCTTTTCATGATTATTTACCTAATAGTTCTAATAGACCTTGGAAGGAATAAATACCTGTGAAAATTGTAACAAGCACTGCAATAATACCAAATACAAGCATCCAAGTCGGATGTTGGTAATTGCCAACGATACTTTTCTTTTTAGAAGCAATAAGAATCGTTGTAAGTACGATTGGTAAAATTAAACCGTTGAATGCCCCAGCAACGATCAATAATGTGACAGGTTTTCCTAAGAATAAAAATATAATAGTTGAAATAACGATAAATGCAATCACGACGTAATTGTCATGTTTGTAAATTTTATGATGTAATGTTTTAAGAAAAGTCGTACTTGTATATGCTGAACCAATGACTGAAGACATCGCTGCTGCAAACAGTACGACACCAAAAATATTCTTACCGATTGGTCCGAGCGCATGTTCAAATACAGATGCTGGAGGATTATCAGGATTCAAGACTACGCCAGTTACAACCACACCTAATACAGCTAAGAATAATAAAGCACGCATTACGCCAGTGGTTAAAATCCCGTAAATCGCTGAACGATTGACGAAAGGTAAGTAATTTTCACCTTTGATATCAGCATCTAGTAGACGGTGTGCACCAGCAAATGTAATATATCCACCAACTGTTCCACCAACTAATGTAATAATTGGTAAAACAAGAGAAGCTGGGTTTTCAGGAACAATCATGCGACCAGCAGCTTCAAGATATGGAGGATTCGTTTTAATCATAACGAATGCTACGATCGCAATCATTACAATTCCTAAGATTAATGTTACTACGTCCATCACTTTTTGTCCGTTTTTCGAAACAAAGACTAAAATTGCAATGATTGCTGTGATTGCTGCGCCTATTCTGACATCAATCCCGAAAATAGCATTTAATCCTAAACCGGCACCGGCAATGTTTCCAATATTAAACGCAAGTCCACCTAAACCAATTAAAATTGATATAAATGTTCCTAAACCTTTGACCACGCTATTAGCCACTTCTTGACCACGTAATCCAGTTACAACTAAAATACGCCAAATATTAATTTGCGCTCCAATATCTATAATGATTGATAATAAAATTGCAAATGCAAAACTTGCTAAGAATTGTTGTGTAAATACAGCAGTTTGTGTTAAAAAGGCAGGTCCAATCGCTGACGTTGCCATTAAGAATACTGAACCTAACAGGAGACGTTTATGTGTTTTTGTAAATTCGAAGTCTCCTTGGTTTTTAATTTCGTTTGAATCTTTTTTCATTCATTAACCCCCTAAAGTTACAATTTCAACACCCACTGTTGATAATTGTTTGCGAATTTGTTTAACAAATTCTAATGCGTGTTCCCCATCTCCATGTACACAAATTGTATCTGCAGAAATGTTAATTTCTTCCCCATTAATTGCAGTTACTTTTCCTTTTGTCACCATTTTAACCACTTGATCAATGGCTTCTTGCGTGTCATTAATCACAGCGTTTTCTTGCTTTCGGCTTACTAATTGGCCATTTGCCTCATAGCGACGATCTGCAAATACCTCAGAAGCAGTCTTAAGACCAAGTTTTTCCGCTTCTTCAATTAAGTAAGAATTAGATAAACCAACAAAAATGATATTTGAATCAATATCATGCACTGCTTGTGCAATCACTTTTGCAATTTTTGGATCTTTAGCCCCCATTTGATAAAGCGCTCCGTGAGGTTTAACGTGGTTTAAAGTGACCCCTTCAAGATCACAAAATAGTTTAAGCGCACCAATTTGATAAACAATCATATTATAAATTTCATCATGTGACATATCTAAATTTCTTCGACCAAAGCCTTGTAAATCAGGAAAACCTGGGTGAGCTCCGATGCCAATTTTATTTTGTTTAGCAATTTTTACCGTCTTGGCCATCACATTAGAATCCCCTGCATGAAAACCACATGCAATATTTGCAGAGGTGATAAGCGGTATCACTTGTTCGTCATTGCCAATCTTATAATTACCAAAACTTTCTCCAAGATCACAATTTAAATCTATTTTAGTCATGTTTAGCCTCCTCGAAAATTTCGTGACGATCTAAAAACTTGATGTCTACATTTTTAGCATCACCTTCATAATATGGTGGATAAGCTAAGACAGCATAAAGAAAGTCGGCTGTTGTACTAAAACCGTCAATAATCATTTCATCAAGTGTCACTTTTAATTTTTCGATTGCATGAAGTCGATTGTCCCCTTTTACAATAACTTTAGCGACTAATGAATCATAATATGATGAAACAGTATAACCACTATATAAAAACGAGTCAACACGAACATTAAAACCTTGTGGAAGATGCAACCTTTGCACAGTTCCTGGAGTAGGTCTGAACCCTAATTCTGGGTCCTCGGCATTAATACGCGCCTCTATCACGTGCCCTTGGAACGTAATATCATTTTGATGAATTTTTAATTCTCCATCTCTCATTAACAATAATTGTTGACGTACTAAATCTACGTTTGTACGCATTTCTGTTACAGTATGTTCCACTTGGATACGCGCATTCATTTCTATAAAGTAGTAGGCATCTTCAGTGACCAAAAATTCAATTGTCCCGGCACTACGGTATTGCGCTGCTCGAGCAACTTTAACCGCATCACTACACATTTGTTCTCTTTTTTCAGGTGTGAGAGCACTACAAGGAGATTCCTCAATTAATTTTTGATTTTTACGTTGTACAGAGCAATCTCGTTCTCCTAAATGTATAAAGTTCGCTTGACCATCACCGAGCACTTGAACTTCTACGTGCTTTGCAACAGGAATAAATGCTTCAACATAAACACGATCATCATTAAAATATTTATTTCCTTCACTTTTAGCTTCTTTAAAGAGACGTTCAACTTCACTTTCCTCTTTTACGATACGAATGCCTTTACCGCCTCCGCCACTCGCAGCTTTTAATACTATAGGGTAACCTAATTCTTCAGCTAATGTTTTAATCTCCTCAACAGATTCAACTGAAGAATGTGATCCGGGTATTACAGGGACACCTGCTTTGTCTACTGTTTGTCGTGCAGTGATTTTATCTCCCATAAGTTCCATTGTTCGTTTAGTTGGACCTATGAAATATAACCCTTCATTTTCCACTTTTTCAGCAAAGATAGGACTCTCTGATAAAAAGCCATATCCTGGATGTATAGCATTCGCATTTGTAATTTCTGCGGCAGCTAAAATATTTCTGATATTTAAGTAACTATCTAAAGGGTTGGCATCACCGATACACACAGCGTGGTCTGCTAATTTTACATGCAGACTATTTTCATCACCCACTGCATATACTGCTACAGATTCCATTTTCATTTCACGTAATGCACGAATAATTCGCACAGCAATTTCCCCACGGTTGGCTACTAAAACTCGATACATGACTGGACCCCCTATTTTAATTTAGCAATAATTTGATTATGTTCAATGTTCTCGCCATGATCTACTAAAATTTCAGTGATTTCACCTGCTTCGTCCGCAGTAACTTCGTTCATGACTTTCATGGCTTCGACGTAACCAATAATGTCTCCCTTATTGATTTTGTCTCCTACTTTGATGACAGGTTTTGTCAATTCTTTTTCATCTTGTAAGTAGAATGTTCCAATCATTTGTGAACGAATCACCTTTTCATCTTGTGCTTCAGATGTGTTTTCTTGAGATGGTGTAGTTTCATTTTTGCTAGCAGTTGTCGTTGGTTGTGTAGAAGTATCACCATCATAATTTTGCGCGTTGACTGCTAAATCCAATTCTAGTTCCATATCGTCATCACTATATCTAAAATGCTTAGCTCCGTATGTTTTTAACACGTTTAAAGTTTGTTCGATTTGTTTTAAATCCATGGCTTACTATCTCCTTTTAAAACATCTTTTATTTTACTTTGAGAAGGTCTAATGTTGTTTAAATATCGTTTTGGATAACGTTGTAATTTTTTTATTGCGTCTTCTAACTTTCTATTTTTTCGGTCTAATATTTCATTAGCTTCGTTAAAAGTGACCCATTCAAATTGAATGGTTTCACCTGGTCTTTTCTGTATCACATCTACAATATCAGAATCTATGACTGTGGCAATTTTAGTATATCCCCCAACAGTTTGACGATCATTTAACAAAATAATTGGATTTCCATCATTAGGAACTTGAACACTTCCTAATGCTACAGGCTCTGATATAATATCTGCGCTAGTATCTGGTTTTATAGAAGCGCCACTAAGACGATACCCCATCCGATCTGAATTTTCAGATACGCGAAATTCAATCGTTTCAATTTCTTTGATAGTTCTTTTAGAAAAAGCATCTATTTGTGGACCATCCATAATTCCTATTGGGAGGTTTCCTTTAGGGGTAAAACTTTGATAATCCGTCGCACGACCAATCAAACTATAATCTAAATTATTTGAATTTGTAGGAATAATGTCATTCTTTTTTAAAATGCGACCTTTAAATCCACCGACCGATGTTCGAGTATGCGTTGAAGCACTTCCTTCAATTTGTGGGACATCTATCGTGTTGGCAAAACCAATATATGCGCGAACGCCTTGTTTGGCCGCACCAAGTTCAAGTATGTCTCCTCTGTTCACTTTAATCACCGTTTGATGTGGTATCGATTTTTGATTTAATTTCATATCAAATGGTGCTCCTGTTACAGCAAATAAATTTTGCTCTAGAAATTGAATCGTAGGTCCAACCATCGTAATTTCAATGGCAGGTTGATTTTCAGTGTCGAGCAAGGCATTTAAAAGCTCAAAACTTGGACGATCCATTACGCCAGCTGGAGAAAAACCTTCAGCTTGGTGACCAAATCTACCTAAGTCTTGAACAGTTGAAAATAATCCTGGTTTTAAAATTTTAATGCTCATAATCTGTCATCACCCATTCTGTATAATCAATTAGACCTTTAGCTGTATATTTTTTGATATGCAAAAATTGTTCTTCGTTAATCGCATAAAATTTTATTTTATCTCCAGGTTGATATAAAATTTTAGGATCACGGTTTAAATCAAACACCTTAATAGGCGTTTGTCCAATGATTTGCCATCCTCCTGGTGAATCTTCAGGATATAAACCTGTTTGATTATTGGCAATTCCTACTGAACCGGCTGGAATTTTTAAACGTGGTTCAGCTTTTCTAGGTGTATGGAGCGCTTTATCTAAGCCTCCTAAAAAAGGAAAACCAGGCATAAATCCAATCATATAAACGAGATAAAAACTTTCGGTATGTTTCCTTACGACTTCTTCAGGTGTCAGTTTATTATGCTCTGCAACAAGGTCTAAGTCCGGTCCCCATTCCCCACCATAAAGAACTGGAATATTGATAATCTTTCTTTGTGATTGACCTTGCATATTTTCAAAATGAAATTCATTGAGTTTTAATTCTTCAATGAGTGATTCATATTTAATCTCAATACCGTCAAAATACACCAATATTGCTCGGTATGACGGTAACAGTTCTTTGATAAACGGATGTTCCAGAGAATTTATGTAATCTTTCATCGCATTGACTTGGTTAAAAGTGTACTCATTAATTTCTGGATTAAAGTAAATCATAAATGACTGTTCACTGATTTGACGACATTCCACTCACACATTCCCCTTTCTGAAAACCTTTTCAAAGGATAATTTTATCACGTTTATAATAAGCTTACAATTTCGATAGGAATAATTAATAGATATTGAAACATAGTATTTATTCATCGATAATTATGCCATCATTTTAAATTGGCTTACTTTACCCACGAGGTTTCAATTTTGTTTAATAAAAAATGAGGTTAAGTTATTCCCTTTTCAAAGGAATCTTAACCTCATGGACTTCTAGTGTTATTTAATATCTATAATTTTGATGTTCATTTCTCCACCATTTGGAAGAGGAACACGGACTTCTTCATTTAATTTTTTGCCAATTAAAGATTTTGCCATTGGTGATTCGTTTGAGATTTTACCATTAAAAGCATCTGCTTCTGCAGAACCCACGATTTGATAACTTTCTTCATCATCACCAGGAAGCTCGACAAATGTTACTGTCTTTCCAATTTGTACAACATTATTATCACCAGTGTCTTCTATAATTAACGCATGGCGTAACATTGTTTCAATGCGTTGAATATCTTGTTCAATAAATCCTTGTTCGTCTTTTGCTGCATCGTACTCTGAGTTCTCAGATAAATCCCCAAAACTACGAGCGACTTTAATTTTTTCAACAACTTCTGGACGTTTAACCGTTTTTAATTCTTCTAATTCTTGCTCGAGTTTTTCGAACCCTTCTTGTGTCATTGGATATTGTTTTTGATTTTCCATTTTTGCATCTTCCTTTAACTAATAGATTAATCTTGAGTTTGTACTAAAGCTTGAATTTTAGTTGTCATGATATCTATGGCAACTTTATTGCTTCCGCCTTCAGGAATAATAATATCTGCGAATTTTTTTGTAGGTTCAATAAATTGGTTGTGCATTGGACGCACTACATTTAAATATTGATCTACAACAGATTCCATCGTTCGATCGCGTTCTTTTGTATCTCGAATAAGACGACGTAGAATACGTAAATCGGCATCTGTATCAACATATATTTTAACATCCATCATATTACGAAGCGTTTCATTTTCAAGCGCAAATATACCTTCTACGATAATAACATCTTTAGGTTCAAATGCAATTTTTTTATCGCTTCTCGTATGAATTGTATAATCATACGTGGGTACTTCTACTGATTTACCTGCTTTTAAATCTTTTAGATTTTCGATAAGTAAGTCGTTATCAAACGCAAATGGATGATCATAGTTCGTTTTTAAACGCTCTTCAAAAGTAAGGTGTGATTGGTCTTTATAATAAAAATCTTGTTCTATAAGTGCAACACTATGGCCATCTAAATTCTTCATAATCTCATTTGTTACTGATGTTTTTCCAGATCCAGAACCACCAGCAATACCAATTATTGTCGTAGAGGTCATGCTTTATACTTCCTTTCGCATCATGTTGTTAGGATATATTGGCTGTTTAACTTTAATTTGCACAATTTGAAGTGGATGACGCGCTGCATCAAGTTCGTTACCTTCTTCATCATAAATAACATCAATCACTTGTTTAAACGTTTCAATTTCAGGCCCAAAAAATTCAACTTCTTGTCCTGGTTTAAAATGATTACGTTGTTGTATTGTCGCTATTTGCGTATCTTCATCATATGCTAATACAAGGCCAATAAAATCAAACGGTGATTTTTTAGAGGATTCGTTACCAAACATTTGCTCTTCATATCCAGGTGTTCCTTTAAAAAAGGCTGGAGCAGTGTCTCTATTGGCACATTTATCTAATTCAATAAGCCATTCAGGGTTGATTTTAAAATTATCTGGGTCAGCAGCATACGCATCGATAACTTTACGATAAACAGATACAACAGTTGCAATATAATGAATAGATTTCATACGGCCTTCGATTTTTAAAGAATCGATGCCTAAATCCATCATATTAGGAATAGATTCTATCAATTTTAAATCCCTTGGGCTCATAGCAAATGGGACGGATTGACCATCTTCAAAATATAAGTCTAATTCTCCATCATTATCTACAGTAAGTAAATCATAATCCCAACGACAACTTTGACAACAACCTCCACGGTTAGAGTCACGTGCTGTCATATGATTACTTAGTGTGCAACGACCTGAATAAGCAATACACATGGCACCATGTATGAAAGCTTCAATTTCAATATCTACTTTATCCTTAATTTCTTGCATTTCCATCGCACCTGTTTCACGTGCTAAAACAACGCGATCAAGGCCCTCTTCTTTCCAATATTCGACCGCTTTATAGTTACTTAATGATTGCTGCGTCGATAAATGAATTTCTAACTTGGGAGCAACTTTTTTACAAGTTTCAATAATAAGTGGATCAGCGACGATAATACCTGTGGCACCTGTAGATTCTAATTGTTTAAGATAAGTATCTAATCCTTCAATGTTTTCATCATGTGCAATGATATTAGTCGTAATGTATACTTTAGCGCCGTATTGATTTGCAAAATCGACGCCTTCTTTAATTTCATCGATTGTAAAGTTATCTGCATTTGAGCGTAAACCATATTCCTGACCCCCAATAAATACCGCGTCAGCACCATAATGAATGGCAATTTTAAGCTTTTCTAAGTTGCCTGCGGGGGCAAGAAGTTCTGGTTTTTTTATTTTAGGCATTGTTTTAGGCTGAGTCGCCTCCATGACCTTCATCATCATCTCTCCTATTTTTTTATTATTACAAATACATTTAGTAAACCGTTTGTTTATAGAAAAATCCTTCGTCGAACGGACGGTGCTCAGGTTGAATTTCTTCAATAGCATCAACAAGCATAAATTTTTCATCTTCGTAATCTTCTGGAGATGCATCAAATAAATCAATAGCTTTACGATATTGTTCAGTGACAACATTGATGTAATCTTCAGTGTGTAATACACCATCAATTTTAAAACTATCAATCCCTGCTTCAAATAAAGGTTCAAGTTCTTCTATCAAACAAATATCATTTGGTGACATAATATGTGTACCGTTATAATCTTCAAACACAGGGTATTTATTGTCACGTTCTTCATCGTACAATAATAATTGTGTTTCTGACTTATCGTGAGGTCGTTCAATCTTCATTTGTCTTTCTTGGAAAGTATAATAATTACCTAACAACATTCTTTTTGACTGGAACATACACGTCATACCATGAACTTGCACTTCTATCTCTACGTTGCTATTTTCTTTAATGCTTAATATTTCTTCTAAACTTAATTCTCGTGCTAGGACAGCTCGTGATGCGCCCTTTTTGCCCCAATAATTACATTGAAAATGGTTGGTTACGAGGGTTTCAGCATTCCAATGTAATGGTATTGGATCGGGTTGTTGTTTCGCTAACATCACGACAGCAGGGTCACCAAAGATGATACGATCTACACGAATTTCATGTAAAAATTGTATATACTCCTCTAATGCAGGAATATGATAATTATGAAAGATTCCATTGACAGCTACATAAACTTTTTTACCTGCTGCCTGGATTTTATGTGTTGCTTCTATTAAAGCTTCGCGATTAAATTCACCTGCTAATCTTAAACCAAATTTCTCCTCTCCGATAACAAAAGCATCAGCGCCTTTATCAATTAAAGTATCTATATGGTTTAATGACTTAGGTGTCACTAATAACTCAGTCATTTGAATACTCCTTTATAGAAATAGCTAATCCATCATCCATATTTATAAAATTAGTTGAAAAATGATTTTGTTGGACAAGCCATTCATTAAATTTCTTAACCTTTTTTACCATCTGCTTCACATTTCTACTTTTTACAATATCAATATTTGCTACAAACCCGTGATAAAGCACATTATCAGTAATAATGACGCCACCTTCTGGTAATAAATCTTGATAAAGTTCAAAGAATTTTTGAGATTGTGCTTTCGCAGCGTCGATAAAAATCATATCATATTGTCTATCATTAACGGCGTGATATGCTTGTAGAGCGTCTTGTTCAATTAAGCGAATTTGAGATTCATAACCAAATTGATTAAAGTTTTCTCGTGCTAATTGAATCATTTCTTCATTACGCTCTATAGTTGTAACATGAATGGAAGGATCAATAGATGCGAAATGCATACTACTGTATCCTATTGCGCTACCAATCTCTAATATATTTTTAGGTTTTTTTAATCGGATTAATTGCAAAATTAAATCTAATGATAGCTGGTCTATGATGGGCACTTGGTGTTCTTCTGCATAAGTTCGCAATGTATTCAAGGGCGTATCATGAGATTGAATACTTAAAAAATAGTGCAGATTTTGATCTTGCATTTACGTTCATCCTTTTCTTTTATAGGAATACATCAAAAAATAAACCAGTCATTTTGACTGATTTGCTCAATGCCATTATAATTGTAGGTTTGTTTTAAAAAGAATCGAAAAGTGTGTAACTATTATCTATTCTTGAAAATACTTCTTAGAATTATACCATAAGTCATAATATTTTTTAACAACGATTTTCATGTAAATGCATTTAGTATTCATAAAACAACTCTTATATCTTCATCTTCAAAAATTTTGATTAAGTGGCATTTTAATTCAATTCGCTAAAGAAAATCATGGGTTAGTAACCTCTAATACAAGCATTTTTGACATATAAGAAGCCAGGACCTTCGCCCTAGCTTCTTAGTTTGTCATATACATGCACTTTATTATTCTTCAACTTCATCAAGATTTGTGTTTACGACTTCTTCGATAATATCCCATTCTTCATCTGTTTCAACAGGTAAAAATTTGCCACCTTCGCCTGTCTCATCGGGTTGGTTAATCATAGGAATTAATTCGATTAAATCCTCATCGTCAGCTTGTGCGCCTTCTTCAGCAAGAATAACATAGTTTTTATCAAATCCAGGGTGATAAAATTCAAGCATTTTACGATATAAGACTTCGTTACCTTCTTCATCGAAAAGAGTAAGTAACTCCTCGTCATTTTTAATCTCAATTTCGTGGTTTTTTTCATTTGTCATAATATGCGCTCTCCTTAATTTAAAGAATCTAAATATCCTTGTAAGATAAATACTGCGGCCATTTTGTCAATGACTTTTCTACGTTTTGCTCTTGAGACGTCAGCTTCTAAAAGCGATCTTTCTGCTGCCATTGTACTTAGTCTTTCATCCCACATGATAATTTCAAGTGAAGGTAACGCTTGTTGAAGGGCTTCTTTATATTTAATAGAAGCTTCACCGCGAAATCCAATAGAATTATTCATATTTTTAGGTAAACCGATTACAACAGTTCCGACGTTTTCTTTTTGAATAATTTGAATCAAGCTCTCCAATCCGAGCTGGTTTTCCTGTTCGTTAATATGGAGTGTATCTAAACCTTGTGCTGTCCATCCCATCAAATCACTAATGGCGACACCTACTGTTTTACTTCCAACATCAAGACCGATGATTTTATGTTTAAGCATTTGAATCCTTTTGATGATTTTTTAGATAAAAAGAGACAAGTTCTTCCATAATATCATCGCGATCAATATGTCTTATTTGGTTTCGTGCTTCATTGTGACGAGGAATATAGGCAGGGTCTCCTGATAGTAGATAACCTACAATTTGGTTTACTGCGTTGTATCCACGTTCCTCTAAAGTGTGATATACGTTATTCAATACGTATTCGACATTTTCTTTAGGGATGTCTTCATAGTTGAATTTCATCGTTTTGTCAAAGTTTTCCATCTCAAAACACTCCTTAAACCATATTGTATTACACTCTTATTTTACACGAACATACTGTTTTTTATATTGTTTTAATATAGTCTTTAATGAATTGTAATGCAGTTGTTATCTTTTCAGGTTCAGTGCCGCCACCTTGAGCCATATCTGGGCGTCCACCACCTTTACCTCCTACAATAGGCGCCATTTCTTTAATAATGTCCCCTGCTTTGATTTTACCAGTCAATGATTTTGGTACAGTAGCAATTAATGAAACTTTACCGTCAACTTCGCTTGCTAAAATGATAACTGTTTCTTGTATGCGTGATTTAAAATCATCCATAGTTGAGCGTATGGCTTTAGCATTGTCGACATTTACTTCACTGATTAATACCGGGATATGATTAATTAATTCTACTTTATCTTCTAAATTACCCATTTTCAAGTGATTGATTTCTTTATTTTTAAGTTCTAACGTTTGTTGTAAAGATTTTTCGTGTTCTTGCAGTTGAGTCACTTTTTCATAAACTTGATCATCTGATTTGGCTTTTACACTGTCTTTTATTTGGTTAAAGCGTTCTAAATATTTTTCTAAATATAAAAAGGCTTGTTGACCCGTTACAGCTTCTATACGTCTTACGCCTGCACCTGTTCCAGATTCACTTGTGATTTTAAATAGTCCTATTTCAGAAGTGTTTTTAACATGTGTACCCCCGCAAAGTTCCTTAGAAAAAGGTCCCATATCAACGACACGTACAATATCACCATATTTTTCTCCAAATAATGCCATTGCGCCTTCTTTTTTAGCATCGTCAATGCCCATTTCTTTGATTTCTACATTGACACTTTGCCAAATTTCTTCATTTACGCGTTGCTCTACAAGTTGTAGTTCTTCATTAGTCATTGGTGCGATGTGTGAAAAATCAAAACGTAAGCGATGACTGTCGACCAATGATCCTGCTTGATTAACGTGTGAGCCAAGAACTTGTTTTAATGCAGCATGGAGTAAGTGGGTTGCACTGTGATTTTTCATAATGGCTTTACGCGCATTTGCATCAACTGAAGCGTGAACTTGTGCCCCTTCGCTTACCTGTCCAAATTTAATATAGCCTGTATGCAAGTGTTGACCATTAGGCGCTTTAATAACTTCTGTAACTTCTATTTCAAAATGGTCATTTGTGATTGTCCCTTTATCAGCAATTTGTCCCCCACTTACAGCATAAAATGGAGTCTTGTCCATAACAAAATGAATTGTTTCTTCCGCGTTTGCTTCATTTGTACGCTCACCATTTAAAAGGATATCTGTGAGGGTACTTTCAGATTGTAATGTATCATAGCCGACAAAAATACTTTCTGTATGAATAGACTTAAGCACATCGTTTTGTACTTGCATAGATTGACTATTTTGTCTTGCTTTTCTTGCACGTTCTCGTTGTGCATCCATATGAGTATTAAAGCTTTCCATATCGATAGTTAAACCTGCATCACGTGTGATTTCTTCTGTTAATTCAATTGGAAAACCATAAGTGTCATAGAGTTTAAATGCATCAGAGCCGTCAATTATACGATTTGAATCTTTTGCTTTTTCAATAAGTTGATTTAAAATTGTCAACCCTTCTTCTAAAGTTTCATGAAACCGTTCTTCTTCTGATTTAACAACACGTGCAATAAACGCTTCGTTTTCTTTAACATTTGGATAATAAGGTTCCATAATAGTAGCTACGATATCAACTAAACGGTATAAAAAGGGTTCATTAATATTTAATGTTTGGCTAAAACGTACAGCACGACGAAGTAAACGGCGTAAGACATAGCCTCGGCCTTCATTCGCTGGTAATGCACCATCAGATATAGCAAAAGCAATTGTTCTAATGTGATCGGCAATCACTTTAAAGGCAACATCATGTGTTGGATTTTCTAAATAACGTTGACCAGAAATTTGTTCAACTTCTTTCATAATCGGCATGAATAGGTCGGTCTCATAATTGGTACGCACATTTTGTGAAATGGAGGCCATACGTTCAAGACCCATGCCCGTATCAATGTTTTTACTTGGTAGGGGTGTGTAAGAATGGTCTTTATTATGATTATATTCACTGAAAACTAAATTCCATACTTCTAAATAGCGTTCATTTTCCCCGCCAGGGTACATCTCTTCAGCTGGATCATCTTTACCATAGTCTTCGCCACGATCATAAAAAATTTCAGTATTAGGTCCAGAAGGTCCTTCCCCAATATCCCAAAAGTTACCTTCAATACGTATAATGCGATCTTCGCTTAATCCAATTTCATCATGCCATAATTGATAGGCTTCAGTGTCTTCAGGATGAATTGTAACGTAAAGACGATCAGTTTCCATTGCCATCCATCTTTCGCTCGTTAAGAATTCCCAAGCGAAAGCAACGGCCTCACGTTTGAAATAATCTCCAATGGAAAAGTTGCCTAACATTTCAAAAAAAGTATGGTGACGCGCTGTAAACCCAACATTTTCGATATCGTTTGTTCGTATGGATTTTTGTGCATTTACAATTCTTGGTTTTTTTGGTACTTCACGTCCATCGAAATATTTCTTTAATGTTGCGACACCTGAATTAATCCATAATAATGAATCGTCATCAATAGGCACAAGAGGTGCTGACGGTTCTACCATATGTTCTTTTTCAACAAAAAAGTCAATAAACATCTGACGTATTTCACTAGCTTTTAATGTTTTCATCTCAAATCAACTCCTAAACAAAATAAAGACATTCGTCTCTCAAAAGGGACGAATGTCTCGCGGTACCACCCTAGTTATGATAAAAATTATCATCACTTTAATGCTATTCACGTTATAAATATATAGTAGCGTTCAATGGATTCATTCGTACATCTCAGCAATAGTACGTCTCTGTGAAATGAATTAGCCATCTACTCAGTTATATATTGAATTAAGTCTATTATATTAAGCCTTTTCAGCGTTGTCAATTTCTAAAAAATCGTAAGGCGTCACATTCTCCATATTAATCATAGGATTAATTTGAAACATAGTGGCTTCTGTAAGTTCAACATTTTCATTTTGTACTTCTTCTGTAGAAAAGTATTGTTCTAAAAAGCTTTTTTCACGAGTTAATCTTACTTGGCCTTCTGTTTTTAATCCGAGATTAAATGCATCCGCGTCTCCTAAAAACACTAATGATTGCTTCGCACGTGTGAGACCCGTATATAAAATGGGTTTTTGCAACATTCTATAATATTGTTTGACAATAGGCATAATGACTATCGGGAATTCTGAACCTTGTGCTTTATGAATTGATGTGCAATAGGCATGTGTCAACTCGGTTAAATCTGATTTTAAATAAGTAATTTCATTGCCTTCATAGTCCACGACAACGACGTCTTTGTTTAGCGCATTTTCCTTAGCCCAAAAAATACCTACAATAACTCCGATGTCGCCATTAAATACATTGTCATTCGGACGATTGACAAGTTGTAATACCTTATCGCCTTTTCGAAACAAGACATCACCAAACTGAATTTCGCGTTGCTCAGATGTATCCAAAGGGTTCAGTATTTCTTGAAGCACTTTATTCAATCGATGAATCCCTGCATTTCCTCGGTACATCGGAGCTAATACTTGTATATCAGACATATCATAGCCTTTTGAAACTGCATTTGTTACCACTTTACGTACCACTTCTGGTATTTGATCGACATGACAAGGGATGAATGAACGATCATGAAACCGTTCAGTAATATCAACAGATTGACCTGATTTCATACGATGCGCAAGCGCAATGATACTTGAACCATCCTGCTGACGATAAACTTCTGTTAAATTGATACGTGGGAGTGTTTTTGAGGCAATTAAATCTTTAAACACTTGCCCAGGCCCAACAGATGGGAGTTGATCTTCATCACCTACCAAAACAACTTGTGCATCATTAGGAACTGCTGCCATAAATTGGTGAAACAACCAAGTATCGACCATTGACATTTCATCTATAATAATAAGTTTGGCAGAAATTTCATTATCCAATATATCTTCAGGTTTGGTTTCTTGATTCCAACCAATTAGACGGTGAATGGTCATAGCCTCCAAGCCAGTCGCATCGTGTAGTCGTTTCGAAGCCCGACCCGTCGGTGCTGCTAAAACAATAGGATAATCTTCTTCGGTATAGTCATCGTAATCTAAAGAAATCCCGTGTAAAGCAGCATACAGATAAACAATCCCTTTTATTACAGTGGTTTTACCTGTACCAGGCCCACCTGTCAAAATCATTATTTGATGCTTCATAGCGGCTTCTAACGCCTCTTTTTGTGCCTCGGCATATGACACACTATTTGTTTGCTCGATTTCACCAATATGCATCTGAATATCCGATTGATCAAACACTTCGAGGTGTAGTTGTTGTTGCATCATTTTATAAATATTTTGAGCACTCTTTAATTCTGAATAATAAAGGCTAGGAATTGCAATATTTTCGTGATCATCAACGAGACGGTTTTCTTCTACAAGTTGAGTTAACACTTCTTCAATTAAAGTGGTGTCAATAGGCACCTGACTATTTTTTGAAAGAAGTTGCAATGACTCAGTCACTAAAGTTTCCTTAGGCAAGTACGTGTGTCCCTGTTTAATACAGGTGTCTTCAACGACAAATTGAATGCCTGCTTTTAAGCGATTGGGGTGATGTTCTGAAATGCCCATTTGATTTGCCAATTGGTCTGCTTTTTGAAAGCCCACGCCTCGTATATCATAAACAAGTTGGTAGGGATTTTGATTGAGAATGTCTAAAGTATCACTTTTATAAAACTTGTAAATATCCATCGCAAGTTTTGCACCAAACCCTAATTCATTCAGACGCACCATAATTTGTTCGCTTTCTTGATTTTGAAAAACTTGGTCTGCGATTTGCGATTGCTTTGTTTTTGACAATTTGGGCACCTTTTCAAGAACAGATGCATCTTTAAGAATCGACTGAATTGCATTTTCACCTAACGTATCTACAATGGATTCTGCAGTTTTTTTACCAACGCCCTTGAAAAGCCCACTTGATAAATATTGAATTACCGCTTCTCTCGTTTGCGGAAGCACTTTCTGGAACGTTTCAGCTTTTAGTTGTTTCCCATACTTAGGGTGATCAGTGATTTGCCCCTTGAACGTATAAGTTTCACCTTCAACAATATTTGGAAAAAACCCAACTATCGTCGCCGTCGTATCAAAGTCCTCATTAGAATCCTCAACTTCAACTTTGAGCACTGTGTAATAATTGTCGTTATTTTGAAATAAAATGACATCAATATTCCCTTTAACATACGACTGCTCAAATAGTGTTGGGTTTTCCACAGTTATGCCTCCTCTTCAGATTGAATCTTTTTAAACGTTTTTAATGCATGATGGCTTAACATATGTTTGGGGTCCATTTCAGTTGCTAAAGAAAATCCTTGTATTGCTTCTTCAACATTTTCATTAACCATATATTTTGCCAGTGTCAGATTATACTGTGCGTCGGCATGTTTTCCATCTTTTTTTAATATTTGTTTTAATATTGGCATCGCTTCTTGAAACATTTCTAATTCACATAATAGTAATCCATATTGGAACTGTACGTCTAAGTCTTTGAAATCTTTGTCAAGTTCGGCAGCTCTCATTAAATATGGTAAAGCTTGTTTTTTTGCGTCTAATTGATAAAAAGACATTCCGACCATATAGTTAATATCTTTATTTTCTAATCCTTTTTGAATCGCTGTTTGATATAATTTAATGGCTTCTTGAAAACGTCCTTCGTTAAAATAAACATTGGCAAAATTGTAATAAATAACGCCATTATCAGGATTAAGTGTCAATGCACGTTGGAAAAATTTTTCTGCTTTTTCAATTTCTCCAGCCTCAGAAAGTAAAATACCGGAATTGATATAGTTTTCCACTTGGTCAGGATGCGCTTCGATGTTATTAAAACAAGCTTGTAAGGCTTTCTCAAATTGGCCTTGTTGAATCAATTGATGTATTTCTGTTTGTTTCATTTTTGACTCCTTTTTTGACACATTAAATAATATAACTCAATTTACCGGACTGCTTATAAACGTCGTCAATCGTTGCCCCACCAAGACAAACTTCGCCATCGTAAAACACGACAGCTTGGCCTGGAGTAATCGCTCTAACAGGTTCATCAAATGTAACTTTGATTGAATGATCATCTACGTGTGAAACTGTAACACCTGTATCTTTTTGGCGATATCTAAATTTTGCAGTACATTTCAGGGGTTCTGCTAAGTCAGTAGGATTTACAAAGGAAACATCTGAGGCAATTAAATAGTCACTATAAAGTGCTTCGTGATGAAATCCTTGCTCTACATACAACACATTTTCTTTCAAATTTTTACCTACGACAAACCAAGGATCACCATCGCCACCAATGCCTAAACCATGACGTTGGCCAATAGTATAATACATTAATCCCGCATGTTTTCCTTTGAGCTCACCATTCAAAGTGCGCATTTCACCCGATTGTGCAGGTAAGTATTGAGATAAAAAGTCTTTGAAATTTCGTTCACCTATAAAACAAATTCCTGTTGAATCTTTCTTTTTGGCAGTGGCTAAATTATGCTTTGCTGCAATTTTACGGACTTGTGATTTCTCTATATCACCAATTGGAAACATTACTTTTTGCAATTGCGCATGTGTAAGTTGATTTAAGAAATACGTTTGGTCTTTGTTATTATCCACCCCACGTAACATTTCCACATGGCCTTGGTCGTCTCTTCTTACTCTTGCATAATGACCTGTAGCCACATAGTCTGCACCTAATTTTAAAGCATGTTCTAAGAAGGCTTTAAATTTAATTTCTTTATTACACATTACATCTGGATTAGGTGTGCGTCCTTTTTTGTACTCATCTAAAAAATAGGTAAATACTTTATCCCAATAGGCTTGTTCAAAATTAACAGCATAATAAGGGATTCCTATTTGATTACATACCGCGATGACATCATTATAATCTTCTGTTGCTGTACATACGCCGTTTTCATCCGTATCGTCCCAGTTTTTCATAAAAATCCCAATGACGTCATAACCTTGTTCTTTTAACAATTGTGCAGTTACAGAACTGTCTACACCTCCTGACATTCCCACAACGACACGTGTGTTTTCATTACTCAAAGTGATTCCTCCTTAAATTTCAAATATATTTTTTGCAGTTCGACGACAATCGTTTGAATTTCTCTTTCAGTGACATTTTCATTTAGACTAATTCTTATTGAATGATTGACTTTAGGATTTTCTTCTCCATACATCGCAGATAAGACATGAGACGGAATTGTTGACCCTGCCGTACAAGCTGAACCAGAGGATACATAAACTCCTGCAATATCTAACAATGTAAGTAACGTTTCTACATCTACAAATGGAAAGTATAAGTTCACAATATGATTTGAGCTTTCAATCATTGAGCCATTGTACTCAAAAGGTATCGCCCGCTCTTGCAAATTGACGAGCAAGATTTCTTTTAAACGTGTAATGTAAATTTGATTTTCATCTCGGTTGTTTTCAGCCAACTTCATTGCAGTCGCTAAGCCTACAATCTGTGCAACATTTTCAGTACCCGCGCGTCGCTTTGTTTCTTGTTCTCCACCCATTTGTGTATATTGGATTTGTGTCCCATTTTTGACATATAATGCGCCTACTCCTTTAGGGCCACCAAATTTATGTGCTGTTAAGCTTAAGGCATCTACTTGTAAATCTTTGACATCAACAGGTAAATGACCAATAGCTTGTACTGCATCCATATGAAATAACGCTGAATAGTCACTCAAAATTTCCTGTATATCATAAACTTGTTGGACAGTGCCTACTTCGTTGTTCACTAACATAATTGAAACTAAAGTTGTATCAGGTCGCATTGCCTCTTTGAGTGCATCTAAATCTACAAGACCCTCTTCATTTACATTTAAGTAAGTCACTTCAAATCCTTGAGATTCTAAAAATTCAAAGACATGTAAGACAGAATGATGTTCAATTTTAGTTGTAATCAGATGCTTTCCTTTAGAAATATTAGCATAAGCCATCCCTTTAATTGCGGTATTATTAGATTCAGTCGCACCACTTGTAAAAATAATTTCGTTAGGATTCGCATTAAGGCATTGCGCCACTGTACGTCTTGCTTCATCTAAAAAACGTCTAGCATCACGGCCTTGCGTATGTATAGACGAAGGGTTTCCGTAATGTGTTTGATATATATTTGTCATTGCTTCTACAACTTCTGGCTTTACTGGCGTCGTCGCAGCGTAATCAGCATATACACCCATCATTCGACATTCCTTTCTCAATTTCAATGTTCCTATTTTAGCACTTGTACCATTAAATTTCTAGTGCCTCACACTAGGAATCTATGTGCAGTTTTAAGCTTAATTTAAGCATATCACTTTCTATAGAAAAGAGGAATTTTTACAAAAATTAGAATTATAAGCACATTAATGTGTATTACGGATGTGTTTTGATATAGTGAATTTAAAGGAAGTGTTATCATGTCAAAACAGTTACAGTATTCAGCGTTAAATTTAGTACCTATACGTGAAGGGTCAACTGAAAAAGAGGCTGTCCAACAGATGACTTCGCTCGCGCAACACTTAGAATCTTTAAACTTCGAAAGATATTGGATTGCTGAACATCACAATGCTCCAAATTTAGTCAGTTCAGCGACGGTAGTATTAATTCAACATTGTTTAAACGCTACGAAACAAATGCGCATTGGGTCAGGAGGTATCATGCTTCCAAATCATGCTCCCCTTGTGGTTGCTGAACAATTTGGAACTTTAAACTTATTATATGGAGATCGTGTAGATTTGGGTTTAGGTCGTGCTCCAGGGACTGATATGGCTACAGCGAATGCTTTAAGAAGAGATAAACACGATGGAGTCTATCAATTTCCAGAAGAAATAAAACAGCTTCAACAATATTTTGGACCTGAAACCAATCAAGGATATGTCAAAGCGATACCTGCAATAAATAAAAAGGTGCCTTTATATGTATTGGGTTCCTCAACTGATTCTGCTCATGTGGCTGCACGTCAGGGTTTACCCTATGTCTTTGCAGGACATTTCGCACCTCAACAAATGAAAGAAGCGCTTGCGATATATAGAGAACTCTTTGAACCTTCGGCATATCTAGATGAACCCTATATCATTGTATGTTTAAATGCAATCGTCGCAGATACAAATGATGAGGCAATGTATCTTGCTACGACACAAGCGCAAGTATTTGCAAGCATTTTAAATGGCCGTATGCAAAAAATGCAACCCCCTGTCGATAGCCTAGATACTATTTTGTCACCGAGAGAAGTAGCGATGGCTACCCATAGAATTAATGATTCATTAGTAGGAGATAAAAAAACAGTTAAACATAAAATTAACGATTTCATTCAATTTTATGGGGAAATCAATGAAATTATGGCAGTAAGTTATATTTATGATGAACAACTTCAACATCGCTCATATCAATATTTACAAGAAGTGATACAACAGATTAATACGACAACATAAAAAAACAATGGGACAGAACATCCCATTGTTTTTATTTTAGTTTTTTATTTATTGTCGCCAGAAAGTTTGTTAAATGCGTCTTTAGCTTTATCTGCTAAACCGCCTTTTTCATCTTTGTTTTCATTATTTTGACTATCTTGATACTTGTCGTAAGCATCTTTCGCTTTGTTTAAATATTCTTCACCTTGTTTTTTATCCACAATGAATACCTCCTAGTTCGAGATAGTTTATTAATACCCAAGTCCTTTTAGAATAAACATAAAATAGAGCATAATTGTAACAGAGGAAAAGTTTTAAAATTCTTCGTAAACCGCAGGATCTTGTCCCTTACGACGACCATCTTTTCTTGAAAGTTGATTAATTTTTGAAATGTCCTCTTCTGAAAGTTGAAAATCAAATATGTCGATATTTTCATGCTGTCTTACATATTTTGTCGCTTTCGGTATAGGCATCACGCCGCGTTGAATATGCCATTTTAAAACAAGTTGCGCTACGGACTTTTGATATTTTTGGGCAAGCTGTTTTAATACATCATCTTCTAAAATGCCATTGTCTCTCCCAATCGGACTCCAAGCTTGCGTTAAAATTTGGTTCTCTTTATGGAATTGAATCATTTCTTCCTGATTAAAGTAAGGATGGAGCTCTATTTGATTGATTGCTGGAAGCACACCTGTTTCTTCCTTTAATTTGTGAATGTATTCAGGTAAAAAATTACAAACACCTATCGTTCGAATGAGACCGGCTTTTTGTGCGGCAATCATTGCCTTCCAGGCTTCTACGTAAGTCCCTTGTTTCGGATTAGGCCAATGAATGAGATAAACATCAATGTAATCTACCCCTAAACGGTAGATACTTTCTTGAATGGTTTGAAATACATCATCGTAGGCTTGGTAACGCCCTGGTAGTTTAGAGATAATAGTTATGTCTTCACGGGGAATTTGACTCTTTTCGATAGCTTTGCCAACTGCCCCTTCATTTTCATAATTATAAGCTGTATCTAGAACGCGATAGCCTACTTGTAAGGCAGATTGAATCGCTTGGCTCCCTTTAACGCCATTTAATTTGTATGTGCCAAACCCAAGTTGATCAATTTGAAATCCGTCATTTAATATCACTTTTTCCATTTTGCATTCCTCCTAAAAAAATACAACAATGCCATACAATTTAAATGTCATTGTTGTATCTAAACAAAACTTAAATGTAAAACATATACCCTTCAAGTTTATCATTTTCTTGATAATCTGCTAAAGATTGTAAAGTCGTTTGATCTAGAACATCTTTAACTGCATCTCGCATTCTCAACCATAATTGTTGTTGCGCGGGTGATTCTGATTCAATGCGTTCAACAATCGTTAATGGTCCTTCTAAAAGACGAATGATATCACCGGCAGTAATTTCATCTGCTGGCATTTTTAATTCATATCCTCCTTTAGCACCTCGGACACTACGAATGAGACCAGCATTTCTTAAAGGACCAACAAGTTGTTCTAAATATAAATCGCTTAAATTATTTTCTTCTGCGATTGTTTTCAGTGACACGCATCCTGTCCCATGACGCTTTGCCAAAGCAATCATCAAAGTTAGGCCGTATCTACCTTTAGTTGAAATTTTCATGTTTATACCTCACTTATTGATATCCAATTTACTTACAATTTATCATTATTTATATTAGTATAATACTATTGTTATAAGAGTACAAATAAGAGCAAGGTCATTTGCTTAAATTTGTATAGTTTTTCTAGACATGGAGGGTTACTATGAATACTGAACCACTCGCATCCCGTATGAGACCGCAAACCATTGATGATGTGATAGGGCAATCACACCTCGTTGGTGAAAAAGGAATTATTAGGAGAATGGTCAATGCCAAACGATTATCCTCAATGATTTTTTATGGTCCCCCTGGCATAGGAAAGACGAGTATTGCACAAGCGATTGCAGGGAGCACCGCTTTTAAATTCAGACAATTAAATGCTGTCACGAATACTAAAAAGGACATGCATATGATTGTTGACGAGGCAAAAATGTCAGGTCAAGTGATCTTATTATTAGATGAAATTCATCGATTAGATAAAGCTAAACAAGATTTCTTGTTGCCTCACTTAGAAAACGGTAAAATCGTACTCATTGGTGCGACAACTTCAAACCCTTATCATGCGATTAACCCTGCCATCCGTTCACGTGCACAAATTTTTGAATTATTTCCCTTAGAAACTGAGGATATAAAAAAAGCTTTACGGAATGCTTTAAATGATGAGGAAAATGGCTTAAAATCGTATACTGCTACAATTACAGACGAAGCTTTTGAATATTTTGCAACCCAAAGTCAAGGAGATGTTCGTAGCGCTTTAAATGCATTAGAACTTGCGGTTTTAAGCGCATCCGAAACGCCTCCTCATATCACAATTCAAGATGCAGAGGATTGTTTACAACGTGGTGCATTTTTAAGCGATAAAGATGGCGATATGCATTACGACGTGATGAGTGCTTTCCAAAAATCAATACGAGGCAGTGATGTTGACGCAGCTTTACACTATTTAGCGCGCTTGATTCAAGCAGGTGATTTGCCAACAATTGCAAGACGTTTGTTAGTGATTAGTTATGAAGATATCAGCTTAGCTTCACCAGCTGCAGGACAACGTACACTCGCTGCGATAGAGTCAGCAGAACGGTTAGGCTTTCCAGAAGCAAGAATTCCATTAAGTCAAGCCGTTATCGAACTCTGTCTCTCCCCGAAATCTAACACAGCAATTCAATCTATCGATGCTGCGTTATCAGACATTCGCAAAGGTAACGCAGGACAAATTCCCGATCACCTCAAAGATGGTCATTATAGTGGCGCAAAAGAATTGGGACGTGCTACAGGATACAAGTATCCCCATAATTATGAAAATGGATATGTGGCGCAACAATACTTGCCAGACAAACTAAAAAATAAACGCTATTATCAACCTAAATTGACATCAAAAGCTGAACAACAATTTAAAGCAGTATATGATAATCTAAAGAACACATAAGGAAATGCCGTAATATCTCCAAAAAGATGGAGCTTATTACGGCATTTTTTATTTGTCTTTAATTCGTGTTAATGGAATATCTCGTGTAATATCATTACAAACATAGCTTGCAAGTATTAGGCCTACAACGCTTGGGACAAATGCATTAGAAGACGGGGGCATTTGTGCTTTTCGGTTTTGTCCATTTGCATCACCCACGATGGCTTTCACATCTTCTCGAATCACTATTGGACTTTCATCGGAAAATACCACGGGTATTCCTTTATAAATTCCTTTTCTTTTTAATTTGTTTCGAATGACTCTAGCGATAGGATCTGTATGTGTTTTCGAAATATCAGCAATTTGAAAACGTGTTGGGTCAATTTTATTTGCTGCCCCCATACTAGAAATAATTTTTATGCCTCTTTGCAAACATTGTTCCATCAAATGAACTTTATAAATAATGGTATCACTTGCATCGATAATATAATCAATATTGTAATCTTCAAATAGTTGCTCATAAGTTTCTTCAGTATAAAACATATGCAAGGGCGTTACTTTGCAATTTGGATTTATTAATTTAATCCGTTCTTCCATTAACCCCACTTTACTTTGTCCAATGGTAGTTGTTAAAGCATGAATTTGACGGTTGACATTCGTAATATCGACATCGTCTTTATCGATTAAAATAATATGACCGATATTTGTTCGCGCTAGCGCTTCAGCAGCAAATGACCCTACACCACCGACACCTAAAACAGCAACTGTTGTATTTTCTAATAATTTTAAACCTTCTTGGCCTATAGCTAATTCATTTCTAGAAAATTGATGTTTCATAATTGACTCCTTTAATCTGTTTCAGAACATAAAAATACGCAAGACTTAAAGTCTTGCGTACCGATAGAATCCGTTATGCCGTAGTTGAAAGTGCTTGATCATTTTGGCCTGCTATATACAGGTGGGTGTCCTGTTTCTTGTTTTGCACGTCCTCCTAGAGAGGCGTGTGCGCTGCAAGAAAACCTATTGGACTCCCTGATCAAAGAGTGTTAGGTCAAAATACATAAAGCGAACTTACGAACACTACAGACGACTATCTTATGCTTTAACTATATCACATTTATACTTTTTATCAAGTCATAAACGTTTAATGTTTAATGCGAAGAGATAACTCATCAAGTTGTTTTTCTGAAACTTCGCTCGGAGCATCTGTTAATAAATCAGTTGCAGATGCTGTTTTAGGGAAGGCAATCGTGTCACGAAGATTTGATGCGCCTGTTAATAACATTACTAAGCGGTCAAGACCTAATGCGATACCGCCATGTGGAGGTGCACCAAATTTAAAAGCATCTAATAAGAAACCGAATTGTTCTTGCGCGCTCTCTCCACTAAAGCCTAAAGCTTTAAACATTTTAGATTGAATTTCACCATCATGGATACGAATAGAACCTCCGCCGAGTTCAAAGCCGTTAAGAACAATGTCATACGCTTGAGCTTGAACTGTTTCTGGTGCACTTTCTAGACGATCTAAATCTTCTGGCTTTGGCGACGTAAATGGATGATGTGCTGCGACGTATCGGTGTAATTCTTCGTCATATTCAAGAAGTGGCCAGTCTGTCACCCATAAGAAGTTGAATTGATTTGGATCTAATAAATTTAACTCTTTAGCTAATTTAACACGTAGTGCACCTAAACTTTGTGCGACAACCTCCTTGGAGTCAGCAACAAATAAAACGAGGTCACCCGCTTTTGCTTGTGTCAAAGATTGAAGTTTATCAACATGCATCTCATCGAAGAAACGTGCAATCGGTCCATTTAATCCGTCTTCAACTACTTTTACCCATGCAAGACCTTTAGCTCCATAAATATTAACGAATTCAGTGAGTCCATCAATATCTTTACGTGTATATTTATCAGCTCCATCTTCTACAACGATGGCTTTCACTTGGCCACCATTTTCCACTGCGTCTTTAAAGACTTTGAAATCCATCACTTGGCCTAATTCAGACACGTCAATTAATTCCATACCAAAACGTGTATCAGGTTTATCTGAACCATAACGTTCCATCGCTTCAGCATAAGTCATACGAGGGAAAGCTTCCTCAATAGCAATCCCTTTAACGTCTTTCATCACTGATTTTAACATTTGTTCACCAAGTTGAATGACATCTTCTTGTTCAACAAAGCTCATCTCTATATCGACCTGTGTAAATTCAGGTTGACGATCCGCACGTAAATCCTCGTCGCGGAAACATTTTACAATTTGGTAATATTTGTCAAAGCCACTCATCATAAGTAATTGTTTAAACAATTGTGGTGATTGAGGCAAGGCATAAAATTCGCCTTCATGGACACGAGAAGGTACAAGGTAGTCGCGGGCACCCTCAGGTGTTGATTTTGTTAATACTGGTGTCTCGATATCATAAAATCCTGAATCATCTAAATAACGACGAATCGCCTGTGTTGTACGATGACGTAACTTAAAAGTTTGCGCAAATTGTTCACGACGCAAATCTAAATAGCGATATTTTAATCGAATATTTTCATCAACATTAAGGTTTTCATCATTAATCGAAAAAGGTGGTGTTTCAGATTTATTAATAATTGTAATTTCAGAAGCTTGAACTTCAACTTGCCCAGTTTTTATTTTAGGGTTAACTGTTTCTTCATCACGTTTTGTGACTGTTCCTTTAATTTCAACAACATATTCAGAACGAATGCGCTCTGCGATTGCTAATGCTTCTTTAGAAAAATCAGGGTTAAAAACAACTTGAACCACGCCTTCTCTATCACGTACATCAACAAATATGAGTCCTCCTAAATCGCGGCGGTTATGAACCCAACCTTTTAAAGTGACTTCTTGACCTAAATAAGACTCTGTAATAAGCCCACAATAAGTAGTACGTTGTGACATTATTCTTTTCCTCCATTAATAAATTGTGCAATTTCATTGAGTTTAATATGGTGATTTTCACCTGTTTGCATATGTTTGATTGCAACTTCGTTTGAATCAAGTTCTTGATCGCCTAATACAATGGTATAAATAGCATTGAGACGATCGGCTTGTTTCATTTGACCTTTTAATTTACGCGATAAATAATCTTTATCCACACGTATATTTTGATGTCTTAAATCATTTAATAATTTAACAGCATAATTATCTGCACGCTCACCCATAGTCGCTACAAACAAGTCTAAATGAGAAGATTGAGGAAGTTCTATACCCTCTTCCTCTAAAGCCATAAGTAAACGTTCTATGCTAAGCGCAAAACCTATACCTGTTTGTTTTGGCCCTCCTAATAGCTCTAACAAACCGTTATAACGACCGCCCCCACATAATGTAGTGATGGCTCCATCATAATTCTCACTGTCTATCATTAATTCAAAGGCTGTATGCGTATAATAATCCAAACCTCGTACAAGTGTTGGGTCAACCACATATGGGATACCTAGACGATCCAAATGACCTTTCACTTCATCGAAATAATTTTTTGAATAATCATTCAGATAGTCTGTGATTGAAGGGGCTGTTTTCATTTCGGGTTTATCTTTGTCAATTTTACAATCTAAAATTCGCATTGGATTTGTATCAATACGCTTTTGACAATCTTGACAATACGTATGAATGACAGGTTTAAAATGCGCTCTTAATGCTTCTTGATATTCTACTCGAGACTCAGCATCACCAACACTATTAATCACAAGCTTCAAATTTTTAAGCCCAAATGATTGATAAATATGCATGACTAATGCGAGTACCTCAGCATCAATACTTGGATTTTCAGCACCAATCGCTTCTATTCCAAACTGATTAAACTGACGATAGCGCCCTTTTTGTTTTCTTTCATAACGAAACATTGGCCCGTTATAATAAAGTTTGACTGGTTGATTCGGAAGACCTTGCATTTTGTTTTCAATATAGCTACGCACTGTAGCAGCAGTGCCTTCTGGACGCAACGTAATGCTACGATCACCTTTGTCTTTAAATGTATACATTTCTTTTTGAACAACGTCCGTCGAATCACCTACGCCTCTGGCAAACAAATCCGTACTTTCGAATATTGGCGTTCTAATTTCTTGGTAATTATAAACTTCCATTAATTGATGTAATTTCGTTTCTATATAACGCCATTTTGGTGAATCTTCAGGTAAAATGTCTTGAGTTCCACGAGGAATATTAATCATTCATGTATCCTCCCTTTTTATAGTCAATAAAAAAAGCCCCATGCATGTGAAATCACATACAAGGGACGTACTTTAGCCGTGTTGCCACCCTAATTTAAGTATATCAAATAAATGAAATACTCACTCTCATAGCTCATAACGTTAGCAAACCGGCTTTATTCTCATAAAGCACCTCTTCTTGTGTTCACAATAAATACTTGCAAGGTTTATATTTCAGCCAAGTATAAACTCTCTAAACATGACAATTGTACTATCGTTCAAGAATACAAACGGTTGTGATTATTAAATTCAGTATTCATCATACCTTTTTTTCATTCGCTTTTCAAGATATTAACTTAAAAAATAATTTCTAAGGCCTTCCACAATAGCATTTTCTAAAATTTGACGATGATTTTTATCTTTAATCATGACTTCATCTGTAGGGTTACTAATATAGCCGAGTTCCAATAAAACAGCTGGTGTATCTGTTTGTCTGAGAACTTGAAAATTCTCTTGACGGACACCTCTATTAGATAACATCCCTTTCCTTTGGATACTCGCATTTAAAGTTTCTGCAAGCATCTCTTGTTGTTCATGGAACCAATAAACCGTCGCCCCATTTGCCTTATTTGATTCAAGGGCATCGTTATGAATGCTAATAAAAGCATCTCCAGTAGCTTGGCGGTCTTTCAAGCGAACATATGAGTCATCCGAACGGGTTAACTTTACTTTTGCGCCTTCTTTTTCTAATTTCTTTTGAAGTTCAAGACTTGTATTTAAAGTCATATCTTTTTCCAAGGTGTTTTTACCTATTTGACTAGAGGCCCCTTGGTCACTGCCTCCGTGACCAGGATCAATCACAATTGTTTTACCTTTTAGTGGTTTAGCATTTGGATTTTCATCTTCTTTAATATCTAAATTAGTATGCCAACCTGCAATCCAACCTTTTTGATTTCCCTCATATGAGGCTACTTCAACCCATTTGCCATCACGGCCAATAACTTTAAAGGCGTCACCCTCACGTACATTGAATAGCACTGGAAAACTTGCATTAGGACCTGTGCGAATTTCGGCATCTTCTTTCAAATAAATTTTATTATCCGCATCATCTTTTATTGCATTTATGACCACGAGCAATATAAAAACTAACGCTATTAAAATAGCACCAAAATAAAAGCGTTTAGGTTCTATATTCTTAGTGCGGAGCCATTTTTCAAATTGTTTCATAAAATCTTGCCATTTTCACTTTCATAGATGATTGTGATAGGTCCATCATTTTGTATATCCACTAACATATCTGTGCCAAATTCACCTGTGACTACATTTAAGTTATAAGTCTTCAAGTATTGATTAAACAACTCATAAAGCGCATTCGCTTCCTCTGGTGATTTTGCTTTTGAAAACCCTGGTCTATTTCCTTTTTTTACATCAGCATATAAAGTAAATTGGGAAATAGATAATATTTCACCTTCAATTTGTTGAATGTTGAGGTTGAGTTTACCGGATTCGTCTTCAAATAACCGAGCATTAGCTATTTTTTTGGCTAAGGCTTCAGCATCTTTTTCAGTTGAATGCTCACCCACTCCTACAAAAAGACAAAATCCTTGGTTGATATTGCGTTCTATATTTTTGTTGCGAACACTTGCAGATTTGACTCTTTGAACAACGATTTTCATACTTTGCACTCCTAATTCCATACTCTTGATACGGTATAAACATCACCGAGTTGCTTTATTTTATCAGCAACTTTAAATACTTCATTTACATTTTTAACCATAATACTCAGATTAATCACTGCATTTTTATCTATGTCTGATCGACCGGACACTTTGACGAGATTGCTAGAAGTACTATTAACGGCTTGTAACACTTCGTTAAGTAAACCATTACGATCATAGGCTGTGACTTCAAGATCCACCTGATACTTTTGAGAGGCATCTTTGGATTTCACCCATTCCACATCGATGAGTCTTTCCGTTTCGTTTTGAATATTAGGACAATCTGTACGATGGACTTTAATGCCATGTCCTTTCGTAATATAGCCCACGATTTTATCACCTGGAATAGGGTTACAGCATTTTGAAAGTTTGATTAAAACATTATCTAATCCTTCCACGTACACGCCTGAGTCTGTCGTGATATGATCTTTAATAGGAACAGACTTTGTCACTGATTGTGCTTGATTCAAAGCTTTTTGCTTATTTTCAATTCGAATACGCTCTGTGAGTTTATTAACAATTTGACTCGATGTAACACCACCAAATCCAACGGCTGCGTATAAATCATCTTCATTAGCAAAGTTATATTTGTCATTGACCACTTTCAAATTACGCTCTGTTAAGACTTCTTCTACTTTGAATCCTTGCTCTTTAATTTCTGCTTCAATCATGAACTTCCCTTTTTCAATATTTGAAGAACGATCCTGCTTTTTAAAGAAACTTTTAATTTTACTTTTAGCGCTTGAAGAACGCACTATTTTCAACCAATCTCTACTCGGGCCATAAGAATGTTTACTCGTGCGAATTTCCACAATGTCACCAGTTTGAAGTACATAATCTATAGGCACAATTTTGCCATTAACTTTGGCACCTATCATTTTATTACCCACTTCACTATGAATCGCATAGGCGAAATCTATAGGAACCGCGCCGTAAGGTAATTCAATAACATCACTCGCAGGTGTAAATGCATACACTTTATCGCTTTGTAAATCAAATTTAAGAGATTCCATAAATTCTTGTGCATCGGAAGAGGTATGGTCTTGTTCAGCGATATCTTTTAGCCAGTTCAATTTTTTATGGTAAGTTTCGCTATCTTTATCGACTTTTTTCCCCTCTTTATATGCCCAATGCGCCGCCACACCATGTTCTGCAATTTCATGCATTTCGTATGTACGAATTTGAATTTCTAGAGGATCTCCATTAGGTCCAACGACAGTGGTATGTAATGATTGATACATATTTTGTTTAGGCATTGCGATATAATCTTTAAATCGGCCTGGCATAGGTTTCCAAAGTGTATGAACTAAACCTAATACTGCATAACAATCTTTAATTGATGAAACGATGACGCGCACTGCTAAAAGATCAAAAATTTGATCGAATTGCTTCTTTTGCTTCATCATTTTGCGATAAATACTGTAGATATGTTTAGGTCTACCGCTTATATCTCCTTCAATTTGCATCATGTTCATTTCTTTTCTTATATTTTCAATTGCGTTATCGATATAAGCTTCACGTTCACTACGCTTTTTTCTCATTAAATTGACAATTCTAAAGTATTGAACATTATCAATATAGCGCAATGCAATATCTTCAAGTTCCCATTTAATCGTATTAATCCCTAATCGGTGCGCTAGAGGCGCATAGATTTCTAATGTTTCCTTTGAAATACGAACTTGTTTCTCTCTAGGCATTGCTCTAAGTGTACGCATATTATGTAGGCGATCAGCTAATTTTACTAAAATAACGCGTACGTCTTTAGCAATCGCAATGAAAAGTTTACGATGATTTTCTGCTTGCTGCTCTTCTTTAGAACGGTATTTAACTTTTTTTAATTTTGTTACACCATCCACAATTGTTGCGACTTCTTCATTGAACATATCAACAACATCATCAAATGTATAAGGTGTATCTTCAATAACATCATGCAAAAAGCCCGCTACAATGGTTGGTCCATCGAGTCGCATTTCTGTAAGTATCCCTGCAACTTGGATGGGATGCATAATATAAGGTAAACCATTTTTACGAAATTGACCTTCATGTGCTTTATAGGCAATCTGATAACTTTTTAAAACGTACTCGTATTCTCTCTTATCTAAATACGTTTTTGCTTTATATAAAACTTCATCAGCACTATAAGGATATTCGTTATTCATACAGGGCACCCCCATCTTTTAAATAATACTTCTATCATACTACATGATTATCAAGAATTGAACTGTATTCTATTTTTACAAATTAATATAGGAGTGGAACTACGAAATCTAAAATAATTTCAGTCCCACTCCCACTAAAAAAGTTAACAAAGTTTTAACTCACATTTATCATGATGACTTATTCATCGTAAGAAATTAAACACATTACGTCGTAGTCTTTTATTTTTTCGATACCATTTAAATATGCTAATTCGATGATAAATGCAATTCCTGCCACTATGCCGCCTTGTTTTTCAACTAAATGAATCGCCGCTTCAATTGTGCCTCCTGTTGCAAGTAAATCATCTGTAATCAACACACGTTGACCTGGTTTGATAGCATCAGCATGCATCGTTAAAACATTACTACCATATTCTAAATCATATTCATATCGTATAACTTCTCTAGGGAGTTTACCCTCTTTGCGAACAGGGGCAAAACCGATACCCATGGCATAAGCAACTGGACATCCAATGATAAAGCCACGTGCTTCAGGGCCGACAACAATGTCAACATTCTTTTCTTTCGCATATTTTACAATTTGATCAGTCGCATACCCATATGCCTCACCATTATCCATTATTGTTGTAATATCTTTAAAATTTACTCCCTTTTTAGGCCAATCTTGGACCTCTGAGACATATTTTTTTAAATCCATGCTTTTCCTCCTCATTTGTCTTCGCGCATTTCATCTTCCATCCAATTTTTAATAGATGGAAAATCTGCATATAATAACTGCTTTTCAACTTCAATTCTATGCAACCGTCCTTGGTATATTCGACTAGAAGTAATCTCTTGTTTTGGAGCAGTCGTATTTATTTCAATTATACCATCATTTTGTCGAATAAAATGCAAATCAAGAAAGACTTTTAGTATAAATTTTAATAACTGTGGCTCAATGTTTAAATATTGACTCAATGACACACCCTCTTGCACTAAATCAAACTTCCCTTTTTGTAATAGCGTTTTATAGCACAATTTAAACGTTTCCATTTTGGGAAATCCTTCAAAATAAATCGATTTATCATGCGAAAATTGTAAATAAACTTGAGAGGCTTTAATTTTGTGTAATGATACTTTAAAATCGTCAATAGTTAGAGGAAGGTCACGTAATACACACTTGTCATATGAATGCGTTATCGGTTCGCCATAATAATACTCATTATGATGTTGTTTTTCACGATTTGGATGTATTAGAAAGCATGTTTTAGCGTCCTCAATCATATTGGGTAGACGTTTATTTTTACTACGATAATCTAAAATTTGACGCCCCTGACTATGCATATCCTTTAGAATAAATTGAGGTGTTCTATTCCCATTCCACTCATTAATTTGTAATTCGCCAATAACATTCAATGATTGATCTGGCATAAGTTCATGGATGCGGTGGCCTTCATTCCAAAATAGTCCTTGTAGCTTTTGTTCTTTAAAGGAAATTTTTAAATGATTTTTTTGTTGACCTATCGCTTTAGCCTCTTTTATTGTCAGTTGATTAATACGCAATAGCGGTCGTTCAAATTGCATGCCAAATGGACGTAACCGTTCAAGAGAACTGATATTGTCTACAGTAATATCCTCTTGATCAATGAGCGCATCGATGATTTTCTCAGGTTGCAACTCTGGCGCTGTAAAATGTGCTTTCATATAAGTATTTAAAGCTTCTTTCAGTGGTTCAACTTGCTCAATAGCCAATGTCAAACCCGCTGCAGCATGATGCCCTCCAAATTTTTCAATCAGTTGGGATTGTTGAGACAATATATCAAACATGGATACTTGAGAAATACTTCTTGCTGAACCTTTTGCATGTTGTTTGTCATAATCAATATTCAAAACCATTGTTGGCTTTTGAAATTGTTCAACTATCCGTGATGCGACAATGCCTAAAATTCCTTCATGCCAATCTTCTTTATATAAAACTAAAAATTGGGCGCCTTCTTTTAATTGCGCATCTGCCATAACTAAGGCTTCTTCAGTCACAGTTTGAACAATAGATTTTCGTTCTTGATTAAAATGTTCAACTTGCTCTGCTAAAAACAATGCTTCATCTTCATCATGACACATTAGCAATTCCGCAGCTAATCGTGCATCATCTAAACGTCCTACCGCATTTAAGCGGGGGCCAATTGTGAATCCAATCGTTTCTTCATTAATCACGTCATCATAACGCGCTTCATTTAAAAGTGCTTTAAGTGCCACAGGCACCTCACGATTCATCAAACGTAAACCACTTTTAACAATGCTTCGATTTTCATCTATCATCGGTACTAAATCAGCAATTGTCCCAATCATCGCATAAATCCAAAATTCATCTGGGATATCTGGTGTTAAATGTTGAGCTACTTTTAAAGCAACGCCCGCACCACATAAATACGGAAATGGATATTCAAAATCAGGATGCATGGGGTGGACAATAGCATAGGCTTTAGGCAATGTTGCCCCTATTTCATGGTGGTCCGTGACAATCACATCCACACCCAGTTGTTGAATCATTTCAATTTCTTCATGACCTTGTATTCCATTATCAACAGTGATGATGAGTTTTACGCCTTCCTCATAAGCTTGTTTAAAGGCTTCAGCACTTGGTCCATAACCTTCAGAAAAGCGATTGGGGATATACCATCCTACAATTGCTCCCATCTTTTCTAACGTCTGCACTAAAATAGTAGTTGACGTGACACCATCAGCATCATAATCACCATAAACTAAAATTGGTTCCTCTGCTTCAATCGCTTGATGAATACGTTGTGTCGCTTTTTCAATATCACTAAGTAAAGACGAATCGTGACTTATAGGTGTAGGAGCTAAAAATTGCTCGATTTCCTCGTGTGACACAATCCCTTTACTTTCCAAAATCACTTTCATTAAAGGTGTAATTTTAAAACTTTCAAGCGTTTCTTTAGAAATCTCCCCTTGAGGAGACCTAGAAACCCATTTAAATTTAGAACTAATCATAAAACCCCGCCTCATTTCATATCAAAAACATTATAACAAAAAAATGCTAGCATCTTCATTCTTCGTATTCATTTTTTATATTGCATTAAAGTAGACACAGGATTTAACAGTGATTAAAATTCTATAGCTTTCTAATTGCTAGCGAGCTTTATATCTCCCCTCTGAACTTAATTTCCTCAAAAAGAAAGGGTTCTATTTTATTTCGGACTGGTGTATAAGTTATTTTATATATTTGATTGTTCCGTAAAGCCTCGCTTTTCTAGGCGCCTCACCTCAACTAATTTTAAGATCGAGATTATCTCAATCTTAAAATGGATTTTCGGTTTCGGCTAGATGCCTCAGAAGTCTCGGCTTAGGAACCAATCAAATGCGTTATATTTATTCGCATTTCTAAGTTATAAAAACTGTTTTACAGAGGTGAGTGATATTAAAATAGCCATCAATGGTCAAGTCTTTAAGTGCCCACAACGAAAAAAGGAGTTTAGCAATCCATTATTGCCTAACTCCTACATTTAATATGACCAGTCCGATTTGACAGAGTGCCAAAGAAAGCCCTTCCCTAACTTTCATATAAAATGAAATATTAGGAAAGGACATTTAAAAGTTACACAATGACTTTTTCTTCGTTTGTACGTTTACGTTTATAAACCACGAGTTTATGATTATCGGATTTACGTAATTCTCGTTTTTTCAAAATACCCCAGAGCGGTACTGCAATGAAGATAGATGAAAAGACACCTGAAACTAAACCGATAAGTAATGCAAGTGAGAAGTTAAAGATACTTGATGCACCAAATATTAAGAGTGCTACAACCACTACGACCACTGTTAATACAGTGTTGATAGAACGAGTCAATGTTTGACGTATCGCACTATTGACGATGTAATCAATTTCCTCTTCTTTAGTAATCACTTTAACTTTACGTAGCATTTCACGAACTCGGTCAAAGGTTACAATAGTATCATTAATTGAATAACCAATAATCGTTAAAACTGCAGCAATAAATGTAATATCAACTTCAAGTCTGAAAAGACTAAACACTGCAATGATCATAAATGCATCGTGTAGTAATGAAATAATTGATGAAATTCCCATACGCCACTCAAATCTGAGTGAAATATAAATAATCATACCGATTGAAGCGAGCAATACAGCTAACATAGCGTTCTTGGCTAATTCTTGACCAATCACAGGTGATACTGTATTGACTGTTGGTTCATGGCCAAACTCGTCTTTAATTGTAGATTTTACTTTTGAAACTTCTTCTTTCGATAAATCATGCTTAAATTGCATTGAAGCTTTAGTATCATTATTGCCCCCGATAGATAATTGATCAGGTTTTAATCCGATGCTGTCCATTTTCTTCTCAACATCGGCTTGTTTTAATGCATGATTACTTTCAGCATCAATACGTGTTCCTGCGGTAAAATCTATACCTAAGTTCAGTTTGAAAATAAACAATATGATAATACCAGCAGCAATAATCAGTCCACTTAATGCAAATAATGGTTTTGCTAATTTCATAAAATCAATTCGGTCATAAGGCGTAGTTAATTCAGAAACATCTTTACCCTCATTAATATTATGAATTTGAGATTTTTTAACGCCGAACCACCATAATTTCTTTTTAAAGAAATTAGAATAAACAATAAGCGATAATAATATTCTTGTTAAAAATACAGCTGTTACGAAACTCATCAAGATGGCCAATAATAGCATTGTGGCAAAACCTTTAACAGAGCTTTCACCAAAGAAGAAAAGAACGGTAGCCGCTAATACTGTCGTTAAATTGGCATCTAAAATCGTTATAAATGAGGACTTATTCGCTTTCTTATAGGCTTGCTTTAAATTTCTTCCTATACGTAACTCGTCTTTTATACGTTCGTACATGATAATATTGGCATCTACTGCCATCCCGACACCAAGGACCAACGCAGCCAGTCCAGGGAGCGTGAGCACCCCAGAAATAAAGTTAAAAGCAACTAGTGTTAAATACACGTATGTTGTTAATGTAATGACTGCAATGAGTCCTGGCAATCGATAGAAGAACAACATAAATAAATAAATAATACTAATACCAATAATAGAGGCGAAAATTGTTTTTTGAAGCGCATCTTGACCAAATTGTGCACCTACAGAGGTAGAATAAATTTCGTCTAATTTAACTGGTAAAGAACCTGAGTTAAGTAAGTCGGCAATTTGTTTCGCTTCAGTGACACCTTTTTCACCTTGAAATCCTCCAGAAATTTCTACGTTAGGAGAATTGATAGGTTGATCTACAGAAGCTGCAGAAACATATTTTGGATTCTCTTTTGTTTTTTCTTTTTGATAGCTATCTCCTTTTTGATAGTCTAACCAAACGACCATAACATTTTCTGGTTTTTTAGAAATTTCTTCTGTTACTTTTTTAAATTTTTCACTATCTTTCAACTTAAAAGTAACAGCGGGTTGGTTTGTATTTTGTTTAAACTCTTGTTTAGCAGAACCTTGAACTAAATCTTTACCTGTAAGTTTAACTTTGTCTTCAGAATCCCGAATTGTTAAGTTTGCTTGAGAAGATAAAATTTTTCGCGCTTGTTCTTGGTCTTTAACACCCGCAAGTTGTACACGAATTCGATTTTGATCTTCAACTTGAATTTTCGGTTCAGAGACACCTAAAACGTTGACACGGCGTTCTAACGTTTTAGCGGTAGATTGTACGGCGGTTTTATCAATCTTATCACCATCAGATAATGGTTTTACTTGATACAAAACTTCAAATCCGCCCTGTAAATCAAGTCCTAAATTAACATCTTTAATCACATTTTTATATGTCGCCGCCATTCCACCAAACAGCAGTACGACTAATAATAAAAATGCAATGAGTCTACTGACTTTTTTCACATAAACACCTCTTTTTAGCTTATAAAACTAGCATACTTTAGTTGTAGTAACGCGCGCAAGTGATTTTAATATCCTTTAATATTAATTAAATATTTAGTCATTAGAATCGCAGCTTTTTTCTAATTTGGCCTATTGAAGCCATTTCCTTAACAACAGTCAGTTATTTTTTAAAACCAACTATTTTAAAATAGAAAACTATCGCATCTGATTTTGATATTTAACCAGTTAACAACTGTACGCCTTTTATCTTTTAATTTCAAGTAATTGCCCAATTTTGTTTAATATTGATGCCATAAAAAAACGGGATTGAACCATCCACTTTGCGTAAAGCGATGTCTCATCCCGAATTAGCCATTGTAACCTTTAAATTACGATGGATCTACTTGTTTAATGGCTTGTTTTTCAAATGTCATTTCTGTTCCTTTGCCATTCACAATGACAACTGCTGTCGTTTCATCAACAGCACGAACCGTCCCTTTAATGCCACCAATCGTTGTGACACGTTGTCCAGATTGTAACTGAGACACCATCTCACGGTGTTCTTTCGCACGCTTTTGTTGCGGACGAATCATAAAGAACCACATAACCACAAAGAGTAGGATTAATGGTAATAAACTAAGTAATGAAGACATAAAATAAACTCCTATCTAGAAATTTTTCGGATTTTTAACATTAAGACCATATTGTTCGAAAAATTCTTCTTTAAAATCTAAAAGACGGTCTTCTCGAATTGCTTGTCTAATGTTCTCCATTAATTTTAGCAGAAAATGAAGGTTATGATAAGTAGTTAAACGTATACCGAACGTTTCATCTGCTTTAATTAAATGTCTTAAATAGGCTCGCGTATAGTTTTTACATGTATAGCAGTCACAATTTTCATCAAGTGGTCGAAAGTCATCTTTAAACTTAGCGTTTTTCACAACAAGGCGCCCTTCGGAAGTCATACACGTTCCATTACGGGCGATACGTGTTGGAAGTACACAGTCAAACATATCCATTCCACGGATACTACATTCAATCAACGCATCAGGTGAACCGACGCCCATTAAATAACGCGGTTTATTTTCGGGCATAAATTGAACTGTATGCTCTACCATATCATACATGACAGGTTTTGGTTCCCCAACAGATAATCCGCCTATTGCATAACCAGGAAAATCGAGTTTCACGAGATCTTCTGCACTTTGTTGACGTAAATCTTTGTATTCTCCACCTTGAATAATGCCAAACAAAGCTTGATCTTCTGGACGTTGGTGCGCTTTTTTGCAGCGTTCTGCCCATCGCGTTGTCCGTTCAATTGAATCTTTGACATATTTGTATTCGGCTGGCATAGGTGGACATTCATCAAATGCCATAATAATATCTGATCCTAAATCATTTTGAATACGTATAGAATCTTCCGGTGATAAAAATAGTTTTGAACCATTTGCGTGATGTCTAAACTCCACGCCTTCTTCAGTGATTTTTCTTAAATCACTAAGACTAAACACTTGGAAACCACCTGAATCGGTTAAAATAGGCCCATCCCAATTCATAAATTGGTGTAAGCCTCCCGCTTTTTTCACAATATCATTACCTGGTTGTAACCATAAATGATACGTATTGCTTAAAATGATTTTGGCTTCCATTTGTTTCAATTCTTCTGGACTCATTGTTTTTACGGTTGCTTTAGTGCCTACAGGCATAAACATCGGCGTTTCAAATGAACCATGTGGTGTGTGAACAATTCCAAGTCGCGCCCCAGATTGCTTGCACGTTTTTATATGTTCGTATGTTACAGCTGGCATAGTCAAACCCTCTCTATATTAAATAATAATCATTGCATCCCCAAAGCTGAAAAAGCGATATTTTGATTCTACTGCATGCGCATAGGCATTTAACACGTATTGTCTTGAACTAAATGCTGAAACGAGCATGACTAATGTGGATTTTGGGAGATGAAAATTAGTAATCAAACCATCTATTGCTTTAAATTCAAAGCCTGGATAAATAAAAATATTTGTCCATCCACTTGTCGCTTTAAATGTATCAAAATCTCTCATTATTGTTTCTAAAGTTCGTGTTGAAGTCGTTCCAACAGAAATAATACGATGTCCACTTGCTTTAGTAGTGTTCAAAATGTCTGCTGTTTCTTGTGTCATTGTGTAATATTCGCTATGCATTTCGTGATCATCTATATTTTCCACACTGACAGGACGAAACGTTCCTAATCCTACATGTAGTGTGACAAAAGCGATATTAACACCTTTTTGTTGCACTTCATTTAAAAGTTCATCCGTAAAATGCAAGCCAGCAGTTGGTGCAGCTGCAGATCCTGAGGCTTTTGCATACACAGTTTGATAACGATCTTGATCATCTAAACGCTCTTTAATATATGGCGGTAGCGGCATTTCACCTAATTCATCTAGACGCTCTTGAAGAATCCCTTCATAGGTGAGCCGCATAATTCTTCCCCCTTGGTCTAATTCTTTGATACAGGTTGCTATTATTTTGTCATTACCAAAAGAAATAGACTGTCCGACTTTAATACGTTTGGCCGGTTTTAAAAGGACTTCCCAATCGTCACCCTCAATATTCGTTAACATTAACATTTCAACTTTTGCATTTGTCTCAGTTTTAACACCGAACAAGCGCGCAGGCATCACTTTTGTATCATTCAAAACTAAAGTATCGCCAGGTTCAAAAAATGATACAACATCTTTAAAGTGTAAATCTTTTACATCACCTGTCTGACGGTTTAAATAGAGTAGTCGACTCGTATCACGATCTTTAAGAGGAGTTTGCGCAATTAACGCCTCTGGCAAATAGTAATTAAATTCTTCTATATTCATGCTTAATGGTCCCTCGCTTAAATAGGATAATTAAAATGTGCGTATGCTTTTGGCGTCGCTTTACGACCTCGAGGCGTACGTTCAATAAAACCTTGTTGTATTAAAAACGGTTCATAAACATCCTCAATCGTAATACGCTCTTCGCCGATAGAAACTGCAATTGTATCTAATCCCACAGGGCCTCCTCGATACTGTTCGATAATACAAGCCATCATTTTATGGTCAATATAATCCAAACCTTCTTCATCAACTTGAAGTAAATCTAAAGCATATTTCGTTGTTTCAATATAAATTTGATCATCTTCATTGACTTGTTGAAAGTCTCGTATCCGTTTTAAAAGTCGGTTCGCAATTCGAGGAGTTCCACGACTTCTTTTCGCAATTTCAAGCGCACTTTCTGTATCAATCGTCGTACCTAGAACTTCTGCTGTACGTGTAATGATTTGTTGTAGCTCGTGCGTTTTGTAGTATTCTAATCTAAGATGGACTCCGAAACGATCCCGTAGTGGACTTGTTAAACTTCCAGCACGCGTTGTCGCACCCACCAATGTAAATGGGGGTAAGTCGATACGAATACTTCTAGCTTCTTCCCCTTTACCTACGATGATATCTAGAAAAAAATCTTCCATTGCTGGATAAAGTACCTCTTCTACGACACTACTCAAACGATGAATTTCATCAATAAATAATACATCGCCTGGTTGGAGTCCAGTTAAAATAGCTGCTAAATCTCCCGGACGCTCTATCGAAGGACCAGACACCGTTCTTAAATTTACATTCATTTCATTTGCGATGATATGTGAAAGTGTTGTTTTACCTAACCCAGGAGGCCCAAACAATAAAACATGATCTAGTGGTTCCTTTCTAAGTTGTGCCGCCTTGATAAAAACTTCTAAGTTAGATTTAATGGAAGATTGTCCAATATATTGGCGTAAGCGATCGGGCCTTAACGAGAGTTCAAATTCGTGCTCCTCTGTGTTTTCATGACCATCTACCATTCGATTATCATCCATAGAAATCCCCCTTTTAAGAGATGAGATGTTGTAATCCAAATTTTACTGCTTCGTCAACAGATTCAAAGTTTTCTTTCGCCATTTTTTTATCGATTTTAGTAAGTTCTCGTTTAGAATAACCTAACGCTTCTAATGCGAGTAAAGCATCATCTTTAATTTGTGCATGTTTAGAAGGCATCTCATGTGTTACAAGCATTTCTTCACTTTCTTCAGTTATAACGACTTTGCCTTTCAAATCAAGGACAATTTGACGGGCAGTTTTTTTACCGATACCTGGAAATTGCGTTAAATAGGCGTCATTTTCATTTTCAATCGCACGTTTCACTTGATTAGGTGTACTTGCAGCTAAAATGGCAAGTGCAGATTTAGGCCCAATCCCTGTAACTTTAATAAGACTTAAAAACATATCCTTTTCTTCTAAATCGCTAAAACCATATAAAAGTTGCGCATCTTCACGTACAATGAGCGCTGTAAATATTGTCGTTTCTTGATGTAACTGACTTTGAAACCGATACGAATTAGGCGTTTGGATTTCAAATGCAATGCCGCCTGATGTTTCAATAACGACGTGTGTAGGATACAAATGTTGTAGTTTCCCTTTTATATATGCATACATAGTGGCTTCTCCTTACATATTCATCCCTATAATATCAACATTAAATACATTTTCCATTTGTCTTAACGAATTGATAATATCATAGACATTCATTTCCGATTTACTTGCATTTAAAGATAAAGTAATAGAGGCTTTTTTATCTATTGGCACACTTTGATGAATCGTTAAAACGGATAATTTTAATTGTGATATTTTTTCAAGAATTGTAGCTAGTGTGCCTACCTTATCCGTCACAAATAAAATAATTGTAAATTCCTTGGAAGCACTTTTCACTTCATCCAACGGAAATATTGTATCACGGTATTTATAAAAAGCACTTCTAGAACAATCATGTATTTTTACAGCTTCTTGCACAGTGAGAGAAGGATTATCATTGAGCGCTTCTTTGACACGTAGTACCTTAGATACCACATAGGGCAATACATCTTCACGAATTAAATAATATTGATATTTCATGCTGATTCGCTCCTATTATTCTACAAATTCGAACTCGCCGCCTAAAATACGTACGATATCTCCGTTTTCTGCACCACGTTCACGTAACGCATCATCAATACCCATAGATCGCATTTGGCGTGCAAATCGTCTTACTGCTGGGTCACTATTGAAATCAGTCATTTTGAAGAGTCGTTCAATAGCATTTCCACTCACAACGTACGCACCATCATCATCTCGTGAAATCGTGAATTTATCTTGTGAAGGCGTATGTTTATAAACAACACGGTTCACGCCTGGATCATCTTCTTCTGCATTGAAATCGATGTCTTTCACTGATTCGAGTGTATTTGCAATTTCGTAAAGTAACTGATCAATATTTTCACGAGTGTATGCTGAAATAGCGATAATTGGATAGTCTTCTTCCAATTGAGATTTGAACAATTCAAGTTGATCTTCAGCCTCTGGCATATCCATTTTATTCGCTACGATAATTTGTGGTCTTTTTTCTAGTTTTTCTTCATAAGCGCGCATTTCTTTATTTATTGTTAAATAATCCTCGTAAGGATCACGGCCTTCCATACCACTCATATCGATAACGTGAACAATTACTTTTGTTCGTTCAACATGACGTAAAAATTGATGTCCTAGCCCGATTCCTTCAGATGCACCTTCAATTAATCCTGGCAAGTCTGCCATTACGAAGCTTCGTTGATCTGGCGTAGTAACAACGCCTAAATTTGGCTGTATCGTCGTAAAGTGATAGGCACCAATTTTAGGTTTAGCTTGAGATACTATCGACAACAATGTGGATTTACCAACACTTGGAAAACCTACTAAACCAACGTCAGCTAGTAATTTAAGTTCTAATGTGACTTCTATTTCTTCACCTGGCTCACCATTTTCGCTGAAATCTGGTGCGGGATTTTTAGGGGTCGCAAATCGAGAATTCCCTCGTCCGCCACGGCCACCTTTAGCGATAGTTGCACGTTGACCGTGTTCTACTAAATCCGCCAATGTTTCCTCTGTTTCGACATCTTTAACAATCGTTCCTGGAGGGACTTTGAGGATAAGATCTTGTGCATTTTTCCCGTGCATATTACTGCTTTGGCCATTCTCACCCTTTTTAGCTTTAAAATGGCGCTGAAATCTAAAGTCCATTAATGTTCTTAGTCCTTCATCAACTTCAAAAACGACAGACGCCCCACGACCGCCATCTCCTCCAGCGGGTCCACCGAAGGGAACATATTTCTCACGACGATACGCAGTAATACCATTTCCACCGTCGCCTGCTTTTAAGAATATTTTTACTTGATCGACAAACATGATTTCACCTCTTTTTCATTTTATACATTTCCTACATAGCTATAAAGCGATAAGTGAAACTTACCACATGATTATTTATAAGGTTCCACTGGCTTACAAATTTCTATGTATTCCTCTCAATATATTCAAGCTATGTTTTCTTCCATCTTACATTATCAAAATGGTTTTTAAAAAGCTTAGATAAAAAAGAAACACCAGAAGTAACCTTCTGGTGTGAGTATATTGACAAATTATTCAGCAACTGCGTATACAGATACTTGTTTTTTGTCGCGACCTTTACGTTCAAATTTTACAACGCCATCGATTTTAGCGAATAATGTATCATCGCCACCACGACCTACGTTTTCACCTGGGTAAATTTTTGTTCCACGTTGACGGAATAAAATAGATCCACCAGTAACATATTGACCATCAGCACGTTTAGCACCTAAACGTTTAGATTCAGAGTCACGTCCGTTTTTTGTAGAACTTACCCCTTTTTTAGATGCGAAAAATTGTAAGTTTAATTTAAGCATGAGTTACACCTCACTTATAATTTAGTTTAATGAATTCTTTATATTCTTCTTCAATCGTTTGCAATGAGATTAACATAGATTGTAAGATTAACTGTGCTTTTTCATTAGATGTATCTACGCTACGGAAATGAAAATAGCCTCCGTCATCACTATAATCTATATCAGGTCTTTCAGAAGTTAATCCAATAATAGCATTAACACTACCAAAAAGTACAGCTGAGGCACCTGCACACACAATATCTTGTCCGTGCTCAGCAAAGTCAGCATGTCCATCCATTATCACATCTGTGACCTGTCCGTCATCATTTAATTTGATATCGACATTAATCATAATTATAAACTGATTTTATCGATAGTTAACTTAGTATATGGTTGACGGTGACCTTTTTTGCGTTTTGAGTCTTTACGACGACGGTAAGTAAATACAGTGATTTTTTTACCACGACCGTGTTTATTGATTTTCGCAGATACTGTTGCACCTTCGATTGTTGGGGCACCAACAGTGATGTTGTCTCCACCTACGAATAAGACTTTATCAAATGTAAAAGTATCGCCTTCATTGCCGTTTAATTTTTCAACGTAAATTTCTTGGCCTTCTTCTACTTTGATTTGTTTTCCACCTGTTTCAATAATAGCAAACATACTTTGCACCTCCTATAATTAAGTCACGCCATATATAGGTGACGAATGTACTTATAACCTATATTTGAGCGGTTGTATGTAGCTAAAACTACTCAACTACTGCATCATACCATTACTTAATTTTCATGTCAATATTTCTTTTCTTATTTTGATGGTAATCAAGATAAGTAAAGATAAAGATAAGTAAGATAGCATTAAGTAACAAGGTTGAAGGAACTCGAAAAAGGATAAATTGAATAAAATTAAACTGTATCAGGCCTACCATCGAATAGATGATTGCGACGATAATGTCAATCACGATAACTGATAACAATACGATTAAAAATACAATCGCATGATCACGATAAAATAACGAAAAAAACTTTTCGACAATCAAGATACATAGTAAATAAGCAATGAGATAAACTCCATAAATTTCTCCAAAATAAATGTCTGTCATTAGACCAAGTAGGACACCTAATATAAGAGCCGTATATAAGTTTCTGTAAAAAGTAAGGAGTAGTAAAAACATCAATGTCAGTCTAGGAACGAAGACAAAATGAAGACCAAATATATGAATTGGTGAAATTAATGTGAGCAATGTGTCCATATAAAAGCACAAAATTCCTAAGATAAAGTATAGAAAAGCGCGCTTCATGAGGCATCACCTTCTGAAGGATTAATCGTTTTAGAATCACGCTTAGCCACATATACTGTTCCTATTTGATTTAAATCGGCACCTGTCTTAACAACCACTTGTTTAGATAGCCCGTATTGATCATTTTGAACTTTTTCAACTTTACCTACATAGATTCCTTTAGGTAATTGGTCACCTAGACCACTTGTAATGACTTTATCGCCTTCATTCACTTTATGACTATTATCAATATCTGAAATGATGAGTCTATCATTTTTTTCATCATAATGATCGATTAAGCCGAATGCTTCTTCATCTTTATTTTGAATATGAACTGAAAGTCTATTCGTACGTCCTTTTGTAGAAATTAAATTCACTTGAGAAGAAAAAGCGTTTACTTTGCTAACACGGCCAATTAATCCATCTGATGTAAGTACTGCCATATTTTCCTTAATCCCGGCTTTTTCTCCTTTATCAATAATAATCGTATTAATCCATTGATCAGGATGACGCGCAATGACATTCACAGCAAGAGGATCATACTTAGAAATATCACTGACATTGAGTTCTTTTCGCAGTTTGTTATTTTCTGATTGAAGTCGTTGATTATCAGCTTTTAATTGATTTTCTTTTTCAGTGGGCTTGGCATCGTTTTGAAATATTGCTCGTGTAGTCCCAGAAACGACTTGTACAGGATATGTAAAAATACGTTGACCGAACGATATCGTATCACTCGCATATTGTTCTGGTATAGATTGTGAGTGCGAACGTAAAGATAACCCTATCAAAGCAATAAAAATGATAAGTGCACAAAATAAAACGATTAACTTATTGTTTTTAAAAAAATGGGACAACCTCAACACCTCAATATGTAATTGTAAATAACACTCATTATTTTATATCACTCACTGGTTTAAATAAAGTATCAGCTGTATTTTTATATAAATTTCCATCGTAGCGACGCAACACTCAATAAAAAAAGGGATTGGGACATAAAGATTACCAATAATTAGAAAGCCATCCAAATTTACCTAATTATAAATTTGGATGGCTATTTTGGTATAACTTAATTCAATAAAATTGAATTGGTAAAGTAAAGCTTATAACTTTAGAGTTGTGAATAAATATAGTAATTTTGATTGATTCCTAAGCCGAGACTTCTGAGGCACCTAGAAAAGCGAGGCTTTTTGGAACAATCAAATACACGAAATTAATTATGTCCCAACCTCATGGATGTTCACAGTGAAAACGAAAAGATTAGTGATCTTTTTTCTTCTGATTCTCGAAGTTTTTTTCGTCTTCTTTATATAAAGTTTCGTCTTTTCGCCATTGTGCAAATAATTTCTGCGCTTTTAATTGTTCATTACTTTGTTGCGCATTATTTTCAGTAGACATATGACTTCACCCTTTTAAAATTTTTACCTCTATAGACTAACGTATGTGATAGGATATTTCAAATTATGTTTATTTACCGATAAGATGGAAGTGGACGCATATTGATTTGATGGCCAAGTTGATTTAAATCATAGTATAAATCGTGCTCTGTTGTATATACTCTCACTTTGTTACTTCCAAACTTATACATGATATACTGTGAATCTCGTTCAGCAATTAAATAATCATTATCATAACCCATTCTGCTAAATGCATTGACTTGCATAAACTCATATTTATCAATCCAATTAAAAAATTGTCTAGCTTGATTTGGAGGGACATTACGCAGAATTTCATTATCCTCGGCCACATATCTTTGACCTTGTGGAGGGATGTTGTAGCCTTCTTCATCTACATTTTTTTGTGTATAGGCATTGAGAGGATTCCAATGAGCATCTTTAATAACAGGTACATGTTTAAATACAAAATAGCATAATATAACCAATAGAAAAATTAGAGTTATTATTTTGAATAAACTTATTATCGCTCTCATAGGTTGCCTCCTTTATCACATCTATTATATACGAAATCTTATATCTAACGCCTCATTCCCCAGACTTAATTTAATCACGAGCGCAAGACGGATGCAATTATTATCTAAAATCAGTATGATAGAGTAAAGGAGTGACAACTGTTGAGCATAATTTCCATATTTCTTATTATTCTACTAGTTGTATTGCTATTTAGAGTGAGTGTTTCCATCATTCGCTTTTTGATAAAAGCTGGTATATTTGTACTATTTATTTATTTGTGTTATAAATTATTTATGTTGCTTGCTGAAAATTTTCAACTTTAATGTAAAACGTTACACAGCTATTTGTTGTGTAACGTTTTTACATATTCTCTTCTATCTCTCCCATAATTGAAACAAACTTATGATCTCCTACGACAATATGATCTAATAATTGGATTCCCATTGTCTCTCCACATGACTTTAACCGTAATGTTGTATCAACATCTGCCTTAGATGGTGTTGGATCACCAGAAGGATGATTATGAGCAACGATAATTGCATGGGCAGAATGCTTTAATGCAATTTTAAATACCTCTCTAGGATGGATGATTGCACTATTCAAGGTACCCTTAAATAAAATTTCTTTATGCAAAATATGATGTTTAGTATTTAAAACAAATACAATGAAGTTTTCTTGTTTTTGTGACGTTAACTCATGATAAAGCATTTCAGCAATTTGATCAGGTTTTTTTATGGGAACTAATTGAGTAGAAGTCGTACGTGCATTAATGCGGTGCGCGATTTCAAAGGCCGCAAGTAAGGTAGTACTTTTGCTTTGACCTATGCCATCAAATGAGAGTAACTCTTGTAATGATAAATCTTTTAGAGATTGAAGTCCTTGGCTGTAAGAGAGTAATCTTGAAGCGATATCGATACTAGAATAACCTTTACTACCTGTATTAATTAATATGGCGATTAATTCAGTATTCGATAAAGATTTAGCACCATTTTGTAATAAGCGTTCTTTGGGCATTTCATCTGGAGAAAGATCTTTTATTCTTGGCATTATAAACCTCCAAACCAACTATTAAGTACAGGATACATATATGCAACGATAGAAAATGCGATTACAATTGAGGGGACTAAGGGAATCGTGTTTTTATAATGAAATCCAAAATAAAATATGGGGTATGTCAGCAGTGCAATTGGAAAAGTGAGCCATATCACATAAATTGAAAAATGCATAGGAAAAATGAAACTTATTATAATAAACAATTTAATATCACCAAAACCGATAAAACGTTGAAATAATATCCCTATTAAAAAGAGTATGCTGATTAAAAGTAATTTGACCAAAGAAAATTTTAAAAATTGCGGCATCAATACGAGCGTCAATAATAGTAGCAACGCCAACAACCTATGAGGGACAATAAAATATTGGATATCAATCAAACCTAAAGAGAGAAAAACTAATATTAGAAAATAGAGGTAGAACCAGTAAATTTCAAAATGTCTTGATAAAATAAAAAAACTCACAACACTTCCTAAACATTCACCGACCCATAAATACTTTGGAATTGCCTTTTGACAGTAATGGCACTTCCCCCTTAAAAAAATATAGCTCCAAATCGGTAACACCATCCACCACTGTAATGTTTTTTGACATTGTTTACATTTTGAACGAGTAAAAATACTGAATTTGGAAAGTGGATCACCAATTGAAAATTGCAGTAGAAAACTCATGATACAACTCCCCAAATAGCACATGATAAACATAAAACACCTCCTTGGTATTATTATACGGACGAATGGGTTTAATACCTAATCACTATTTTTGAAAAGATGCTTATTAAGATTCTTTATAAAAAATAAAACGTGCTCAATCGCAATGACTTTATTATAAAAGCCATAGCTCATAAGCACGTTTCTTGTAAACATAAATTTTTTAGTAACCTAATTTCGCTTTTACTTCACTGATAAAATATAAGCTACCTGTAATGAGTAATGCATCCCCATCATAATTTTTTATAAAAGAGACATAATCCTCAATGAGTGACTTATTCTCAAATTCGACTTCATCATAAAGCGTTTGCTTCGGTAACGCTTTTGGAAAATCAAACTCTGTGACATAAAAGTGATTAGCAATCGTATTAAAAGCGTTTAACATATTTCCAATAGGCTTACCTTTAATCGCTGAAAAAAGAATATCCACTTTATCCAAAGCATAATAACGGCCCATTGTATCGACAAGCGCATCTACACTTTCTTTATTGTGAGCCCCATCAATGATAATTAATGGTGATGATGAAACTTTTTCAATACGTCCTATCCATTGCACACTTTCAATACCTTGAATCATCTTATTAAAATCAATATCTATAATTTGTCGCTCATATAATTCGATGAGTGCGGTTATCGCTAGTGATGCATTTTCTTTTTGATGTTCTCCCAACATTGTAAGGGCGATATTTTCCATTTCATAGTCTTTGTATCGGTACGTAAATTCATCGTCTTCTGAAACAACGAGAATATCTCGATCAAATTCCATCGCTGGCGCATTTAATTCTGTAGCAAGATCTCTTAAATATTTTAATGCTTCTTCATTTTTAACAGCATACACAAATGGGGTGTTCGGTTTAATAATAGCGCCTTTATCTTTAGCAATATCTAAATAAGAATTGCCTAAAATGTCAGTGTGATCTAAACCTATACTTGTCAGGATACTTAATATAGGTTGGATCACATTTGTCGAATCATTTTTTACACCAAGACCCGCTTCCACAATGACAAAATCAACGGGATGCATTTCACCGAAGTATAAATACATCATGGTTGTAATGATTTCAAATTCAGTCGCCACACCGAGCTCAGTTTCAGCATCCAGTGCTTCACTGACGGGTTTTACTCGAGCAACAAGTTCTACTATAGCTTCATTAGAAATAGGGACACCATTAATACTAATACGTTCATTAAAAGTTTCGATATATGGAGAAGTAAATGTCCCCACTTCATAACCATTATTCACTAAAGCTGATCTTAAATACGCGACTGTAGAGCCTTTGCCATTAGTTCCACCAACATGAATAGCTTTTACCTTCCGCTCTGGATTATTTAAACGTGCTAACATCCACTCCATGCGTTTCACACCGGGTTTTATTCCAAATTTAGTACGTTCGTGAATCCAATATAAACTATCTAGATAATTCATATTTTAAACTCCTAAGCTTTTAATTGTTCGATTCTTGATTTAACGCCATCAAATTTTTCTTGATATTGCGTTTGTTTCGCACGTTCTTCATTAATAATCTTTTCTGGTGCTTTATTCACAAAGTTTTCATTCGCTAATTTTTTATTAACACGATCAAGCTCTTTTTGCCATTTATCAAGTTCTTTTTCTAAACGTTCAATTTCTTTATCCATATCAATGAGACCTTCGAGTGGTAACACAACTTCTCCAGCTGTGACAACAGAAGTCATTGCCTTTTCAGGAATCGTCACTTGAGTTTCAATCTCAAGCTCACTTGGATTACAGAAACGTTCTAAATAATGACGATTTTCATTGAGTAAATCACGTGTAGCTTCATTTTTAGCTTGGATCTTAATTGGAATTTCTTTTGATAAAGGTGTGTTCACTTCTAAACGAGATTGACGCACCGATTTTATAATCTCAACTAATTGTTGCATGATTTGTTTACTATCATCAAAAATTAAGTTTTCATCAGCCACTGGCCATGCACTTGTCACGATAGACTCACCTTCATGTGGTAAGTTCAGCCAAATATGTTCTGTCACAAATGGCATGAAAGGATGCAACAATCTCATTATGCGATCTAATGTATAGCTAAGTACAGAGCGCGTAACATCTTTTTGGGCTTCATCTTCGCCGTTCATTGGAATTTTACTCATCTCAATATACCAGTCACAAAACTCATCCCATATGAAATTGTAAAGCACTCTACCGACTTCGCCGAATTCATATTTATCACTTAATTGAGTGACAGTCTCAATTGTTTCATTTAAACGCGTTAAAATCCATTGGTCTGCAACAGATAAGTTTTTAGACAGATCAATATCTTCGAACTTAAATTCATCACCAATATTCATTAAACTAAAGCGCGCAGCATTCCAAATTTTATTAATAAAGTTCCAAACAGACTCTACTTTTTCTGTCGAATAACGTAAATCATGACCAGGTGAAGACCCTGTCGCTAAGAAAAATCTTAAACTGTCTGCACCATATTGATCAATGACATCCATTGGATCTACACCATTACCCAATGATTTACTCATTTTTCTACCATCTTCAGCACGCACTAAACCGTGAAGTAAAACGTCATTAAACGGTTTTTGACCTGTAAATTCTAATCCTTGGAATATCATACGTGCAACCCAGAAGAAAATAATGTCGTAGCCAGTAACCAATACATTCGTTGGATAGTAACGTTTGTAATCTTTTGTAGATTCATTTGGCCAACCTAAAGTAGAAAATGGCCAAAGCGCACTTGAGAACCATGTATCTAGTACATCTTCATCTTGCGTCCAATTCTCACTATCTTCAGGAGCTGTCTCTCCAACATATATTTCACCTGTTTCGTTATGGTACCATGCAGGAATTTGATGGCCCCACCATAACTGTCTTGAAATCGTCCAATCGCGAATTTCTTCCATCCAACGATTAAATGTCTTTTCGAATCGTGCTGGAATAAAATCAATGCGTCCCTCACCTTTTTGATTTTGTAACGCTTGTTGTGCTAAGGGTTCCATTTTGACAAACCATTGTGTTGATAAATAAGGTTCTACAACTGCTCCCGTACGTTCTGAATGACCTACTGAATGAACATGATCTTCAATTTTAATCACAAGGCCTTCAGCTTCAAGATCTTTTACTAGTTTTTTACGACATTCGAACCGATCTAAGCCTTCATATTCCCCAGCGTTTTCGTTCATCTGACCAGATTCATTCATAACTATAATACGTTCTAATTCGTGACGATTGCCTATTTCAAAGTCATTCGGGTCATGTGCAGGTGTTACTTTCATCGCACCACTACCAAATTCTTTATCTACATAATTATCTGCAATAATAGGCAATTCTCGACCTACTCGAGGTAAAATAACTTTTTTACCAATGACATCTTGATAACGTTCATCTTCAGGATTTACAACAATCGCTGTATCTCCTAACATCGTTTCAGGACGTGTCGTTGCAATTTCAATATAGCCCGCTTCATCTGCAAAAGGGTATTTAAAATGATAAAACTTACCATTTACATCTTCATGAACAACCTCTATATCTGAAAGCGCTGTACGGGCTTCTGGATCCCAATTTATAATACGTTCTCCACGGTAAATTAATCCTTTATTGTACATATCTACGAATACTTTACGTACAGCTTGGCTTAAACCTTCGTCAAGTGTGAATCGCTCTCTCGAGTAATCAAGCCCAAGCCCTAATTTAGCCCATTGTTGGCGTATAAAATCTGCATATTCCTCTTTCCATTCCCAAGCCTTTTCTAGGAATTTTTCACGCCCTATATCATGACGAGAAATACCCTCTTCTTTCATTTTGGCTTCTACTTTAGCTTGCGTTGCAATACCTGCGTGATCCATTCCAGGAAGATATAAAGTATCGTATCCTTGCATTCTTTTCATACGTGTTAAAATATCTTGTAATGTCGTGTCCCAAGCATGACCTAAATGTAATTTCCCAGTCACATTTGGTGGTGGAATTACAATTGTATATGTAGGTTTATCCTGATCTTCAGTTGGCTTAAATAGTGATTTGTCCAGCCAATTTTGATAACGTCCCGCTTCAACTTCTTGCGGGTTATATTTTGGTTTCATTTCCATTAAAATCCCTCCGATAACATAAAAAAGAACATCTGTCCTCATATAGGACGGATGTTCCGTGGTACCACCTATTTTCAATAGTTCAACAACTATTGCACTCTAATGATTAACGCTCACGAAACGCTTTGACCTACTAAAAATGTTCAATCAAAGTTCAAGTGGGCTACCTTCGATAAGACTTTTATGCATTCACAGCGCCATGCACTCTCTTAAAAAAGCGACTTATTTACTCTTCCCAATATGATATTTAATTCATTATTATAGTATACTGAATTCATAATGAAGTCAATAAAAGGAGTAATTTTTATGAACCCATGTGCATTTGGTACACGCGATCCTATCTATTTGGACTATCATGATCACGTTTGGGGTAAGCCTTTATATGATAGTCAAGCCTTGTTTGAGCTACTTGCTTTAGAATCACAGCATGCCGGACTGTCTTGGTTAACCATTTTAAAGAAAAAAGAGGCTTATCGACATGCGTTTAAAGCATTTGATCCTTATCAAATCGCTAAAATGACAGATAAAGATATTGATGCATTAATGCAGTTTCCAAATATCATTCATCATCGCAAAAAATTAGAAGCGATTGTCGCACAAGCACGCGGCTATATCGCCATTGAGAATACTTATGGAAGTTTTAGCGATTTTTTATGGTCCTACGTTGATGGAGTTCCGATAGATTTTAAATACGAAAAACCAGAAGAACGCATTACGGTCAATGACACTGCTAAACAGCTTTCTAAAGACCTTAAATCTTATGGTTTTCAATTTATTGGACCTGTCACAGCCTTTTCATTTATGGAGGCCTGTGGCATGTACAATAGCCATTTGGTGGACTGTCCTAACCGGTAGCAATCAAAAAGGGAGACCACAGTCCCCCTTTTTTTATTTTTGTAGCTTTTCTAAACGTTATTGACGACGTTCACGAAATTTTAAATAATATGCGATTAACGGTGCAATAATAAATAAAATAAAAAATATTCTGAAGATGTGATAACTTGAAATCATTGCAACATCTCCACCGGTTTCAAGTGCTACTAACACAATTTGACTCATTCCTCCAGGCGCTGCACTTAAAAAAAGTTCATTAATAGAGGCCTTGTTTATAAAATGAATACATAACACCATCAAAAATGTGCCTAAGATTAATAATATATTTTGAAATGCAATGGCTAAGGCAATACGCCCTTTCATTCGTTCGATTAAGTGTGCTATCTGAATGCCGACGCGAATCATATATATCATTTGAGCAATAGCAATAATCGGATAATCTAGAGTAAAAGTATGTTGTGTGATTAAATTCCAAACCATCAAAACGACAATAGGCGCGAGTAACATTTTTGTTGGGAAATGGATCAAAGCCATTAAAAAATAAATAAGCGCAATCCCAATGATAAGGATTATGATGTCTTGTAGTTTTAAGACCTCTGTTAAATTTTGGTGAACCTCTAGGGTTGAATTGGTGTCTTGCCTAAAAACGAGAGATATGAATGGTACCAAAATCACTACAAATATAATACGTGAAGTCTGTGTCAAACTAACGACAAGAATATCTGCTTTTTTATTTTCTTCAGCCATCACAAGCATTTGACTTAATGCTCCTGGTATGACACTTAAGAGCGCTGTTTCTGTGTTAACATGAGCGATACGTCTAAATTCAATCGAAACGAGTAATGCTAAACCAAGTAATAATATCGTTACTAAAATTATCGACAACCATTCATTTTTAATATCGTTAAGTACGCTAACAGTAAAGCCGCTACCAATTTGAACCCCTAATAAAATGAGCCCTAATTCACTTAAAATCCATGGCCATTTAACCTCTAATTTAAAAACACGAACAACAATAATACTTGCTATAATAGGTCCAAACATCCAAGGTAACATGATATGAAGTGAATAAAGCACAAAACTACAGACTAATGTTAAAGCAAACAAGATGATATTGTTTCTTAGTAAATGATTCATAGTAGACCCCCACCACTCCTTGAAATAACAACACATTCATTAACCATGTAAAGGAGATCACCCTCACTTATCATTAGAAAGCCATCAAAATTTACGCTTAGATAAATTTTGATGGCTATTTTCATGCAACTTAAATAAGTAAAAAAGGCAGTAAAATATCTTTAGACAATGCGGCTTAGTGCAACATCAAATGCATCTAAAGTCTTTTGTATATCCTCTTTCGTATGTGAAGTTGATAAGAACATACCTTCGAATTGTGAAGGTGGTAAAAAGATACCTTCTTTCGCTAACTCGCGGTACATATGACTAAACATTGTCAAATCGCTTTGATTGGCCTGTTTAAAATTAGTCACTGGGCCTTCATTTAAAAAGAATCCTATCATCGATCCCGCACGGTTAATCACGATTGGAACATTATATTTTTTGAACGTCGCTTTTAATCCTTCTTCTAACATATCGCCTAGTGTATTAAAATAGTCATAGCTTTCTGGTGTTAATTGGCTTAATGTCATATAACCACTTGTCATCGCTAATGGATTTCCAGACAATGTACCCGCTTGATAGATCTCCCCACTTGGGGCAATATGATCCATAATCTCTTTCTTTCCTCCGAATGCACCCACAGGTAAGCCGCCACCAATCACTTTTCCTAGGCATGTTAAATCTGGTGTAACGTTAAAGTAACCTTGTGCACAGTGATATCCCACACGAAATCCAGTCATCACTTCATCAAAAATAAGGAGTGCCTGATTATCCGTTGTTATTTTTCTTAATCCTTGTAAGAACCCTTCAACCGGCGGCACAACTCCCATATTTCCTGCAACTGGTTCAACAATTACAGCTGCGATATCATCACCAAATTGATCAAAAGCATATTGAACAGCTTCCAAATCATTATATGGGACTGTTATCGTATTTTTTGCAGTACCTTCTGGAACACCAGGCGAATCAGGTAGTCCTAATGTGGCTACGCCTGAACCTGCTTTAATTAATAAAGAGTCACTATGGCCATGGTAATTCCCTTCAAATTTAATAATTTTATTTTTACCTGTGAAACCACGCGCAAGTCTTAACGTATCTAATGTGGCTTCCGTACCAGAAGAAACCATTCTTACTTTTTCGATAGAGGGCACTCTATCAATCACGAGTTGCGCTAAACGATTTTCCTCTAATGTGGATGCCCCAAAGCTCGTTCCTCTGTCAACTACACTATGAATGGCATCTATCACTTTAGGATTGCGATGCCCTAAAATGAGGGGGCCCCAACTCAAAACATAATCGATATATTCATTTCCATCTATATCATAAATTTTACTACCTTCTCCACGCTCCATAAATAGAGGCGGTGTGTCGACAGCTTTAAACGCGCGGACAGGACTATTAACACCTCCAGGCATTAATTTTTCTGCAATTTCAAATGCTTCACTAGACTTTTTATAACGCATAACGTTTGCCTCCTATTGATTCTCGATATATTTACATAAATCTTTCGCGAAATACGTAATGATTAAATCTGCACCTGCACGTTTCATAGAAATCATTTGTTCCATAACAACTCTTTCTTCGTCTATCCAACCATTTAAAGCTGCTGCTTTAGTCATACTGTATTCACCACTGACATTATAGGCAACCACGGGAATGTTAGTATGATTACGCACATCTCTAATAATATCCAAATAACTGAGTGCAGGTTTAACAATCATCATATCCGCACCCTCTTTTAAATCACTTTCTAACTCGCGTAATGCTTCTAAGCGATTCGCTGGGTCCATTTGATAGGTTTTTCTATCTCCAAAAGAAGGAGTGGATTCAGCTGCATCTCGAAATGGTCCAAAGAAACTTGAAGCATATTTGATTCCATAACTCATAATTGGAATGTGTTGGAAACCGGCTTCATCTAATCCATGTCTAATCTCAGTCACAAAGCCATCCATCATATTACTTGGAGCAATAATATCAGCGCCTGCTTTTACTTGAGAAATGGCAGTTTTAACAAGTAATGGTAATGTTTTATCATTATCTACATCATTTGTATGTTCATCGATTAAACCACAATGGCCATGATCTGTATACTCACATAAACAAGTATCTGCGATAACGAGAATATCGTCATATAATTTTTTAGCAATACGCGTCGCTTGTTGAATGACACCATTATCGATAAACGCACCTGTTCCGCACTCATCTTTTTCATTTGGAATTCCGAAAAAAATAAATGATCTAATGCCTAAATCATAAGCCTCTTTTATCTCTTCGTGAAGTAAATTCAAACTGATTTGGTATACATTTGGAAGAGAAGCAATTTCTTTTTTGACGTCATCTTTTTCTACAACAAAAATAGGATAAATTAAATCTTCTTTTCTTAAATGCGTTTCTCTTACCATTGCTCTCATAGTTGGTGAAACGCGTAGGCGTCTATGTCTATCAAATTCCATCATTATAAAACCTCTTTTCAACAATTTTAGTAATCATACTTTCAAGAGTTTGGACCTCTGCGACAAAACATGAATAACCTAACTTTCGTATTGTTTGCGCTGTTTGTTGTCCAATAGCAAAATAGATATTTTCATTATGTGGTGGTTTCGCCTCAAAAAAAGCATGTGCTGCTGAGGAACTCGCAAAGGTGATGGCATCTACTTGTCGATGCATCATCGTATCTAGAATCTCTTGAATGCTTTCATATTTGGGTTGAACTTCATACAAATCAATTTTAGTCACTTGTATGCCGCTTTCTTTTAAAGCATTTTGCAGGAACGTTCTTGCTTGACGACTTGAGGGTATCAGTACACGATCTCCCTTTTTAAAAGGGTGTTGGTTGAATAGCCCCTCTTGTGAAAAATCTGTTGGACAAAAATCTACGTCTATTTTCATCTTATCACATAGTTGTTTTGTTTTGACGCCCACTACGGCGAGTTGATCATATTTGATAAGTTTTAAATACGGATAAAAATATTTCACCGCATTCTTAGACGTAAAAATAAGCCAATCATAATGTGGACACAACGCCTTGTCATCAAAGTCTAACGCAACAGTTTCGATTAAAGGTACATGCTTAATCGCTACACGTTGATCTTGATATTCATGGGTTTGTGTCATCAATACAATTGGCTTCATCTAAAACACCTCAATAAGAATCGTTTAAAGCTTTTATAATTGCGTCAGCACCTTGTGCTTTTAAATGTTCACTTACTTTTTTGCCTAAATCAACAGGATCTGAACCTATTCTTTCATCTTCATAACGTTGTGAGCCATCTGGAGACATAACTAAACCTTTAAAGCGGATGTTGCCCTCTGGCGTCATTTGTGCATAACCTGCAATTGGAACTTGGCAACTTCCATCCATCTCTTTTAAAAATGTACGTTCGGCAGTCACACATTGCGCTACAGACGCGTTATGGACTTTATGTAATAATTCTAATAAATCATGATCCTCTTCGCGACATTCTATTCCTAATGCCCCTTGACCGATAGCGGGTACCATAAGTTGTTCATCTAAATATGTGGTAACGATATCGTCAGACCAACCCATTCTCTTTAATCCCGCAGCAGCCAAAATAATAGCATCATAATTTTCTTCTTTCAATTTGCGCAATCGCGTATCAATATTGCCTCGAATCCATTTAATTTCCAAATGCGGATATTTTGCTAATATTTGTGCACCTCGACGAAGAGAGCTAGTTCCAACTATACTCCCCGCTGCCAACTTATCTAGCGGTATATGATTTTTAGCGATATAGGCATCATAGGGAAGTTCACGGTCAGGAATACAACCAATCGTTAATCCTGAAGGTAATTCACTTGGGACATCTTTTAATGAGTGAATGGCAAAGTCGATAGAATGATTAAACAGTTCATTTTGGATTTCTTTGACAAATAAACCTTTTCCTCCTACTTTCGACAATTGACGATCAACAATTTGATCTCCTTTCGTTACAATTTCCTTTATTTCGATTTCTAAGGACGGGTCAACTGACTTTAATTTATCAATAAATTGCTGGCTTTGTGTAAGTGCCAATTGACTACGTCTTGAACCTACTATTAATTTACGCATAATTCATCCTCCAACCCTGATTTAAACACCAGTCCATTGGTGAAAATTTGATAATTGAGTGACTAATATCAAATTAATCATACAACAGAAAAATAATGCAATGTTACCATAAATTAACGCAAGTGACGAAAACTTGCGCAATAATCTTGATGTGATATAAACAATATAACAAATTAAAATCAATAAAGACGAAATGACTTTTAAATCGTAAAAAATAGGGGTACCCACTGATATAAGTCCCCATTGTACCCCAAGAATGAGACTTACAAAAAGTAGCATAGCACCAAGAAAAGAGCTATAAAAGACCCCTTTTTCAAGCGTTGCGACACTTCCAATTCTAAAATATTCTTGAGTAAAACGCTTTTCTTTGAGATTGCGAAACTGAATCAAATAAAGCAACGCATTCACAAATGCAATCGCGAAGAGTACATAGCTTAATAATGCAAACGAAATGTGAAAAACGAGTAATTCATTGACAGCATTTAAGCGCGTGCCATCAAGTCTAAATTGATTTGGATGAAAAGTATGAATAGCCATAAATAAAAATCCTAAAAGATTTAAAAATGCTATCATAAATTCTGAACTTCTAAAAACTGAAAATATAAATGTAATCGTCAGGATGAGCCATGTTAGAATATAAAAGCTTTCAATAATAGATGTTAGCGGGAGTTGACCCATCCAAAAGATATATAATACAAGCGAAATCGTTTGAAGCACCCACGTTAACCCTAACGTATAAAAACCAATATTTTGAAACTTACTATTTTTTTGCAATACATCTAATGTTAAACAAATAACGCTTATCAAATAAATAATAAAGATTCCTTCGTGGAAGCGAATTAAAAAAACTTCTTCCATAGCATCACCATTCTTTAATTATCGAGTAGAAAAAATCTTTGTTTTAATTTTAGTTTCTTTTTCTCAGCTGCTTCTGTTTTGTAGTCTGTAGATACATCTAAATCAAATATCGTTTTAAACAATGCTAATTTTTCTTCTGAATAGTGATCGTCACTGATTTCTTTTGCTTGTTTAATAGGGTCTTTTAACATTTGGTTGATAATACTTTTAGTATGCTTAGAAATGACTTTACGTTCACGTTCTGTGAGATGTGGCAATTTACGATCAAGACTAGCCATTGTATCTTGCTGAATAGTCATTGCTTTTTCACGTAAAGCACGAATTACTGGCACAACCCCTAACATTTTCACCCATTCGTTATGTTTTTCAATTTCTGCTGGTATGAGTGAAGCAATTTTCTCAGCTGCTTTTTCACGTTCTCTCATGTTTGCATCAACAAGTCCTTTTAAATCATCGACGTCGTAAATAAATAAATTTGCATTAACACTATCGATAGGTTCAATATCTCTAGGTACAGCAATATCGATGAATAGTTGTTGCGCATTTTTGTTAATATCATGGCTCAACTCAATCATTTCTTTCGTAATCACAAAACCTTCAGCACTTGTTGAACTAATCACAATATCCGATTGCGGTAAAAAGTGGGATAAATTACGCAATGATGAAGATTGAATGCCATGTTTTGAAGCCAAGGCTTCCGCACGTTCAACCGTACGATTCAATACAGTGATTTGACTCACACCCGCCCCTTTTAAGTTCAATATAGCAAGTTCAGCCATTTCGCCTGCGCCAATGACCAAGGCGTTGCGACGATGTAGCTTTCCATAGACTTTTTTAGCTAATTCGACTGCGGCGTAAGAGACACTTGTCGCATGATCAGCAATATCTGTTTCATGATGTGCTTTTTTACTAAATGTAATCGCTTGTTTAAATAATTCATTAAATATAATTCCTGTTGTTTCTGCTTGTTGTGCAGTAAAGAAAGCATCTCTCATTTGACCCAAGATTTGGGTTTCCCCAAGAACAATCGAATCTAGACCGGATGTTACTCGAAACAAATGTTCAACTGCCTCATTTTCAACTTTCACATCGCTAATTTGCTTAATTTCATCAACATCAAAATTAAATTCTCGCGCTAAAAATCGTTGAATATAATATCTACCCGTATGGATTTGATCAACTACCGCATAAACTTCTGTACGATTACAAGTTGATAAAATCACATTTTCTAAAATTGATTTTGTTTCAAATAACGTTTCATGTACGCGCCCCATATCCGCGTTATTAAAACTTAATTTTTCTCTCAATGATACGTTCGCAGTGTGATGGTTCACACTCACAGAAATAATATACATGATAACGCCCCCGTTATTTCTACAATACCCAAATTATAACATAGATGAGAGTCATTCTAATTAAAACTGCCTAAATTTATGTGGCGTTTATAAGAATGTCAACATTTCGTCAAACTCAATTTTCAATATATTGTGATATGGCCTTCCATATGAGGTCTTGCTTTGTTTTTTGTAATGAAGAGTAACTGATAATTTGATCACCAGCCTCGAGATCTAATTTTTCTTTAATAATTTTAATATGCTTTTGTACTTTACCTTTAGGAATTTTATCTTCTTTTGTTGCGATAATAAGCGTTGGAATTTCATAGTATTTTAGAAAATCGTACATTAACACATCATCTTCAGTCGGTGGATGTCTTAAATCCACTAATTGAATCACGAGTTTCAGAGGTTCACGTTCGGTGATATAGGTTTCTATCATCTTTCCGAAAGCTTCTCTTTGCTTTTTACTTACTTTTGCGTATCCATACCCAGGCACGTCCACAAAAATAAGTTGTTCATCAATATTAAAAAAGTTTAACGTTTGCGTTTTCCCAGGTTGTTGTGATGTTCTTGCCATATTTTTTCGACCAATCATACTATTAATGAATGTAGATTTCCCTACGTTTGAACGCCCACTTAAAGCAACCTCTGGTAAATTTAATTCTGGATATTGTTCGGGTTTTACAGCGCTAATTAAAATTTCTACATTGTTTGGATTGATATTCATTGTTTCACCTCATAAAAAAAGCCTAAGTTGAATCGTTACATTCAGCTTAGGCCAATATTAATGCCTATTGTTTATGCAGAAGTTTTCTTATCGTTAAGTAAGTGACCTTCTGAATCATATAAATCAGGCTCAGTTTCGTTTATAATTGTTTCTTCTGTAATGACGACTTTTGCAACATTTTCAGTTGAAGGCACATCAAACATAATATCAATTAATGCTTCCTCAATGATTGAACGAAGTCCTCGAGCGCCTGTTTTACGCTCAATTGCTTTATTACTAATGGCATCAAGTGCTTCTTCAGTGAACTCAAGTGCAACATCATCAAGTTCTAACATTTTTGTATATTGTTTAACAAGTGCATTTTTAGGCTGCGTTAAAATATTTTTCAATGCTTCAACATCTAAAGTCTCTAAATTTGCAACAATTGGCACACGTCCAATAAATTCTGGAATTAACCCATAAGTTTGTAAATCTTCAGGACGAATATGTTCTAACAATGAAGCATCGTCATAATTTGAAGCTTCACTACTAGAGAAGCCAATCACTTTTTCACCGAGGCGACGTTTGATAACTTCTTCGATACCATCAAAGGCGCCACCTAAAATGAATAAAATATTCGTCGTATCAATTTGGATAAATTCTTGGTTTGGGTGTTTACGTCCACCTTGTGGCGGTACACTTGCAGTTGTACCTTCTAAAATCTTAAGCAAGGCTTGTTGAACACCTTCACCAGAAACATCGCGCGTAATTGACGTATTTTCTGATTTTCGTGCAATTTTATCGATTTCATCGACATAAATAATTCCTTTTTCTGCTTTATCAATGTCGAAATCAGCAGCCTGAATAAGACGTAATAGAATGTTTTCAACGTCTTCCCCAACATAACCTGCTTCTGTTAGACTCGTCGCATCAGCAATTGCGAAAGGCACGTTAAGTGTACGCGCTAAAGTTTGAGCTAATAATGTTTTACCACTACCTGTTGGACCAATTAACGCAACATTACTTTTTTGCAATTCAACATCATCATCTTTAGGCCCTAATTGTTTTACACGTTTATAGTGATTATAAACCGCAACAGCTAATGATTTTTTAGCTTTATCTTGACCAATTACATAATTGTTTAATTGTTCCATTATTTCTTTTGGTGTAGGTAACTCAGTAAGTTCTTCTGCTTCGTTGTGACTCAATTCTTCCTCAACTATCTCAGAGCAAAGTTCGATACATTCGTTACAAATGTATACGCCACTTCCTGCTACAAGCTTTTTGACTTGGTCTTGATCTTTACCACAGAAAGAACATTTTAAGTTTTCTTCATCTTCATTGAATTTAAACATAATTGATTACACCCCTGTTCTTCTATGACTATACTAAAATGCATTTTATTACGCAACCAGAAATACTTTCAAGTTATTTGCATAAAATAAGATAGGAGTGAGTGTGAAACCCTTGTGCATAACTTGGCTTCAATCACTCACCCCGCAACTTTCATTTATTTAATTGCTATTGGATTTATTAGCGAATTGTAAGACTTATTTTTCGTCGTCTTCTTTTTGCGTTGCTTCCACGAATTTAGCTTCATTGACTAATAAATCGATGACTTTTTTAACACGAACATCATTTTTAACAATATCCGTATTTCCTAATGTAGCCTTAATATCATCAACAGAAATACCAAATTGTGAACTCATGGTTTCAAGTTCTTTTTCAACATCTTCATCAGATGCCTCAATGTTTTCTGCATCTGCAATCGCAGCTAATGTTAAGTTCGTTTTCACACGTTGTTCTGCGTCTTCTTTCATTTGACCGCGTAAATCTTCTTCAGATTGACCTGAGATTTGGAAATATGTTTCAAGATTTAATCCTTGTTGTTGTAAACGTTGCGCAAATTCTTGAAGCATACGATCTTCTTCAGTTTTAATCATTGCATCTGGAATATCTACTTTAGCGTTATCTGTTGCTTTAGTAATTGCTTCTTCTTTTTGAACATTTTCAGCTTCAGTCGCTTTTGATTCTGCAAGTTGTTTACGTAAGTTTTCTTTGTATTCATCTACAGTGTTTGCTTCTGAATCTAACTCGTTTGCAAGTTCATCGTCTAATTCAGGAACTTCTTTAGTTTTGATTTCATTAATTTTTGTTTTGAATGTTGCTGGTTTACCTGCTAATTCTTCAGCGTGGTATTCTTCTGGGAATGTGACTTCAACATCTTTTTCCTCGCCGACTTTTAAACCAACAAGTTGTTCTTCGAAACCAGGAATGAACATACCAGAACCGATTTCTAAGTCGTAACCATCAGCTTGGCCGCCTTCGAATTGTTCGCCATCAACATAACCATCAAAGTCAAGGTTGACAGTATCGCCTTCTTCGACTTTACCATCTTCTTTGATGACCATATCAGCCATAGCTTCTAGACGTTGGTTGATTGTTGTTTCAACCTCTTCGTCTGTTAATTCCGTATCTTGTTTTTCAATTTCTAAACCTTTATAGTCACCTAATTCAACTTCAGGTTCAACAGTCACTGTTGCGTCGAATTTAAATTCTTTCCCTTTTTCAATTTGAGTGACTTCAATTTCAGGTTGATCAACAGGGCTGATACCTGCTTCTTCTACAGCATTACTATATGCTTTAGGTAGTAAAATATCTACTGCGTCTTGGTATAAAGCTTCAACGCCAAAACGTTGTTCAAAAATTGGACGTGGTACTTTCCCTTTACGGAAACCAGGTACGTTAATTTGTTTTACTACTTTTTTAAAAGCTTGATCTAATGCTTTATCTACTTCTTCAGCAGGAACAGTTACTTGTAATAACCCTTCATTGCCTTCTTTCTTTTCCCAAGTTGCTGTCATGTGTATAAACCTCCATGATATCCTATTAAAATTTTTCAACTTCTTTATTATAGCATAGGTTGGCAAGGGGATAAACCCAAGCGCCTATGTATTTAACATTTTAATAAAATCCACCACTTCGCTATAGTTTTGCTCAGAATCTATTGGTTCACCTATAAGCGATTTAAAATAGATGTGATAACCTTCTATCCAATCTTCAATAGATGCAATTGTTGAAAGTTCGATTGGATATAATGCAATATTATGCGTATTTAAGTGGACGTACGCTTCTTTTACTAACGATGGCATATCTTTTTCTAATTTGTCGACGACACGAGGCATGAGCGTATTTTTAAAGTCCGTGTGTGAAACACCCGGTAACGAAAATGGATTAACTTCAATTTCATTTTCAAATTTTTCAATTCGAACGGTTTGATTATAACGAGCAAATGTTAAATATTCAAGAATTAATGTGATAATCCGATAATTTAATGCTTCATAATTCAAATAAAATGCCAATGTTTCTGTAAATTGATAGGCTTGATCATCAATTAAATCTAAAATGAGTTTTGCTTGCTCTTGTGTTGAGAGTTGAACAAATTTCTGTAATTGATGTTGCATAAAGTCGTAACGTTGGTTGAGCTTAGCGTTTGCTTCATCTTTGATAGGTAGAAAAATCAATCGCGTCTGATGCTCTTTGACTTCATCAATTACTTGCTCAATGACATCGACCACTGCACGATATTGCTGTAATTGAAACAAGCTTTTTACGTAAAAAATCATCAATGTGTCATAAGGTTGATATCCTTGTATCATAAGTATGTTCGCTTCTTCTTTAAGTTCTAAGTAAGCTTGCACTTCCCACAAAGTTTGACATTTTTTTATCGCAAGAGAAGGTGTTAATTCATAATGTTTCTCATATTCTATAAATAAATCATAAACCTTTTCAAATTGCTCTTGTTCAAAATAAGTGTCGATATCATGTTCTATTTTCTCTCTTCTTTTAGGAAACGGGATAATATCACTCATCATGATCACCTATTTCATTTCTTTTAAAATTAGAGCACTCCATGATTCAAATTCGTTAAAATCATTTATTTTATCTAAAGATTTCCATTCTATTTTTAAAGTGTCCGTCTCTTTTGCCTCTATTTTATTCGAATTGACTTTTATTTTAAACACAACACCAATGTGCACTTGCCCTACTTCATTTGAGTCATCATTAATAAATCCTATATGCTCTAATGCATTCGCGTCAGTCACCACGAGACCCACTTCTTCTTCAAGTTCACGACTCGCATTCACTGTAATTAACGATGAGATGTTTTGAGCGTGAGGAACGTCATTCATATGTCCTCCCACACCAATAGAACTTTGTCCGTGTAAACGTGCTTCTCCCCCTCCTGACAAACGTTCATAAACTAGAATTTCCCCTAGTTCATTTTCTAGCAAACAATAAGAAATCAATTGCTTATAAGAAGGATCCTCTTCCATATCACCTCGACGTTTTATCTCATATTCATTTAAGGCTTCGAAAATTTCTGTACTTTTAGGGTTATGTTTTGCAATGAAGCCATTGAATGCATTTTTTTCATCATCAAAAAGTGTTTGACGTTTTACTACAGTAATTTGCTCATCAAATTTAGACATCATTTTCTCCTTTTTAACATGTTTTCTTAATGGTATCAAAGAAACCCTTAAGCTGAAAGAATTTTTATGTATGACTTACTCACACTATGTACAAAAACGCTTTTCACATAAAGAATTCTTCTTCACTGTGAAAAGCGTTTAATTGTCATTATTATTTTAAAGCGTCTTTTGCTTTGTTAACTAATTCAGCGAAAGCTTTGTCGTCTGAAATAGCAATTTCAGATAACATTTTACGGTTAATATCGATACCAGCTACTTTTAAGCCGTTCATTAAACGAGAATAGCTCATGTCATGTTGACGTGCAGCAGCGTTGATACGTGTAATCCATAATTTACGGAAATCACGTTTTCTTTGACGACGGTCACGGAATGAATATTGACCTGATTTCATAACTTGTTGTTTTGCTACTTTATATAATGTACTTTTTGAACCAAAGTAACCTTTTGCTAATTTAATCGTTTTTTTACGACGCGCTCTTGTTACTGTTCCACCTTTAACACGTGGCATAATAAATTCCTCCTTTTATCTCTGGGGTATGCAGCTCATACCATTTAAAATATCTTATTTAACGTATGTTAATAATTGTTTTACACGTTTTGCATCGCTTTTAGAAACTAATGATGCTTTACGTAATTGACGTTTTTGTTTTGTAGATTTGTTTGCGAATAAGTGAGAAGTGTAAGCTCTAGAACGTTTTAATTGACCAGATCCAGTTCTTTTAACACGTTTCGCTGCTCCGCGATGAGTTTTCATTTTAGGCATAGTGAGTTCCTCCTATTAATCGTTGTTTATTTTTCGTTAATTGGGGCTAACATAAGAAACATTTGACGGCCTTCCATTTTAGGCTTCTGTTCCACAGTAGCAACATCTTTACATTCATCTGCGAACTTTTCTAAAACACGTTGTCCGATTTCTTTATGTGTAATGGCACGCCCTCTGAAACGAATTGAAACTTTAACTTTATCACCTTTAGATAAAAATTTGCGACCATTTTTAAGTTTTGTATTGAAGTCATGTTCTTCAATTGTTGGACTTAAACGAATCTCTTTAACATTGATGATTTTTTGTTTCTTTTTCATTTCTTTTTCTTTCTTTTGTTGCTCAAATTTGTACTTACCATAGTCCATTATACGAGCAACAGGTGGCTTAGCATTAGGTGCAACAACAACAACATCTAAACCTAGACGATCTGCCATTTCTAATGCTTCATTTTTGGTTTTGACACCAATTTGGTCACCATTTTGACCGATAAGACGTAATTCTCTTGCACGAATCTTTTCATTTACTTGCGTTTGATCCTTAGCTATGGTTGACACCTCCATTAGTTTTACGAATGGTCCAAGTACAAAAAAGAAGCGAGGACAGTCTATGTCCCCGCTTCTAAATTCACATGAACTTCTTTCACATGTTATCGTTTACCTGCCAACTGCTTTATGCGTCGCTACAGGTGAGAAGCGGGTGCTTCTACTTGGTCCGTTTCGTAATCAACAGAACTAACTATACCAAGTTAATTCGAATTAGTCAACATGTTTTTGGAAGTTTTTTTCTTTTGTTGTAACTGATGGATCAAGATTCACTTCTTTTAAAGGAATCAATTTCGTTTTATATCTTAACTTATGATAAATGAAAAAGCCTAAAAATACAGGTATTCCCATATACGTAATGATAAATCGATTAAAATCAAAATGACCACTTTGTATTAAATCTACATCTTGACCGATAATTACAATGACACATAAAACGCCTGCCAAAATAGGACCGAATGGGAAGAGTTTTGCTTTATAAACCAATTTGTCTTTATCATAGTTTTGAGCATCAAAGGCTTTTCTAAAGCGGTAATGACTGATTGCAATCCCTACCCAAGCGATAAATCCTGTTAAGCCACTTGCTGCAACAATATACTCGTAAGCATTACCGCTCACTTGTTGCACAATAAAAATAATTATGACGATAGCAGCCGTTGCAATCATAGAAATAATTGGCGTTCCATTTTTGTTCGTATTACCAAAAATTCTCGCCGCTAAGCCATCTTTACTCATGGAATATAACATTCTCGTACTTGCATACATCCCAGAATTTCCAGCAGATAATACAGAAGTTAATATAACCGCGTTCATAAATGAGGCCGCAAAAGCCAAACCAGCATTTTTAAATACTAATGTAAATGGAGATGTCGCAATATCATCTCCGCCACCCATTAATGCTGGACTATCATAAGGAATCAACATTCCAATAATGAAAATGGCAAAAATATAAAATAGTAAGATACGCCAAAACACTTGTTTAATCGCTTTAGGGACTGCACGTTGCGGGTTTTCAGATTCACCTGCTGTGATACCCACAAGTTCTGTTCCTTGGAATGAGAAACCTGCAATAAGGAAGACACCAAAAATAGCGAGTAAACTACTCCCTATATTATCGCCTAAAATAGGGGCATCTCCTTTTGTGAAAGTATCAAATCCTACAGCTGAACCACCCATAATTCCGAGTATTGTTAAAAGACCTACAATGATAAAAATAATGACAGTTGCTACTTTTATGAAGGCAAACCAATATTCACTTTCACCGTATACTTTTACAGATAAGGCGTTCAAACTAAAAATGATGACCATAAATAGGCAACTCCATGCCCATGCAGGTAAAAACTGTAAAGGCGCCCAATATTGGATGACTTGTGCAGCAATGGTCACGTCAGCAGCTACAGTAATCACCCAATTGAACCAATAGTTCCAACCAAGCGCAAACCCTAATGAGGGATCCACAAAACGTGTCGCATATGTACTAAAAGAACCTGAAACTGGAAGGTACGTTGCCATTTCACCTAATGAAGTCATTAAGAAAAATACCATAATACCAATAATGGCATAGCCTAATAATGCCCCCAATGGGCCTGCATCACCAATGGCACCCCCAGATGTCATAAACAAACCTGTGCCAATCGCCCCTCCTATCGCAATCATTGATATATGACGATCTTTAAGTTGTCTTTGGACTGTGTTTTCTTTTTCCGAATGAACCTGACTCATATCATTATCCTTTCCCTTTTACCTAGAGGTAGGTGTTACAATTTAAGTCATTACTCTCTTAAAAAAACAAAGGTTACATTGAGAATGCAACCTTTGTTTCATGTATAACATAGATAGCACACCACTATTGTGACAGTCTAGCTTCTGTTCGAATACTAGCCCAGCAAAAGATGTTGATGGTTCACCTTTCACTTCGGCGTCTTTACCTTTTATTTGTGCAACATATGTCCCATTCGACTTCTGACAAACGACTTTTTAAAGACGCAACCTCTAACTAAATTCATATTCATTTATTAATAACTACTATAACTTAATCACAAAAGATTGACAAGTTATCTATGTTTTTTCAAGCGAATTTCGTCTACTAAATTCCAAATAAAATCATCTTTTTCAACTGTTTCTTGATCTTGAGAACCATATTTACGAACGTTCACTTCATTATTTTCTACTTCTTTATCACCAACAACAAGTTGGTAAGGAATTTTCTTCATTTGAGCTTCACGAATTTTGTATCCCATCTTTTCATTACGATCATCAATATTCACACGAACACCTTGGGATTTAAGTTCATCTTGAATTTGTTTCGCATAATCATAATGTAGGTCCACATTAACAGGAATGATTTCAACTTGTTGAGGAGCTAACCATGTAGGGAAAGCGCCTTTTGTTTCTTCAGTTAAGAAGGCAACGAAACGTTCCATTGTCGAAACGACGCCACGATGAATAACGACTGGACGATGTTGTTCACCATCTTGACCAATGTAAGATAAATCAAATCGCTCCGGTAATAAAAAGTCAAGTTGAGCCGTAGATAAGGTTTCTTCTTTACCCATTGCTGTCTTCACTTGTACGTCGAGTTTTGGACCATAAAACGCAGCTTCACCTGTTTCTTCTTCATAACTTAAACCTAATTCGTCTACAGCTTCTTTTAACATCGCTTCTGCTTTGTTCCACATGTCATCATCATCAAAATATTTCTCTTTATCTTCAGGATCACGATAGCTTAAACGGAAGCGGTAATCTTCAAACCCGAAATCTTTGTATACATCGATAATCATGTTTACAACACGTTTAAATTCATCTTTAATTTGATCTGGACGAACAAAAATGTGAGCATCATTTAAAGTCATTCCACGCACACGTTGTAACCCTGATACAGCCCCACTCGCTTCATAGCGGTGCATTGTACCTAGTTCAGCGATACGAATTGGAAGTTCACGATAAGAATGTGGCTTATTTGCATATATCATCATATGATGTGGGCAATTCATTGGACGAAGCACCATTGCTTCATCTTCATCTAATTGCATGACAGGGAACATATCATCTTGGTAATGATCCCAATGTCCAGATGTTTTATATAAATTTACATTTGCCATGACAGGTGTATATACATGATCATAACCGAGACTCACTTCTTTATCGACGATATAGCGTTCAATTTCTCGTCGAATTGTCGCGCCATTTGGTAACCAAAGCGGTAAGCCTGCCCCTACTAATTGATTGTTCGTAAAGAGTTCTAAATCCTTACCAATACGTCTATGGTCACGTTCTTTACGTTCTTCTAACATTTTAAGATGTGCTTTTAAGTCTTTTTTATCAAAAAATGCTGTACCATAGATACGCTGTAACATTTTATTATTACTGTCACCACGCCAATACGCCCCTGCTGTAGATAGCAATTTAAATTCTTTAATTTTAGACGTAGATGGCACATGCACGCCACGACATAAATCAGTGAATTCTCCTTGTGAGTATAGCGTTACACTTTCATCTTCAGGAATCGCATCAATCAATTCGAGTTTATATGGATCTTCACTAAAAAATGATTTCGCCTCTTCACGTGAAACCACACGACGTTCGATGGGATGATTTTCATTAACAATTTGTTTCATTGTTTTTTCTATTTTTTCAAAGTCATCACTCGACACTTTTTCTTCCATATCAAAATCGTAGTAAAAACCACCATCAATAACTGGGCCTACGCCAAATTTTACATCACCATATAAGCGTTTGATGGCCTGTGCCATTAAATGTGCTGTTGAGTGACGTAATACCTCTAGTGCTTCGTCGCTCCCTGGTGTAATAATTTCAATGTCGCCATTTTCTTCTAGTGGACGTGTTAAATCTACTAATTGTTGATTGAATTTACCTGCTACTGCTTTTTTACGTAAACCAGGACTGATAGATTGTGCGATTTCTTCAGTAGTTATTCCCTTTTCAAAACTTTTTTCATTTCCATCTGGAAAGCGTATACTTATCTCAGCCATATGCATCCTCCTTAAATTAAATAACGACTAAAAACAAAAAGACCTCATCCCAGAACAGGGACGAGGTCAATCGTGGTACCACCCTAGAAAAGTATGTTAAATAAACATACAAACTCTACATAAGATAACGGTCTTGAGCCGTGCACTCATTACAAGTGCCAAAATAGAGGGAGTAATAAAATACACTAAAAACTACACTCTCACCAACGGTAGCTCTCTGGATAATAGGAGGTATTTTATCGAATCCTCATACTTTTAGTCGTTCATTTAGTTAATTACATTATAACGCTTTTCTTAAAAATATCAACGCTTTCTATAATTTTCTCCTTCGAGTCGATAGGGTTGAGCGAGCGTTTTAACCCGTTCCATGATTCGCGCAGCTTTTGTCATTTCTGTCCCCCCACGCGTTACAGACAAATGGTGTTCAAGTTCATCGAGATTTAAATTCGAGCTAAAAAATGTGGGTAATTCTTGTATCATACGATAATGTAAAATAGGTCCAAGCACCTCATCTCTAACCCATGGAGAAATTTCTTCAGCTCCAATATCATCTAAAAATAATACCCTTGCTTCTCGAACTTCTTTAACTCTTCGGTCAGTTGAACCATCTTTAAAGCCATTTTTAAGTGTACGTATAAATTCTGGAACATATATGATAGTGGAAGGCACACGGTTGCTTTTTAATTCATTGGCAATCGCTCCTAAAATGAAGGATTTGCCCGTTCCGAATTCACCATAAAGATATAATCCTTTTGTGGGTTGTTTTGCGATAATCTGATCAATCATCTCGTCTAATTGCATTGCCAATTCTAGGCGATTCCGACGATTCATATATATGTCTTTGATTTTGGCGTTCAATGTATCTGGATGCATATGAAATGAAGTAATCATATTACTATAAAACTTAGCTTCATCATGTTTGATTTTACATGGACACGGAATATATTTGATTTTAATTCGCTCGTTTTCAATATAGAGTTCGGGGATATGACCCTTAACAAAATTAGGACAGTTTTCATAAGTATGATGATCGTCATAGTTTTTTTGTTGATCTTTATATTCTTGTAAAATATTCAAATCTTCATCAATCATACGATTTGTTAATTCACTTTGATGTGCCTCTAAAAATTTTTTGACATCTGGATCTTGTAACACGTCGCGTTTGATTTTAGCGATTCTTTTTTCAAATGCTTCATTTGAACCAATAATGCTCCCAAACGATTTCATTCTTTCTCACCTGCCCGCTTTTTATTTTTTAGTTTATTTAGAAATGCATCTTTATCTTTTTGTAAACTTTCTTGATCCTCATCCTGTAATTTAAATTCGTCTGGATGTGTGAGCCAACGAGGCGTTTTTTCTTTTGACTGTAATTGTTCTTGAGGACGTTGTGATTTATAGTTTGAGTACGAACGTGATTGCTTCTCTTTGATTTTTTCAGCTAAAGCATGTGCAGATTTAGCATCAGTGACACCATTTTTTTTCCAACTTGATGCGACTGAAAGCACATAATTTTTAGGTAAATTTTGGTCTTTTGAAAGCATCACATATTGTAATAACACATTAATTGCCCCAAAGCTCAATTGTTCTCTATTCAATAAATCTTCAATCATCGCTTTTTGTTGAGGCGTAGGTTCTGAGCCTCCCCATGAAGTCAGCATTACTATTGGACTCGTATTGTCCATTACCTCATACCACTCTTCCCAATTCGTTACTTCCACTGCTTCAATATTTTCATCTTCATTTTGCGAGTGATCGGTATTTGACTCAGTTAAAGATGGCAATTCTTGTTGGTTTTCTATGAGGTAATATTCTTGCGCTGTCTTTCGTAAAGTGGAAATAGATATACTTTGGTCACTATTTAACGATTTTAAAATCACTGTTTTCATCACATCGGGCGATAAACGATATAAAGTGGCTAATTGGATAATCGTTGTTTTGTTAGGTTCAGAAATCACTTCGTCACTTACATAATGCGTTTGCAACATATCTTTTAACAAATCAAAATCAAACGTGACGTCTGATAAATCTACACCTTCATATCGTGATTCAATCAGTTTTTGGTCCCGTAAATGATTGGATTGTTGAGGAACTTTAAAAACATCGGTGAATTTTTTGGTAACCTCTGTATAACCGGTTAAATCTTTTTGTTGAGGTATAAAAAAGCGTTTTATTTCATGATAGCGGGCCTGCCCCACAACCTGATAAAAATAAATAGATAGCATAGGATCATTGAAGAAACCAGATGGTGAAGGCGGTGGCACAAGTTCATATATAAATTCTGTCGTTTGTTGCGAATGACGGACGTAGGTTTTTAAAAGACCAATGCCTTCCAATAGATCTAGGTTTTTTCGAAACTTCAATAAATTGATTTTCAGTTCAGACATCACCGTATAATGAGTTAAATTGGATTCAAGAGGCTGTTGATGAAATTGTTCTAAATATAAATAATAACTTACCGCTTCAGCACCAATAAGTGGAATAAACAAACGATTCAACACTTCTTGATGGAGGCGATGGTAATGGAAAGGACGAATAACTTTAAATCCGTCATGTGCATTTAATTGACTATCAAACATGGAAACCATTTTATTCACTCCGCTTATTTTCATTGATGATGCCTTGCATTGATGTTAATAACTGATCCACATCTTTAAACTCACGATAAACTGATGCAAATCGTACGTATGACACTTGATCGACGTTTATCAAAAGATCCATGACATATTCTCCGATAGCTCTCGAGGAAATTTCCGCCATCCCTGAATCTCTAAGTCGCCATTCAACTTGGTTCGTAATATCCTCTAACTGTTGAAAACGAACAGGTCGTTTTTCGCATGAACGCACTAAGCCATTTAATATTTTTTCACGGTTAAACTGTTCTCTTGTGCCATCTTTTTTTACAACAATGAGCGGACTCATCTCTATATGTTCAAAAGTAGTGAAACGAGTCCCACAATGCTCACATTCACGTCTTCGTCTAATAGCATTTAGGTCATCCACATGTCTTGAATCAATCACGCGAGATTGCGTATTTTGGCATTTTGGGCATTTCACAACTTTTCACCTTCTTCAATATTTTTGTTTCATTATACTACAAACTGTTTTAATAACCAAAGTGCAACGTTCAAAAGAGCCAAGGCGCAAAGCACACCTTGACTCTTTTTGAGGAGTTTTACATATTTTTAATTATGCTGTTACTTTAATTGCCTCTGCAATTTGTTGTAAGACATCTACAACACGAGTTGAATATGCCCATTCGTTATCATACCAAGCGAGAACTTTTACTTTTTTATCTCCCATAACGATTGTAGATTGCGCATCGATGATTGCCGAATGACTATCAGTATTAAAGTCATCAGAAACGAGAGGTTCATCCACGATATCGATGACACCATTTAGATTATTGTCTCTAAATAATTGATTTACTTCTTCTTTCGTTACAGATTGTTTCAAATCAACGACTAAATCAACTAATGAAACGTTTTTTGTAGGAACACGTAATGCCATACCGTGTAATTTTCCTTCTAATTCAGGTAAAACAAGTGCTAAAGCTTTAGCAGCACCCGTAGATGTAGGAATAATACTTTCAAATGCTGCACGCGCACGTCGTAAGTCTTTATGTGGATTATCTAAATTATTTTGATCATTTGTTACTGCATGAACAGTCGTCATAAGGCCGTTTTCAATACCGAATTTGTCATTTAATACTTTAGCAACCGGCGCTAAACAGTTTGTTGTACATGAAGCATTACTGAAAATATCGTACTCATCAACATTCAAATCTTGATCATTTACCCCTTTAACGATGGTTTGAACATGTCCACCTTTTGAAGGACCTGTAAGTAAGACTTTTTTAGCTCCGGCTTTAATATGTGCATCTGCCTTGTCACCATGATTGAATTTCCCTGTAGCTTCAATGACTACATCAATTCCTAAGTCTTTCCATGGTAAATTTTCTGGGTTACGGTCAGAAACTAATTTTATCGTTTTACCCTCTACGATAATTCCATTTTCAGTAGGTTGTACTTCTTTATTAAAACGTCCATGCGTTGTGTCGTATTTGATAAGATGTGCAATCGTTTCTGGCGGATAGCTCGCATTAATTGCAACTACTTCTATGTCCTCTCTATTTAAAGCAATTCTTAATACCATACGTCCGATACGGCCTAAACCGTTAATCGCAATCTTTGTCGTCATGAAAAAAGCACTCCTTGTTAATGTGTTATACTTATATTTAAGAGTATATCATAATTATGCAAAAATGAAACCGTTTACGACGGAAAATTTTACGATTTAATGGCAATATCTCTACTTTCACTCCTTTTTCAACATCCATAGGTTTACATAGCATAATTACAGGTAATATTTAATCCATATATATACATAAAAATACCTCACAATTTTTACACTGTGAGGTATTTTTAGTTATGCTTCTTTAAGATATCCTTTTTCTGTTAAAGCTTGCTCAAGATTTTGTTTTAATTCAAGTTTAGTTCCGAAATTGTCAATGACAACATCCGCCATTCGACTTTTCTTATCAATTGAAATTTGACTGTAAATCCGTGCTTTAGCATCTTCAATTGACAATTGATTTCGCTCCATAAGCCGATCAATTTGAATACTTGGCGAAGTATAGACTAACCATACTTCATCCACAGTTTTCTCCAATCCATTTTCAAATAGTAACGGAATGTCCATCACAACATCATAACCTTGAGCTAAATATTGTTTTTTTTCGTTTTCCATAATTTCTCTAACAATAGGATGGATGATTGCGTTGAGTTTTTCTCTTTTTAGGTCATCGTAAAATATTTGTTGTCCAATATATTCACGATTCATTTCACCCTCTTCTGTAAGGGCTTCTTCTCCAAATTCAGCTACTACGTTTTTCAATCCTTCAGAGCCTTTTTCAACAGCCTTTCTCGAAGCTATATCTGCATCTACAATTTTAAATCCATGCGCTTTTAAAAGTTCAGCAACAGTCGATTTTCCTGTTGCGATTCCACCAGTTAATCCGATGACTTTAGTCATAACATACCTTCTTCCTTAAACTTGACAATACTTACAATAGTGCGTATTTCTTCCTCCGATGATGGCCGTTTCAATTGGGTTTTGACAATCTGGGCAACATTTTTGTTTATAGACTTTTAGATTATTTTGCATTGAACCACGTTGACCATCTGCATGAACATAGTCAGAAATACTCGTTCCCCCATTTAAAATACCCAATTCTAAAACTTTTACAGCACTTTTAAAAATACGAATACGTTCCTCTTGAGATAAATCTTGGCTCAATCGGTGAGGATTTATTTTCGCATCAAATAACGCTTCGCAAGCATAAATATTTCCACAGCCTGAAATCACTCGATGTTCTAATATCATACGCTTAATGGGCATTTTTCGGAATTTTTTTTGTTCGAATTGCGCTAAGTAATGAGGTAAAGCTTCTTCACTAAATGGTTCTGGAGCAATTTCTAATAGCGAAGGATATTCTTCAATACGTTCAACGTTTCGAATTTCACCGAACCTTCTTATATCTGAATAGACTAATAACCAATCATTACTCAGATGAAATATGACGTGCCAATGTTTACGATAATTAGCAATTGCAATATCATCAATACGTTTGACGACAAAAAAACCTCCGGCCATACCTAAATGTGAAATCATCATGCGTTGAGTTTCACCATTCGATAAGTCAAACAAAATATATTTACTTTTTCGGTATACACGATTAATTGTAAAATGAACGGTAAATTGCTCAAAAGCCTCTAAACTCATTCCTTTAACAATAGTCGCTTTCCCTTCAGCTTTTCCTTTTATGACATGACTAGAAAAAGTAACTTTTTCGATATCTGCCCCTTCGACGAAAGGTTGAATACCCCTTTTTACATGTTCTACTTCAGGTAATTCTGGCAATTAACTCCCTACTTTCTATTTTGCATCATACCATGTGTCACCATAATCGGATTCTACACGAAGCGGCACATCTAATTCTAAAGCATGTTCCATAATTTCTTCAACAAACTTGCTAAATGCCTCTACCTCATCTTTTGGCAGTTCGAAAATTAATTCATCGTGGACTTGAAGAAGTAATTTAGCTTTAAATGATTTCTCTTTCATTGCAGCATCCAATTGAACCATGGCGCATTTGATTATATCTGCTGCGCTCCCTTGTATTGGTGAATTCATTGCTGTACGTTCAGCGAATCCCCGTTTATTAAAGTTTCGACTCGTGATATCAGGAATATAACGACGGCGTTTTAACAATGTTTCAACATACCCATTTTGTTTTGCATCTTGAACTATTTCTTCCATGTAAGTTTTCACGCCTGGAAAATGATTTAAATAATCATCAATAAATTGTTGCGCTTCTTTACGAGTAATACCGAGGCTTTGGCTTAATCCGTAGTCGCTAATACCATACACAATTCCAAAGTTAACCGCTTTTGCTTGACGACGCATAAGTGACGTGACATCAGAGGCATCCACGTGAAACACTTTCATCGCAGTCGTGGTATGAATATCTTCATTTTCTATAAAAGCGTTTTGCAAAGTTGGATCTTTTGTAATATGTGCCAAAACCCGTAATTCAATTTGTGAATAATCTGCCGCTAATATGACACTGTTCTCATCTGTTGGTTTAAAAGCTTTTCGAATTTTACGACCTTCTTCGATTCGAATCGGGATGTTTTGTAAGTTAGGATCCACTGAAGAAAGTCGACCTGTTTGTGCCAATGTTTGGTTGAATCTCGTGTGAATACGTTGATCTTCCCAAATCACCTTTTGTAAACCTTCGACATACGTCGACTGTAATTTTGATAATGTACGATAAGCTAAGATGAGATCGATAATAGGATGTTGTCCTTGCAATTTTTCTAGAACATCTACAGCTGTAGAATAACCTGTCTTTGTTTTTTTAATAATCGGAAGTTCTAATTTTTCAAATAAAATGACACCCAGTTGTTTAGGAGAATTAATGTTAAAAGTTTCCCCTGCTTGGGCATGAATATCTGCAATAAGTGTGTCTAACTTTGCTTGAATTTCATTCTCCATAGCTTTCAAAGTGTTGATATCAGTATAAATACCTGTATACTCCATATCTCCTAAAATGATTGCTAAAGGTAATTCAATTTCCTCTAGTAACTCCATTTGCGCATTGCTCATCAGTTTTTCTTTCATAACGGGTTGTAGTACTTCAATGGCATCAAGCACCGTCGCAATGTGTGAGGATAAAATAGAAAAATCTGGGACTTTATAAGATTTGCCTTTTCCATATACTGCTGTATTTTCTTTAACTGAAGTCCCTTCATACAATGTAGCCACGGAAGCAACATCATCAATCGTCTGAGATGGATCAATGAGATAACTCCCTAACATGGTATCAAATGTAATATTTTGAATCGTCACACCTAAACGTTTCAATGCGACGTATGTTTTTTTGGCATCAAACACTAATTTTTGCGTATCGCTATTTTCTAACCATTGGACAAATGCGTCATGTTTAGAAATATTATTTGCCGGAATAACGATATATTCATCTACTGTTTTTAAGCCAATTGCTAGGATATCATTTTGGATATAATTATCACCGTCAACTTCTATGTGGATTACAGCTGAAGTTAATTGATGAAAATCTACATTGTTAAAATCTGTTTGAACTTTGTATTCTTTTTGGGGAAAGTTTGTGTCAGTATTCACATCTACTTCATTTAAAAGTTGACGAAATTCAAGCGTTTTAAATAATTGGATTTTTTCACTTTCATCATTATTTTCAGGTCGCTTTGTATCCTCTAAAGAAACTTCAATCGGACTCTCTCTATTAATAGTGGCAAGTTTTTTACTCATTAAAGCATCGGCTTTACTATTTTCAAGCTTTTCTTTTAATTTTTTACCACTCACTTGGTCTATATTTTCATAAACACCTTCGACAGTCTCAAACTGATGTAACAATTTGAGTGCCGTTTTCTCACCGACACCTACCACGCCAGGTATATTGTCTGAAGTGTCCCCCATGAGTCCTTTTAAATCACGAATTTGATCTGGACTCAAGCCACCGTATTTTTCTGATATAAAATCAGGCGTATAATGATCCACATCTGTGACACCTTTTTTCGTGTAATATATTGTGACATTGTTAGATGCTAATTGTGTTAAATCGCGGTCGCCTGTGATAATAATGGTTTGCATGCCACGCTCATCAGCTTGACGACTCAAAGTACCAATAATGTCATCCGCTTCATAGTTCTCCAATTCATATCTTTGGATGTGGTATGCATCTAACAATTGACGAATATATGGAAATTGTTCACTCAGTTCAGGAGGTGTTTTTTGACGCCCACCTTTATAATCTTGATATGTTTCATGACGAAACGTTGTTTTACCTGCGTCGAAGGCAACTAGAAAATGTGTGGGCGCTTCCTCTTTGATAATCTTTTCTAATAAACGTGCGAAGCCAAATATTGCATTGGTATGAATTCCTGCCTTATTTTGTAGTAATGGCAAAGCGTAAAATGCTCGAAAGCTTAAGCTATTTCCATCAATTAATACTAATTTATCCACAACGGTCCCTCCTAGTTACTTTGAATTTATTTTATCATATCCCTTACCAAATACCCATTCGGACATTAAAACTCCATCTCATAGCCTCGCAAATTAAAAACATAATCTACACATATATGAAAAACTATTAGAAGCGATGATATGACTAGAAAGACGCTGCGTGAAATGCAAAAAAGAGGAATTTCGAAAATCAATGCGATTTCCATTCCTCTTTAATAAGTATTCATTATTCTGGTAATTGGACTCTAAATATTGACCCTTTTCCAAGCTCACTTTCAACTTCAATCGTGCCTTGATATCCTTCAACAATATGTTTTGTAATAGATAATCCTAAACCAGTGCCACCTGAATCACGGCTACGCGCCTTATCAACTCGATAAAAGCGTTCAAATATCCGGTAAGTTTCTTCTTTTGCAATACCAATACCTTGGTCTATCACTTCAATCACTTTACAACGTTCTTTGTTATAAACACGTATCGTGATCGTTTTATCTGGTGGTGAATAGTTTACTGCATTAGAAAGTAAATTTACAATGACTTGAGACATTTTCGATTCATCTGCCATTGCGGTCACATTATCATTGATTTCATCAATAAGCTCAATATTTTTATCTTGAGCAAGCGGTTGAATCATTTCTAATGCATGATGGGCGACTTTCGATAAACGAATCGAATGTTTATCAAGCTCAGTATTTTGTTCAATTTTGGATAAATCTAATAAATCATCGACTAAAGACTGAATACGATTGGATTCTTTTAACATGATATTTAAAAACATGTCTAGTGAGGCCTCATCATTTTTGGCACCGTCTAATAATGTTTCAGTAAACCCTTTAATAGAGGTTATTGGTGTTTTCAACTCATGAGAGACATTAGCAACAAAATCTCTCCTTAAATTTTCTAATTTTTTGAGTTGTGTAATATCATGTAAAACGATAACCATACCTTGTAGTCTCTTTTTAGTACGTGTCAAAATTGGCACACATGAAGTATCAAAAAACTTTTGATGAATTTGATTCAAATGTAATTCAACTTGATCATAAACAGGCTTTTCTGTACGAAACCCTTCTACGACTAATTTTTTTAAAGTCGGATGTAGTAATTTTTCATAGTTTTGCTGTTCAACATTAGTATTTTCATTAAAAATATCATAAAAGGTTTTATTCGCTACCACAATATTGCCATGTTTATCAATCATTAATACCGCACTAGGAATATTTTCCAATGTAGTCACTAATCTGTTCCTTTGAATTTTTTGTTCACTATTTAATCGTTCAAGACGTCGCGCTAATACATTAATTGTGACATACAATTCACGTGTTTCTTTTACACTACTTTCAGGGACACGCACGCGATAATTACCTTGAGTTAAAAGTGAAGCGGCATAAGAGACTTCATTTATTGGTTGGATGTATGTTCTGTTAATATATCGCACTGTGAAGAAGATAAGTGCAATGAAAACGATACCCATTAAAATTAAATATTTCCAAAATTGCATTTGAAGTGCATATACTGTATCGTATTCGCCACTCATTAATAAGGTCACATTTCCTTTTTCAATCCCAAATAAATATTCTCCAGCTTTACCATCTAAGATATAAACTGGATTTTCTGATTTCAATTGTCTTAATAACTCAGCTTTTCTTTTTTCAATATTAAAATCTTGCTTTGTATTGACGCGATAAGTTTTCCCTTTATCTAAAATTAAAATATTTGACTCATAGGTTTCGGCAAGAGATTGAATACGTCTATCGTTATGATTATGATGTAAACTAATGATTTGTTGCGCATGTTTTTGAAGTTCTTTCTTTTGATGTTCAACAGAAATAGTATATATAGAATTATGTACAATAAACCCTAATATAAGAAAACTTACAACAGTAATTGTTGTAAGTATGATTAATAATTTATGATAAAATTTAATCATTTATTTTGGACGCTCCAATTTATAGCCTAATCCTCGTACCGTTTTTATAAATTGGGGCTGTTTAGGGTTTTCTTCAAGCTTGTCACGTAAATGACTTATATGTACATCAACAATACGTGAATCTCCCGCAAATTCATAATTCCATACAGAATTCAACATGTGTTCTCTCGTAATGACACGTCCTTGACGTTCGACAAGGTACAGTAATAATTCAAATTCTTTGGGTGTCAGTTCTAACAATTCATCATGACGATAGACTTCAAAATAGTCAGGTCTAATACGGATAGGGCCGATGACAATATCTTCATCATCCTCTTCAGCACGTGCAGCATCAAATTGGGATGAACGTCTCAAAATCGCTTTGACACGTGCCACGACTTCTCTAGGGGAAAACGGTTTAGTCATATAGTCATCTGCCCCAAGCTCTAACCCTAAAACACGATCAAATTCATCATCTTTTGCAGTTAACATAAGGATGGGCACCTGATTTTTATCAGAACGGATTGTTTTACATACTTCAATACCATCTTTTTTAGGCAACATCACGTCTAAGACAATTAGATCAGGTTTTGTTTCTTTTTCCTTTTCAATTGCTTCCTCACCATCTTGAGCAATTTCTACAAGGTATCCTGCTTGCTCAAGATTATATTTGAGTAATGTGACAATTGATTGTTCATCATCAACCACAAGCACTCTTTGCACCATTACATGTACCTCCTATGTATGATTAAGTTCATTATAACTTAAAATGAGCTTAAAAATAATATGTTATTAAGTAACTTTACAATATCTTAATAATCACTTAACAAATAAAACATCTTCGTACTTCATTTTTGTATTACCCACTTTTAAGTTAAATGAGTCAAAGCACGACGTCAACTTTACAATTATTAAGATTTTTATGAGATTTCCTCTCCTATGGTAAAGGCAGTTGATATTAATAAAAAGCGGTAAAGAAAGCACAAATGGCTCTCAATACCGCTTAATCTATGCTTTACAAATGAAGCTTTGTAAGAACATATCTCAACTATAGGTTAACTAATATTATAGATTTTTAATCAATTCATCCGCAAATTCAGATGTTTTCACTTCTGTTGCGCCATCCATTAATCGTGCAAAGTCGTATGTTACAACTTTTGAAGCGATTGTTTTTTCAACAGACGCTGTAATTAAGTCTGCCGCTTCTTGCCAACCTAAATGTTCTAATAAAAGAACACCTGATAATAGTACAGAAGATGGATTCACTTTATCTAAATCCGCATATTTTGGAGCTGTACCGTGTGTCGCTTCAAAAATGGCATGTCCAGTTTCATAGTTAATGTTTGCCCCTGGCGCAATTCCGATGCCACCAACTTGAGCAGCTAAAGCATCTGAAATATAGTCCCCATTTAAGTTCATTGTAGCTACAACATCATGGTCTGAAGGACGTGTTAAAATTTGTTGTAAGAAAATATCTGCAATCGAATCTTTAATGATAATTTTCCCAGCTTTTTCAGCTTTCTCTTGCGCTGCATTAGCTTCTTCTTTACCTTTTTCTTCAACAATTTTGTCATATTGTTTCCATGTAAATACTTTATCACCAAATTCACGTTCTGCTAAATCATAACCCCATTGTTTGAATGCACCTTCAGTAAATTTCATAATGTTACCTTTATGAACGAGTGTTACTGATTTACGATTATTGTCTAAAGCATATTGAATGGCTGCACGTACGAGGCGTTCTGTTCCTTCTTTTGAAACAGGTTTAATCCCAATACCTGATGTTTCAGGAAAACGAATATTTTTAGCACCCATTTCATTTTGCAAGAAATCAATCACTTTTTTGACTTCTTCAGAACCTTCTTTAAATTCAATACCTGCATAGATATCTTCTGTATTTTCACGGAAAATAACCATATCTGTATCTTGAGGATTTTTTACTGGTGAAGGAACACCTTGGAACCAACGTACAGGACGTAAACATGTGAATAAATCTAACTCTTGACGTAACGCTACATTTAATGAGCGAATACCTCCACCAATCGGTGTTGTTAATGGACCTTTAATCGCAATTAAATATTCTTTAATCGTGTCCAAAGTTTCTTGTGGTAGCCACTCTCCAGTTTGATCATAAGCTTTTTGACCCGCTAATACTTCTTTCCAAGAAATTTCTTTTTCACCGTTGTAAGCTTTTTTGACAGCTTCATCAATGACACGACTTGCTGCTTTCCAAATGTCTGGACCAATTCCATCGCCTATAATATATGGAACGATAGGTTGATTTGGGACATTTAAGCCATCTGCTGTTTTTACAATTTTTTCACTCATTTTAAAGTAACCTCCATGAATTGAATATCTTGTTCAGAAATCTTTAATATTAATCACGTTGTTCTATTGGTAAATATTTGCGATTTGTTTCACCAATATATGTTGCTCTAGGTCTCATAATGCGATTATCTCGTAATTGTTCTAAAATATGTGCTACCCAACCTGATGTACGGCTAACCGCAAAGATTGGTGTAAATAAATCATGTTCAATACCCATGCTGTGGTAAACTGTAGCACTATAAAAATCGACATTAGGTAGTAATCCTTTTTCTTCTTTAACGATATCCGCAATTTTAACAGAAATTTCGAACAATTCACTTTGTCCTGTTTCATCTGTAATTTTTTGGCTCATTTCTTTTAAATATTTTGCACGAGGATCTCCGTTTTTATATACCCGATGTCCAAAGCCCATAATTTTTTCTTTATTGTCAAAAGCCTTTTTCAAGTACGCTTCAACATTATCCACTGAGCCGATTTCTGTTAACATGCGTATAACACGTTCGTTTGCACCACCGTGAAGCGGTCCTTTTAATGAACCAACTGCTGCAGTAATTCCAGAATACATATCAGACATAGATGAAACTGCACAACGCGCTGTGAACGCAGAAGCATTTAATTCGTGGTCTGCATGTAAAATTAACGCTTTATTAAAACCTTCTACTTCAACATCTGTTGGTTTTTCCCCTCTTAGCATATACAAGAAGTTCGCTGCATATGAAAGAGAAGTATCAGGTTTAACTGGCTTTTTACCTTCACGTACGCGTGAGAATGAAGTTACTAATGAAGCAATTTTAGATTGAATTCGAATACCTCTCTCATACAATGCTGCTTCATCATTATCATCTGCATTATCGTCAAAATGCGCCAAATACGAAACAGAAGTTCGTAACGCAGTCATTGGATGAACTTCATCAGTTGTATACTCCTCAAAATGACTATACATACGTGGATTTAGCGTCATATAATGATGTAATTTATCTTTAAGTTCTTGTAGTTCCTTCTCATTAGGTAATCGGTAATTCCAAAGAAGGAACATTACTTCTTCGAACAAAGCATTTTCTGCCAAATCATCAATGTCATATCCAGCATAAGTCAACTGGCTATCGATGATTGAACTAATCTTTGTCTCTGCAGCAATTACACCTTCTAGACCTTTCTGTAGTTCTGCCATATGAATTTCCCCTTTACTATATATTCGCTCTTTTGTAATGGCTTTCATAAGTTATTATAGCTAATATCACACGATTTGTGAATATTTATTGAACGTTCAAAATTCCGAACCCTCTTGTTAAAACCACGAGTAAAACAGCCTAAAAATATGTATAAACATTGATTTTACGATGTTTCTCGCCAATGACTCTAACCAATCAAACCTCAAAATTATAATCATTTGCTTTCTTTATCATAATTAATAATTAGATATGATAGGCATTATACTCACAAACATATTTTGTTAAAAAGCGATGCACTTTATTTTAAATAAAAGTAATATAAAAAAACCACTATATATCATTTATACACGATATATAGTGGTTTTGTCTTGTTCTAAGCTTTATTCGTACGCAACGGTTTAAAGAACGTTTGCGTAACCTTCAAATATTTTACCTTGGGCGGCATCAACAGTGACTAATACATCATCTTTGACGCTTTGAAGGACGTTTTCCACACCTACAACCGTAGGAATCCCTTTTTCTAAACCTACAATAGCGCTAGGTGAAGTTAAGCCACCTTCTTCTGTAATAAGGCCAACGGCTTGATCGAGATAAGGTACGAAACTTTCATCAATAGAAGATGTGACGATGACTGCATTTGATAAGTCTTTTCCTTTTAATTCAGAAGCTTGGTTCACAACAACTGTACGGCCCACGGCAGAAGTACGGCCAATACCTTGTCCTGATGCAAGTTCATCACCAATGAGATGAAGTTTCATTAAGTTCGTAGTGCCTGATTCACCTGTAGGGACACCTGCAGTAATAATAATAAGGTCACCATTAACAACACGCTCAGATTCAATCGCTGTCGCAACAGCATTATTTAATAATTCATCTGTAGAGTAATTGCCTTTTTTGATGATAGGGTAGACACCCCACATTAATGCACACTGACGTGCTGTTGATTCGTTAGGTGTGACAGCAAGAATATCAGATTTTGGTCTATATTTAGAAATTGTTTTCGCTGTACTACCACTTTCAGTCGCAGCAACAATTGCTTTTACATTTAAGTTTAAAGCGGTATGAGCAACTGAAACACCAATCGCATTTACAAGTGAAGTCTCTACGAGTTTTGTACGATCAGATAGTAATTTTTTGTAATCTTGCGCTTGTTCAGCAGCTACAGCAATATTATGCATCGCTTTAACAGCCTCTTCAGGATATGATCCTGCCGCAGTTTCTCCAGATAACATGACAGCATCTGTACCATCATAAATAGCGTTGGCAACGTCTGATGCTTCTGCACGTGTGGCTCTCGGATTACGTTGCATAGAGTCTAACATTTGTGTCGCAGTTATGACAGGTTTGCCAAGTTTATTACATTTACGGATTAATTCTTTTTGCACGATTGGTACCGTTTCTGGTGGAATTTCAACCCCCATATCTCCACGGGCAACCATCAAGCCGTCAGACACTGCAAGTATTTCATCAATGTTGTCGATGCCTTCTTGGTTTTCTATTTTAGGGATGATACTAATCGTATGATGGTTCGCTTCTTCTAAAATTTTACGAATTTCTAATACATCACTTGAGCGTCTTACAAAGCTAGCGGCAATAAAATCAACATCTTGGTCGATACCAAAACGAATATCATCCGCATCTTTTTCAGTAATACCTGGTAAATTTACACTCACACCCGGTAGGTTTACACCTTTTTTATTTTTTAGTTCACCTGTATTTAATACTTTACAGTGAACTTGACCTGCACTGTGGTCTATTTCTTCCACTTGTAATTCAATCAATCCATCATCAAGTAAGATAAATGAACCTTCATGCACATCATTAATTAAATTTTCATAAGTTACAGAGAACATCTCAGGCGTTCCTTCGACCTCTGTCATACTTACAGACACTTTCGTCCCTTTTTCTAAAGTAATCAAACCATCTTTCATGTTATGTGTACGAATTTCTGGTCCTTTTGTATCTAATAAGATACCAATATTTAAATTTAATTTGTTTGCTACTTTTCGGATGGTTTCAATACGTGCACGATGTTCGTCATGTGACCCATGTGAAAAATTTAAGCGTGCAACATTCATACCTGCTCTCATTAATTTTTCTAACATTTCTTCAGATTCTGATGCAGGTCCAATCGTACATACGATTTTTGTTCTTTTCATGATTTTGCCTCCTAGATTAAATCGATAATTCTTTAGTTAATTCAAGCATGCGTTCATTAATTTTATTTTCTGATGTTGCATTAAAGATTTGATCAAAGTCAGTTGCTGTTAAATGATTATCTTTAATACCTACCCCTTTTGCAGTCTCACCATTCATCAACAATTCCATAGCATATCCACCCATTCTTGATGCAAGCACACGGTCCATACCCGTTGGGCTTCCTCCACGTTGGATATGTCCTAATACGGATACACGTGCGTCCACATTGATATATTTTGTTAGTTCGTCTGCACAAGTGTTTCCTGACATACAACCTTCTGCCACAATAATGATAGAGTGCTTTTTACCACGATCAATACCGTGTTGTATTTTTTCGGCAATATCTTGAATATTATATTCTGTTTCTGGTAATATGATAGATTCTGCACCTACAGCAAGTCCAGACCAAAGCGCTAAATCACCACAGTCTCGGCCCATGACTTCGATAATAAATGTTCGGGCATGACTTGAGGCAGTATCTCTGATTTTATCGACAGATTCGATAATCGTATTTAAAGCTGTATCAAATCCAATAGTAAAGTCAGTCCCATTAATATCATTATCAATTGTTCCAGGAATTCCAATGGTTTGAATATCGTGGCATTCTTCAGTAATGCGTTGCGCACCACGATAACTTCCATCACCACCAATAACCACAAGGCCTTCAATCCCACGTTTTCTTAAGTTTTCTATACCTTTAGCTCTAACACTCTTTTCTTTAAATTCTGGGCAACGGGCAGAATATAAAAACGTGCCCCCACGTTGAATGGTATCTCCAACAGAACCGAGCTCAAGTTTATGAATATCGTCATTAATTAAACCTTGGTAACCTTGATAAACTCCATAAACTTCAATGTTGTGATAAATCGCTTTACGAACAACCGCACGAACCGCTGCGTTCATTCCCGGAGCATCTCCTCCACTTGTTAAAACAGCAATCTTTTTCATGTAGACATTCCCTTTCTCGCTTTGTTATTACTTTAAAAATAACATAAATCATCATGGCATTCCATTAAAAATAGCATCTCCATGAAATGAAAACGGTTTAAATAACAACTGTCACGAAACGTACATATTACAAGCTTTCATATGTGTTTTCACAACTTCAAATATGTCATTCTAATCTTCTATAAAACGCTAAAAATAGTAACATAATATCAAGTGAAAAATATAAAAAGGGCAGAACATCTTAAAAGATATCCCGACCTTTTATTAGAAATATGATTTAATTCACACTTACGCACATACGATATCCATCGTCAATATGCGCATACCAAATTGTTTTGTAATAATTACTAATTTGCGCTTTATTCAACAAATGTACCCATTTGTCTAAATTTATTAAAACGATCTTCCTTGATCGCTTTTTCATCCATTTGTTGAAACGCTTTTAAATGTCTTGTAAATGCCTCTTTAATTTGTTTAGCTTGACGCTCAATGTCGTGATGGGCCCCACCTAAAGGCTCTTTAACGACTTCATCTATAATTTGAAGTTCTTTTAAATCATACGCCGTAATTTTCATTGTTTCAGCAGCAATTTTAGCTAAAGCACTATCTTTCCAAAGTATACCAGCAGCCCCTTCTGGCGATATAACCGAATAGGTACTGTTTTCGAGCATTAGAATGCGGTTACTCACGCCAAGTCCTAATGCACCGCCACTTCCACCTTCACCAATCACAATTGCAATAATTGGCACCGATAAACTTGCCATTTCAATTAAATTACGTGCTATAGACTCGCTTTGTCCGCGTTCTTCCGCAGCTTTACCTGGATAAGCGCCTTTTGTGTCTATAAATGTAAAAATAGGTCTATTGAACTTTTCGGCCTGTTTCATTAAACGTAACGCTTTACGATAACCTTCAGGATGAGCCATCCCAAAATTACGATAAATGTTATCTTTAGTATCTTTCCCACGTTGATGTCCTATCACAGTGACTGGGATTCCATTGAAGAATGCGAGTCCCCCAATAATCGCAGGGTCATCTCTAAAATTACGATCTCCATGGAATTCGATAAAGTCTTCAAAAATATGTGAAATATAATCAAGTGTAGTTGGACGTTCCTGTAGACGTGCAATTTGCACACGATCCCAAGGTTTTAACGATGTATAAACTTTTTCTTTCTCTGTTTGCAGCGCTGCTTCTAGCATGTCAATTTCATCTGAAAGGTCGACATCATTTTTTGACTGAGCATCCTTTAAAGAATCGATTTTGTTTTTAATTTCTTGAATAGATTTTTCAAATTCAAGCATTACGATTTCACCTCACGATGCATTTCAAAAATTTGTGCTAACGTTTCTCTCATCTGACTGCGATGCACAACTTTATCAAGTTGTCCATGCTCTAAAAGAAACTCAGCAGTTTGAAAGTCTTCAGGTAATTTTTCGTTGATTGTCTGTTCAATGACGCGTCGACCGGCAAAGCCAATTAAAGCTTTAGGTTCCGCTAAATTTATGTCTCCTACAGAGGCAAAACTTGCAGATACACCACCAGTAGTTGGATGTGTCATGTAAGAAATAAATAACAAACCTGCATCTGAATGTTTCTCAAGCGATACACTTGTTTTTGCCATTTGCATTAAAGAGATAATTCCTTCTTGCATACGAGCGCCACCAGAAGCTGTAAATAACACAAACGGCAACCGATGTTGGGTACAATAATCAACAATTCTACAGATTTTTTCGCCTACAACAGAACCCATGCTCCCCATTCTAAAACGAGAATCCATTACACCAACGCCAAATCGAATACCATTTAAAGTTGCAGTCCCTGTCACCACTGCTTCGTTCAGGCCTGTTTTCGTTTGATCTTTTTCAAGTTTTTCTTCATATCCAGGAAAATTCAAAGGATTAGCAGAGGTCATCCCTTTGTCAAACTCATTAAATGTACCTTCGTCAGAAATTGCCTCTATACGACTGTATGCTGACAATGGGATATGATGATCACAATTAAAACAAACATTAAGATTTTCAGTCAGTTCTTTTGTGTACATTATTTTTTTACAGTTAGGACATTTCGTCATAATTCCTTCTGGCACATCATTTTGTTTTGAATCTTGCACCGTAACATATTTTTTCTTTTTGGAATTACGATTGAAAAAATCTTTAAACATAGTTTTACCTCCACACTACCCTTTTTTCTATCTGAGTTACTTAAGGTCAGTTAATGCTAATGTTTTTTGATAAATCTCTTCTGGGTCAACATCAATACGGGCAACACCAGATTCCATTGCTGCTTTGGCAACTGCTTTAGCAACTGAAGGTGCCACACGTTTGTCAAATGGTCCAGGAATAACATAATCTTCAGTAAGTTCTTCTTCTGAAATTAAACTTGCTATCGCCTCAACTGCTGCTTGTTTCATTTGTTCATTTATATGTGTCGCACGAACGTCCAATGCGCCTCTAAAAATCCCTGGAAATGCGAGTACATTATTAATTTGATTAGGAAAATCCGAACGACCTGTCCCAATCACTTTAGCCCCAGCTGATTTCGCTAACTCAGGCGTAATTTCTGGATTAGGATTTGCCATCGCAAATATAACAGGATTATCCGCCATGGAATGTACCATTTCTTCAGATAAAAGATTTGCTACAGAAACACCAATAAACACATCAGCACCTTCAATAACATCAGCGAGTTTACCGTTAATTTTATCTTTATTTGTCCATTTAGCTACATATTCTTTTGTCGGATTCATTCCGTGAGGACGACCTTCATAAATCGCACCTTGGGAATCGCACATAATCATTTCTCTTACGCCATAAGAATACAATAATTTTACTATTGCGATACCAGCGGCCCCTGCACCATTTAAAACAACTCTTATATCAGAAAGATCTTTTTTAACAATACGTAATGCATTCATCAATCCTGCTAATGTTACAATCGCAGTCCCATGTTGATCATCATGAAACACTGGAATTTTAGTTTCTTTTTTTAATCGTTCTTCAATTTCGAAACAACGTGGTGCAGAAATGTCTTCTAAATTAATCCCACCAAAATTAGGTTCTAACAATTTCACTGTTCGTATAATTTCTTCTGTATCTGTGGTTGAAAGAGATAATGGAATGCCGTCAATACCTGAAAAGCTTTTAAATAAAACTGCTTTCCCTTCCATAACTGGAAGACTGGCCTCTGCACCGATATTGCCTAGTCCAAGTACAGCTGTACCGTCTGAAATTACAGCGACTGTATTGTTTTTCATCGTGTAATCATAAACTTTTTCTGGATGTTCATGGATATCTTTACATGGTTCAGCGACTCCTGGTGAATAGGCCAAACTGAGTTCCTCTTTATTCGTAACCTTAACTTTAGGCGCGACTGCAAGTTTTCCATGGTTTTCTTTATGCATTTGCAAAGCTTCGTCTCTTAAAGACATTCATTATCAACTCCATTGTTTACTTTCTCATTATGCTGACTGAAAAACAGCCGAACTTATTCGTCATTATACTATACGTCATAAAAAATTGATATATAATTTACATTTACAACCTTCTTATAACAATCTTATATTATGAGGTTCCACGGCTTGGATTATTTTCTTCAAATATTTTCGGTTAACGTAGCCTATTGGTTTTGTTGTATTAGATTTGTTATTAAAATAAGCCACATTTAAATAATCGCTTGTTAGATGATTTTGAGGTACTTGAGCTACCAATACCTCTTTGTATATGGATTCAGGTAATTTTTGACGTGTGACTATTTTTCTTGCCGTTTCTAACCTTTTTGCTTCATAATTTTCTAAAGTATCTAAACTTTGGATAATTAATTGATGCAGATGATTTCTTTGTTCAAACTTACCTTCCACGACATATAAATTTTTGGGAGTGAGCGTTGCTTCTATCTTTTGAAAAGTATTTGGAAAGAGCACCCCATCCATATGACGCACCCCATCGTTCAAAGCAACAAATGCCATTTGTTGGCCTTTCTTAGTTCGAATGACTCTGACATCATCTATGGTCACCAAAATTGGTGCATATTGTGCTTTGACTGTAAGTGGAAATACACCAAGATATTGTTTTAATTGAAAAGCTTTTTGCGCGGGATGCGTTGAGACATAAAACCCTAAATAGTGTTTCTCGTATTCTGATTTTTGATGGTCAGGCATTTCTTCAGTTTCTTGATAATCTTGTTTTGTTGTCGAAAAAGCTTCTAGAAAACTTTGATCTAAATCAGATTGTGAATCATTGATTTGGTCTATAGATTGTAGTAAGGTTGCGCGATTCTTTTTAAAACAATCCATTGCCCCTGATAGAATAAGCGCCTCTAAAATTCTTCTGGAGCGTATCCTTGCCGGTATACGTTGACAAAAGTCAAAAAAATCTTTATATGGACCGTTATCTATACGTTCTTTTACAATTATTTGCACACTTTGATATCCGATGCCTTTAATCGCACCTAATGAGATATAAATTTCATTGTTCACTGCACGATAACGCCATTGACTTTGATTAATATGAGGCCCATGAACGCGAATCTTTTGTTGTTTCGCCTCATATACCATTTGTGCTGTTTTTGATTCATTCCCAATCACATTGCTTAAAATGTTCGCATAAAAATACGAGGCATAATGAACTTTTAAATAACTCATAATATAGGCTATCTTAGAGTAACTTACTGCATGTGCTCGTGGAAAACCATAATCTGCAAATTTCAATACTAAGTCAAAGATTTCTTCGCTTAGCGATTGTTCATAACCTTTCGACGTCGCCCCTTCAATAAAATGTTGGCGTTCATTTTCCAATACCGCTCTATTTTTTTTACTCATCGCTCGCCTTAAAATATCCGCTTCACCATAACTAAATCCAGCAAACTGGCTTGCAATTTGCATGATTTGTTCCTGATAAATAATAACCCCATAAGTCCGCTTCAAAATAGGTTCTAAATCAGGATGTAAATATCTTACTTCACTCGGTTGATGGCGACGGCGTATATAAGTTGGAATTTCTTCCATAGGACCGGGACGATATAAAGAGGTCACCGCAACAATATCTTCAAAATGTTGGGGTTTGAGTTTTTGAAGCACTCGACGTACACCTTCAGATTCCAATTGGAAAATTCCTGTTGTATCTCCTTTGGACAACAATTCAAATACTGCATGATCATCAAAGGGAATAGATTCGATATCGATAAGATGATTCTGATCTTTTTGAATCTGTTTAATGACCTGATGAATAATGGTCAAATTACGTAAACCTAAAAAGTCAATTTTCAACAGCCCGATGCGTTCGGCTTCAGTCATAGTCCACTGCGTTAAAATACCAGTGTCCCCTTGTATTAAGGGGATTGTTTCATAGAGGGGATGATCATTAACAATAACTCCTGCCGCATGCGTCGATGTATTTCGGGGTAAACCTTCTAATTTCTTACATAATTTAAACCATTGTTCGTGTCGATGATTGCGATGCACAAATTGTTTAAATGCTTCTGTTGCATAGGCTTCATCAAGCGTAACACCTAATTTACTAGGAATTAATTTAGAAGCCTCACTCAATGTTGATTCATCAAACCCCATCACGCGTCCCACATCACGCGCGACCGCTTTTGCAAGCAAATGACCAAATGTCACAATACCTGCAACTTTATAATCACCATATTTTTGTTGCACATATTGAATGACTTTTTCACGTTGTGTATCTTCAAAATCAATGTCAATATCAGGCATTGTGACACGTTCCGGATTTAAAAAACGTTCAAAGAGTAAATCATATTTTAAAGGATCAATAGTCGTTATGTTTAATAAATAACTTACAAGTGAACCAGCAGAAGACCCCCTTCCTGGCCCTACCATTACGCCGTTGTTTTTAGCATAATTAATAAGATCACTTACAATTAAGAAGTAATCACTGAATCCCATAGATTGAATTGTTTTGAATTCGTGTAAAACCCGCGATTGATAATCTGATTGTAAAAGTCGTTTTTCTTTCATTGCTTGTTGTAACTTCATCCATAAATAATCATCAGACGACATTTCATTTGGAGTTTTAAATTCTGGTAATAATGATTGGTGATAGTTTAGAGTCGCTTGGCATAACTGTGCAACTTCATCAGTGTTTGATAACCACTCATGAGGTATTTGTAGACTTTCAATTTCATCAAATGATTTTAAATGTTGATTGGGAAATTGGGGAGGGTCCACTAGGTTTAGTTTTGTATTATCACGAATGGCCGCAAGAACGTCTATCGTATCTGCATCCTCTGAATCTTCATATATTGTTGACTCAATCCATACTTTTTGAATATTCGAGATTTGAGAGTGTGCATCTACATAAACAGTAGTACTCTCAGGCAACCCTTTAAGCCACGTCGATGATGATTCATCCATGGATTTAAATATGACAACGGTCTCTTTTATGAATGGACTCATTTCATTAATATTTAAATGGGCGCGTTGTTGGGTATTGATTTCAGATGATAATTTAAATAAATTTTTAAGACCCTGATTACTTTTAGCTAAAATAACCGCTTCTTTTTCAACGAGATCATCAGTAACATAAACCGTTATTCCTAATAGAGGCTTAATTTCAGCTTGGACACATGCATCATAAAATTGAGGTATGCCATACATAACATTTAGGTCCGTAATAGCTATAGCCGTATACCCGATAGCCTTTGCTTTTGAGACAATACGTTTAATATCAACGCTCGAATTAAGCAAGTCATAGGATGTATGGATATTTAAATGTGCAACCATAGGATGGACCTCCCTCGTTTATTGTTAAGATAATTTTTTCTTTAATGCCAGTGCAAGCGCTTCAAACTCGTCCCAATCATTCACTGTAACACCAGAAGCATTAGGATGACCTCCACCGCCAAATGCTTGTGCAACATCATTGATCACAAGACCTTTCGAGCGAATGCGACATCTGATGTCTTGCCCCTCATCCACGGCAAAAACCCAAATCCGTAACCCTTTAATATCTGCGATTGCATTCACAAATAATGACGCTTCATTTGGTGGAATCTGATACGTTTTTAAAACATCATTTGTAATTTTAACTTTACAAAAACCATCATCATCTAATTGGAAATTTTGTAAAACATATCCTTGAAACGCAAGTAAATAGGGTTCTTTTTCTGCCATTTGATTTAATAAGTCGTGATGATTAATGTCATACGTTAGTAAATTTGCAGCCACATTCATCGTTTTCGGCGTTGTATTATTAAATAAAAATCTTCCAGTATCCCCTACAATACCTAAATAAAGGGCTGAAGCTATTGCTGAATTTATATAGGCTTCGTCCCCTAACGCGTGAATCATAGCATAGATAATTTCGCTTGTAGATGAAGCGTCAGTATCAACATAGTTTAAATCCCCATAGTTATCTACTGGGGGATGGTGGTCAATTTTGATTAAAGCTGAGCCATTATCATATCGTTGGTCATCTATACGTGGTGCATTTGCTGTATCACATACAATGACTAATGCATTTTCATAAACTTCATCAGGAATGCGATTCATATTTCCAAACATTGCGAGTGTTGGTTCATCCGTACCTACGGCAAAAACATTTTTATTTGGATATCTCGTTTGAATATATTTTTGTAGTCCTGTTTGTGACCCTAATGCATCGGGATCTGGTCTTATATGACGATGTATAATAATTGTTTCATATTCTTCAATTTTCGTTTTAATTTCTTCAAAAGTATTCATATATAGCACTTCCTTAATTATCTAGTAATTGACACATTAATAAAGCCGTTGCTACGGGTTGTTGCCCGCTTTGCATAGTCACTTCCAATTTAGCGAAGTTTCGCCCCATATCTAATATATTATATAGAACCTCAACCTCGTTCTCTATTTGAACGGTTTTTATATAAAAAATGTTGAGACTCTCAATCATGACTTCTAATTTTTTATGTTTACGCATCACATATTTAATGGTTTCTTCAATTATCGCAACTGAAACTGATTTACTTAAAGTTCCAAATTGATTAGTCAGTTGCGGCGTGATTTCTACTTTAATTTGATTATTTCGAATATCAATATGTTTAGCAACTTGATCGTTGATTGTTTCTCCTACTTGTGGTTGTCTTCCGGCGATTTGCATCGCTTTTAAAACATCTTCTCTAGATATGACACCAATTAAACGTCTATCAGCTGAAGTTACTGGCAATAATTCAATCCCTTCCCAAATCATGGAATGCGCACAGCTCGCCACTGTCGTACTTAATTGAGCACTCATCGGTGGTTTTGACATAACTTTAGACAACTGCATTTTAGAGGATTGGCTTAAAATATCCTTACTCGTAATAATCCCCGTCAACTTCATTTCCTTGTCAACAACAGGGAAACGAGAATGCCCGGTTTCATGAGATTTATTGCGTACGTCTTTTACCGCCATCGTATCATATAAATAGGATGTTTCTTCAATTGGTATCACAATATCTTCAACGAGCAAAATTTCTTTTTTTATCATCTGATTGTACATCGCTCTATTGATAATATTTGCCACCATGAATGTATCATAATTAGAAGAAATTATGGGTAAGTCATGTTCATCCGCATACTTAACAATTTCATCAGACGTTTCAAACCCACCTGTTATAAGTACCGCACTCCCTTTTTTTAGCGCAGCTTTCTGCACATCAACGCGATTTCCAACAATAAGAAGCGTGTTTTTGGAAACATAATTCACTACGTTTTCAACTTCCATAGCGCCAATCGCAAATTTTGTTAGTGAATTAAATTGCCCTCCTTTTCCAGCAATTAACTGGCCATCTACGATTTTAGCAATTTCACCAAAGGTTAAAACATCTAATTGCTCGCGTGATTTTTTCTCTATACGCACAGTTCCTACTCGGTCAATGGTTGCAACTAATCCCCGTTGACCCGCATCTTTAATTGCTCGATATGCAGTCCCTTCAGAGACCTCTAAGTCTTTAGCAATTTTGCGAACTGAAATTTTTTGACCTATTGAAAGCTTTTCAATATGTTTGATAATTTGCTCATGTTTTGTCATATGAACTCCTTTAGCTAAGGGCATTTATTTGCTTACCCTTTGCTTTACCAAATCGATTTTTCTCTTGTTCATTATACCTTTTTTAATGACTATTGGGAACGAGATGAAACTTCTAAAAATACAGATATTTAATAGCATTATGAATTTCATTCCTTTAAAATATAATTAAAAGGAGGAGATACATGATGCATAAACATATTTTATTAGCAGTAGATCCGGAGATTAAAAATGCAAAAGCCATTAAGGAAGTTCAAAAATTAGTCGGAACAGAAAGTATCGTAACGATATTGCATGTGATGGGTGAACAAGATGTACAAGCCTCTGTTCGACTGGGAACCCATGTAAATGAACTCAAAAAGATTCGAAGTGAGAAATTACAAGACACTAAAGACTTGTTAGAAGCCGCTAATATTCAATATGAGGAAATTATTGAACGCGGAAACCCAAAAGAGAAAATTGTAGACTATGCTAATAACGGCAATTACGATATTGTAGTTGTAAGCAATCACAAAGCACAAGAAAACAAAAAAGTCGTTTTAGGAAGTGTGAGTCACAAAATCGCTAAACGTGCGCATATTCCTGTACTCATCGTTAAATAAATTATTTATCTCCACATTGAGCCTCTTGTCTAAATTTTAAAAAGCGCCTGAAAAATCATTCCGAAAAATGCATTTCAGGCGCTTTTATAAATTGTTTATGCTAAAGCTACTTTCGTTAAAGTTCTCATTAACATCGTCTTCTTTTTTATACACTATTAATCAGTGAATTGCACAGATTGACCCGGTTTTAATATTTGAACTTGACCGTGTGTAACAGCGTTTTTAAAATCTTCTGGGTTTTGTTCAATTAATGGGAACGTATTGTAATGAATTGGAACACTGATTTTAGGTTGAATGAATGTATTAATTGCATAACTCGCATCTTCAATTCCCATAGTAAAGTTATCTCCAATAGGTACAAAGCAAACATCGACAGGATGGCGTTCTGCGATGAGTTTCATATCACTAAACAATCCTGTATCTCCTGTATGATAAATTGTTTTATTTTCGAGTGTTAAAATGACGCCCATTGGCATGCCTAAATATATAGGCTTGCCATTGTCATCCATTAAACTTGAACTATGGAAGGCCTGAACAAACTTAAGTGTGCCAAAATCAAATTGCCATTTTCCTCCAATATTCATGCCATGCACATTTTCAATTCCATGAGCAGAATTTAAATAATTGGCTACTTCAGCTGTAGAAATAACAGTAGCCTCTGTCCGTTTTGCGATTTCAATAGTATCTCCAAAATGATCTTCATGTCCATGCGTTAAAATAATATAGTCCACTTCTAGTGATGACGCATCTAAATCTGATAATTCATTTCCAGTAATAAATGGGTCAATAATCCCTTTTTTTCCATTTGATTCAAAATACACTGTTGATTGTCCATGAAAAGATAGTTTCATTATGCATCCTCCTTTTTACTGTTACTCTCACTATACCACGAGATACTATGCGACACACATTCAAAGAAATTGAATTACTTACCCTTTTTAATTAAAATGATGATATTAAGGAGGCACAACAAATGACACATTTAGAGCAACTTATTACGAAGATTAAAACATCAAATGCGGATGCCGCATGGATTTCGAATCCAATTAACATTTATTATTATACGGGCTATAAAAGTGAGCCTCATGAGCGTTTATTTGCATTATTAGCTAAATCTGATGGAGAGTGTATTTTATTTTGCCCTCAACTTGAAGTTGAAGAAGTTAAAGCCTCTCCTTTCGCAGGGCAAATCATTGGTTATTTAGACACAGAAAACCCTTACGAAAAGTATCGAGATAAGTTCAATACAGTACTCATCGAAGAAAACCATTTAACTTATCGTCGATATAAAGAACTTAAACAAGCCTTTCAAATCCAAAATGTACAATCCATTGACCCTCTTATTCAAGAGATGCGTAATGTCAAAACGCAAGAAGAAATCAATGTGTTAGCACGTGCAGCTGAGCTCGCTGATGAATGTATGCGTATAGGTGAAGCTTATTTAAAAGAGGGCGTGACTGAACGAGAAGTCGTGAATCATATTGAAAATGAAATTAAAGCTTATGGTGTTCATGAAATGAGTTTTGACACTATGGTGCTATTTGGCGATCATGCGGCAGCCCCTCATGGTACACCAGGAGATAGAAAACTTCAAAAAGATGAATATGTTTTATTTGACCTTGGTGTTATCTATCAAAATTATTGTAGCGATATTACACGTACAATTGCATTTGGAAACCCAAGCGAGGAAGCTCAACAAATTTATAACATAGTTAAAGAAGCGGAATCAGAGGCCATTTCCAAAATTAAACCTGGCATGAAAATTAGTGACATTGATAAGACTGCGCGAAATATTATTAAAGCGGCTGGCTATGGGGACTATTTCCCACATCGCTTAGGGCATGGATTAGGACTTGAAGCTCATGAATATCAAGACATTTCTGAAACGAATGACAATCTCCTAGAAGAAGGCATGGTCATTACAGTGGAGCCTGGCATATACGTCCCTGGAATTGCCGGAGTTCGTATTGAAGATGATATTTTAGTCACTCACGAGGGATATCAATCATTGTCATCTTTCAAAAAGTAAAACTATTTATTATGAAAACCAATCTCATAAAAATGCCAACAAAGCGACAAACTTTGTTGGCATTTTTTACTCTTTATTTATTTTAAAACATCTGCAACAGGTGTGAATTCTTTGTTGAAAGCTTCAGCAACAGCTTTATTAGTCACTAAACCATTATAAGTGTTTAAACCTTGTGATAAAGGTACATTATCAGTTAATGCTTGTTTATATCCTTTATTCGCAAGTTGAAGCGCATATGGTAGCGTCGCGTTATTTAAACCGATTGTTGATGTACGTGGTACAGCTCCAGGCATATTTGCTACCGCATAATGTACAACACCATGTTTGACATAAGTTGGATCATCATGCGTCGTAATGCGGTCTGTCGTTTCGAAAATACCACCTTGGTCGATGGCAATATCAACAACAACTGACCCTGCTTTCATTTGCTTAATCATGTCTTCAGTCACAAGACGTGGCGCTTTAGCACCTGGAATAAGTACCGCCCCAATGACTAAATCACTTGCTTTAACGTGCTCTTCAATATTAAGTGGATTAGACATAATTGTATGCACACGTCCGTCAAAAAGTTCTTCTAATTGTTGCAAACGTTTAGGGTTAACGTCTAAGATTGTTACGTCAGCACCAAGCCCTAAAGCAATACGTGCTGCGTTTGTTCCTGCTTGTCCCCCACCAATAATCGTAACCTTGCCTTTTTGTACACCTGGGATACCGCCTAATAGGATACCCATACCCCCATTAATTTTTTGTAGGAATTGAGCACCAATTTGCGCAGACATACGACCAGCAACCTCACTCATAGGTGTAAGTAAAGGAAGCGAGCGATCTTCAAGTTGAACTGTTTCATAAGCAATCGCAACCACTTTATTTTTAATTAAAGCTTCGGTTAATTCAGGTTCATTCGCTAAATGTAAATACGTAAATAAAATTAACCCTTCTCTAAAGAAGTCATACTCCTCTTTTAAAGGTTCTTTAACTTTAATCACCATATCTACGTCCCAAACCTTTGTTTGAGCATCAACGATTTTTGCACCTGCTTCAACATAGTCTTGATCTTCAAAGAAAGATCCAATACCTGCTGATTGTTCTACTAATACAGTATGTCCAGCTTCAACAAGTGCATGAACACCACTTGGGGATAACCCCACTCGATTTTCGTTATTTTTTATCTCCTTAGGAATACCAATTTTCATTCTCCCTACACCTCCCACGACTAATCATAACGCATGATGAATGTAAGCGCAATCATAACTTTCAATACTTTTTCTAACTTATAATAATTGGCGGAATTTACAAAAAATATGATATAATTGAAGTGAAATAAGAAAGGGGTTTTTGCCATGTTAATGTACAAACATATTCTTATCGCTGTCGATGGTTCACACGAAGCAGAATGGGCATTCAATAAAGCTGTAGCAGTAGCTAAACGTAACGATGCCAAGTTAACCATTATGAATGTCATCGATTCCCGTACTTACACATCATTCGAGGTCTATGATGCTAATTTTACTGAAAAGTCTAAATCATTCGCTGAAAAGCTACTCGATGGCTATCGTAAAGTAGCTGAAGAAGAAGGACTTACACATGTGGAAACAAAATTAGAATTTGGTTCTCCAAAATCAATTATCCCTAAGAAAGCAACTGAAGATGGAGACATTGATCTTATTATGTGTGGTACTTCAGGACTCAATGCTGTAGAACGCTTTATTGTCGGCTCTGTTTCTGAAGCTATTGTACGCCATGCTGAATGTGACGTACTTGTGGTTCGTACAGAACAAATTCCTGAAACATTTGAACCTCGAGTTGCAACGAAAGAACTCCTGCAAGATCATAATATTTAAAGACTTTCTCTTAGAAATTAAGAGAAATGATATCATTTACTGCCTACAAAGTTTCCTCTTTGTAGGCAGTTTTAATATGCAAATTCATCAAAAATAACATGTAAAATTGAAAATAACTAAAACCTACTTTTTCGATATACATAAAGACAGGACTGAAATCAAACGATTTCAGTCCTGTCTTATTTATATTTGTAAATTATAATTCTCCAAATTTCATGACGTCACGTGCGATCATTACTTCTTCATTAGTTGGAATAACGAGTACTTTTACTGGAGAATGTGGATAGTTTAATTCAGCTTCTTTTCCACGTAAACCTTCATTCTTACGAGGATCCCAATACACGCCCATAAATTCTAAACCTTCTAATACACGTGCACGAATGACATCTGAATTCTCACCTACACCTGCAGTGAAGACAATGACGTCTACACCGTGCATACGTGTTGCATAAGAACCCATATATTTATGGATACGTGAAGCAAAGACTTCAAGTGCTAATTCTGCACGTTTATTACCATTGCTCGCATCTTCTTCGATATCACGTAAGTCACTTGATGTGCCAGTAATCCCTAATAAGCCTGATTCTTTGTTTAATGTATTTAAAACTTCATCAGCTGTTTTGCCTGTTTTTTCCATAATATATGGGATTAATGCAGGGTCAATATTTCCTGAACGAGTACCCATTGTCACCCCTGCAAGTGGTGTGAAGCCCATTGATGTGTCTATTGACTCTCCGCCATCGATAGCAGCGATTGACGCGCCGTTACCAATATGACATGAGATAATGCGTAATTCTTCGACAGGTTTACCTAACATTTCAGCCGCACGTTGTGAAACGTATTTATGACTTGTCCCATGGAAACCATATTTACGAATGCCATAATCTGTATAGTAGTTATAAGGTAAACTATACAAATATGCTGATTCTGGCATTGTTTGATGGAATGATGTGTCGAAAACAGCCACGTGAGGAATGTTTGGTAATAATTTTCTAAACGCTTCGATACCCATTAAGTTAGCTGGGTTGTGTAACGGTGCTAAATCCGTTAATTTTTTAATATCAGCGACAACTTCATCTGTCACCAATGCAGATTCAGGGAAACGTTCTCCTCCGTGTACGACACGATGACCTGTGCCATCAATATCATTAATGTCATTAATAATGCCATGTGCTTGTAAACTCTCTAACATGATATTTACAGCTTCTTCATGGTCTTTAATATCTTTAACTTCTTTCACTTTTTCTCCATTCACTTCTACAGTGAAAATAGAGTCTTTAAGGCCAATACGCTCAATAAGACCTTTTGTTACTAATTTTTCTTCTGGCATTTCAATTAATTGGAATTTTAATGATGAGCTACCAGCGTTAATTGCCAAAATTAACTTAGACATGTAAACGTCCTCCAATATTTAAAGTTTATCTCCAAAATCTATTTAACCATTATCACAGTCGTATTTCAAGAGTACCACAGATTATTTTTGAGGATGATTATGATTCATCCAATTTTTAAGTTCAGATAAGAAATTTTGAAAATTCTGTGGCTGTCTTAAATCTGGAATATTAGCAAGTAATACTTCTACAGGTTGCGTTTTACCTTGCTCTTTCTTTTGTAGAATCAGTATCGATTTTTGCGCATGTTCTTGTTTAAATAAATTTTTAGGCAGGTGCAGAAAAGCTTGCATTTCTGTTTCTGTTGCAATAAAATTTTCCAACTGTTTTATATTTTCATCATTAAAAAGTTGGCTCGGTACGACTAAAAATGCGTACCCGGCTGGTTTTAATGCTGTAATAGCTTGTTCTATAAACAAATGATGCGCATAACTATGTCCCGATTCAAAACCTAATTTCATTTGATGACTACGTTCATCTACCGGGTAATAGCCGATTGGCACATCTCCCAAAACGACATCTGCTTCTTCAAACGGCAGAGGCATTAAAGCGTCTTGGGGATACACGTCAAATGGAATTTCAAGGAAATTGGCCAAATGCACACTTAGTCTGGACAATACGGGATCGACTTCAACCAAATGATGCATCATTGTCTTCTCTGGCATCGCTTCATGTACTGTAGCACTTAAATGTCCTGTGCCACTCCCCAAGTCAACAACATGTAGCTCCTTATTTTCTTCTTCGAATTGAGAAATTAAATATCCTAATATTAAGCCAATAGAATCTGGCGTGATTTGATGGTTAGCTTGTACTTCTTCTTTTTGAAGTTGGCTTAAATAAGCAAATTGAAACGCTTTTCGTCTATCTTGTAGTGTTGCTTGTTCGATGAATTCGCGATCTTTTGTATACAATTGTTCCATTGCAAGACCTAAATTCTCAATAAAACTTTGTCCATTCTCTTCATTGAGTTGTTGGGTTGTTTCATCCAACTTTTTAAATAATTGTTCCATAATTGTTGCTGATTCTGCCATTGTTTACGTCCTTTCAAAAAATAAGGCTGGTACATCATAAATGTTCCAGCCTCCAGTTTAATTGTAATTCCTTATAATTGACGATATGCTTCAAGTGCTGTATCGAAGTTTGGAAAGTCTGTTCCTTCTGGCACTATTTCTTTATAGACAACTTTGTTATTTTCATCTAATACAAATACAGAGCGTGCGAGGAGTTGTAGTTCTTCCATAACAACGCCATAAGCTTCACCAAAAGAGTGTTTTTGATAATCACTAAGGGTAATGACGTTATCCAATCCACTAGAGGCACACCATCTTTTTTGAGCAAATGGTAAATCTAAAGATAATGTTAAAACGTAACCGTCCTCATCATTCGCTTTTTCATTGAATTTTCGCGTTTGTTGGTCACATACACCCGTATCTAATGATGGAACAACATTCAACAATTTCTTTTTACCATCAAAGTGAGATAATGTGACTTCCTGTAAGTTATTATCAACAACCTTAAAGTCAGGTGCTTGATCACCTACATTAACTTCTGTTCCTTTAAGTGTAACAGGATTTTGTTTAAACGTAATTTGTGTCAAAATATTTTGCCTCCTTAAATCAATCTAAGTCAATTATATTATACGAGTAATGAAGGTACTTCGCACGTCATAGGTCTTCATTACTATGACTAAAGTAAAAAATCTTGAATGTAATCATATGTATTTTTTAAGATGAGAATGAGCGTGACAACGACGAATAACACTTTGACATAACTTACACCTTTTCGGATGGCAAATTGCGCACCGGCATAAGATCCTACAACAGAACTTAATGCTAATAAGAGTCCGAGCACATAATCTACATGACCTAAATACATAAACATAAGAAGTGAACCTAAATTGGAAGCAAAATTAAGAACTTTTGCATTTCCAGCTGCACTTAAAAAGTCAAAACCGACGACGAGTAATGCAAACATGAGAAATGAACCCGTACCTCCACCTAAAAAGCCATCATAAAACCCAATAACCACAATTAAAAGAATAAAAATTATCGCTTTTACAGGTGTTAATTTACGATAAGTACGTGTCGCTCCCCAATCTTTTTTCACAAGCGTATAAATAAGCACACACGTTAAAATGATGATAACAAGTGGTTTTAACACCTCTGAGGGTAAAAAAACCGCTAAGGATGTCCCCCCGATGGCTGCAATAAATGAGAGTGGAAACAGTTTTCCAACAATGGCAAGATCCACTTTCTTCGCACGAATAAAACGAGTGGCACTGGTAAACGAACCAAAGGCGCTTGCCATTTTATTAGTTCCTAATGCCGTTGCCGGCGGGATTCCAAGCGCAAGCAAAGCAGGAATTAAAATCAATCCGCCGCCCCCAACGACAGCATCAATAAAGGCAGCTAGAAAAGCAAAAGCGACTGCAATTAAAATAAGCGTTAAATCTAATTCCATCCCCTTCACCCCCAATTAAATTAGAATAAATCATCATCCCATTGTTCTGTTTCTTGAGCATGGATTTGATAATTTTTATCAATGACTAATGTTTCAATCTCAGCCATCGCTTTCTCAATCATTGGTTCAAAATCATAGCCAGATTCATACTGTATTACTTTATCAAATTGTGGTTCTGTCACTGGATTTTTAGGCGTAAAAATCGTACAACAATCTTCAAAAGGTTGGATAGACGTTTCAAACGTTCCTAACGCTTTGGCTTTATTAATGATTTCCTCTTTATCTAACGATAATAAAGGACGTAAAACTGGTGTTGATGTCACTGCGTTTATAGCATACATACTCTTAAGCGTTTGACTTGCAACTTGACCTAAATTTTCTCCATTTACAATGGCATCTGCACCAATTTGTTGCACAACTTTATCTGCAATTCTTAACATCATGCGGCGTGTTGATGTCATTGTATAACGTTCATGAACGACTTTATGAACTTGTTTTTGAACTTCAGTAAATGGCACGATATGTAGCTTAATTGTCCCTACACGCTCAGCCATAATACGCGTGAGTTCAATGACTTTTTCTTTCGCCTTCTCACTAGTAAAAGGTGGACTATGAAAATGAATAGCTTCAATTGTCACACCTCGACGCATAACTTCCATGCCAGCTACAGGTGAATCAATGCCTCCTGATAACATTAAGAGTGTTTTTCCACCGGTACCAATTGGTAATCCGCCGATTGCTGGAATCACTCGATCATACATATAGACCGCATCCAAACGGACCTCAATTTTAATTTCATGGTCTGGCTGACGTACGTCAACGTGTAAATCCTCTGCATGTTTTAGAACTGCGCCTCCAACCATCCGTTGTATTGCAAAAGTCTCATATTCAAACTGTTTGTCCGAACGTTTAACTTCGACTTTAAAACTGTCTCCAGCGTTATATTGATCTGCAAACTTGATAGCATGTTCGTACATCGCTTCCATTGTTTTTTCAATTTTAAGCACTGGACTTATCGAATGAACCCCGTAAACTTTTGAAATACGCGCAATCATTTCTTCTATTTCCGCTTCAGGTTGAAGTTGAATATACATTCTATCTCTATTGGCTTTCACTTCATAACCTTTTAAAGGCATCAAAGCACGTTTGACATTTGAACGTAATTGACTTACAAATGTTTTACGATTTGCCCCTTTTAATGTTAGTTCTCCATATCTTACTAGAAGATGATCATATATCATTTTCTTAGCAACTCCTCTACTTCATTATAGACGTGATCTAATGCTTGGAAGAACACGTTTACATCCTCATTTGATGTATGTTGGTCAAAAGATAAACGAATACTTCCTAATATATTTGTAGTATCAATATTCATCGCAAGTAATACCTCATTAACTTTTGACTGTTTAGATGAACATGCACTGGTTGTTGAAACCAAGACATCTTGTTTAGAAAATGCATTCACTAAAACTTCACCCCTTACCCCTGGAAAAGCAATATTTAAAATATGAGGGGAGGCAGTGATCGGTGAGTTCACTACTATACCAGGGTAGTTTTGGAGGCGTTGGCGTATTTCGTCATTAACTTTTCTTAAAGTGGACATCATTTCACTTTGCGTGGTAACAGCTAAACGAATTGCTTTCGCTAACGCAACATCACTTGGTAAGTTCACAGTACCACTCCGAAGTCCGAGCTCTTGACCGCCCCCTTGAATAATCGGTGAAACAGCATGTGCATTTTTTAGTACAAGTAATCCTTGGCCTTTTAAACCATTAAATTTATGTCCACTAATAGCTAAACTATCTATTCCTGTCATCGTCAAAGGGACTTTGCCTAAGGCTTGAACAGCATCCACATGAAAATGAACTTTCGGAAAGCGTGTCAAGATTTGACCGATTTCTTCGATAGGCTGAATTTGCCCCATAATATTATTCACTTGCATACACGTCACAAGAATCACATCGTTGTTGAGTAACGATTCTAAATGATTTAGGTCTATTTGACCTGATTCCGTGATCTTGACATATTTTAAAGTGAAGCCCTCTTGCTCTAACTGTCGCATCACTTCTAAGACAGATGGATGTTCAAGAACAGAGGTGATAATTGTTTTACCAAAAGGTTTTTTCTGATACGCCGCACCTTTTAATGCCATATTATTTGATTCTGTGGCGCCACTTGTAAAAATAAGTGTCTCCTCACGCAAATTTAACGAGGATTTAATTTGCTCGCGTGCTTTTTCAAGTAGACGCGCAGCTTCCACCCCTTTTACGTGAGGGCTATTTGGATTAAAAAACAACGTTTCATTCACTTTCATGTAACTCTTTAATACTTCTGGGTCAGGTCTTGTTGTCGCAGCATTGTCAAAATATAACATCTTACAAGAACTCCTTGAAAAAGATTATGAATAATCATTATTGTACTACACTATCTCCATGAAAATAAAACACATATTAGCTATTTTCTATAATTTAACCGATAAGGTCAATAGAAAATGCTAACTGACTGTATCTAGATAAGAGGGATTGTTCATCATTAAAGTAACTCCAACCTGTCACTCTACTTTTAAACATATCCTAGATTTTGATAAGTATTTATCATGAATAATATAAAAGAACCTGAGAATTTCATCATCTCAGGTTCTTTTCAGTGATTAAGGTTGTTGATTCATTACTTCACGTTCTATCGTTTCAGAAATACCAGGTTCTACACGGTCTAAAGCTTGTGCAGAGATTTCACTTGAACGTTTATAACGGTTATTTTTAAATAAACGTTCGGCCTCATTTAAGCTCTTATCTAAATCGTTGTAGTCTTTTCGATAGCGATTACCATATTGAATGAGCTTTTCGGCATAGACTGCATTGATTAATACATCATTCGCTTCATCTTCAAACTTATTCATTTGTAATACGACTTTATTCACCTTATCTTTTAAGTGTTGAACATTAACGGGTCTTTCACTAAAACGTTCATTCACTTCTCTGACTTCATAGTCAATTTCGTTTTTAAGAATGATGAAACGTTCAGGCACACTCGTTAAGTTTGAAGCGAGTAGGCGTCGATAAATTTCTTCTTTTTTACTTTGAACACGTAAAATGTGCTCTTCTGCCTCTGCCTCATCTTCTCGTAATGACACAAGATGGTTTTGAAGCTTTTGTTGTTTTTCGTTAATTACGTCAACGTGATCTTCAATATATTTCAAATTATCTTGCACTTCACTATATCGTACAGATGATTTTGCCATCTCCATCAAAATTTCGTCGTATACCGTAATTAAATTTTGAATTTCATTTTCAAATTGTCGAACGCTTTGGATGTCGCTTTCGTTAATGTAGTAGTTTTCTCGTCCGTATTCAATTTCAGTTTGTAGCGTATAGTTCATATCTTTCGCATGAAATAAATCATCTGTAATACGCTCTTTTGATTCTTCTACAGCATTTTTAGCTTTCACTTCATGCTCAATCAAATCATACATTTCATCTAACTGTAGATTAATATTTTCTAATTTTTTATTCGCTTCATCTAACTCTAACCGACTAATCATAGGTTCTACAAAGCTTAATTCTGTTTTCAAGCTCTGTAATGTACCATCGACTTTAACGTGATCTAAATCATAACCTTCCACTTTTAAATCACGCACGCCATATTTCAAATCTTGAAATTGTCCTGGCAACTCTTTTTGTGCCTCGCGAATTAAATCAGGAATTTCTTTCATATCTTCTTTCAAAAATGTTAAGTCTTCATTTAAATTTTTAATATGTTCGTGTGCTTGTCTAAAATTCCCTTCTTGCTTTAATTCTTCGTATAAAGACAATTCTGGTTCCACTTGTTCTATTTCTTTTTCTAATGGCGGAGCAGCCTCTCCAAATTGATGACGATTCGCAAGCACCTCACGCTTGAGTTTGCGATGTTCTTCTTTAGTTTGTTCAAATAGCTCATCACTGTCATGATGAATCTTCAATACCTTGTCGGCTTTTTCAGTTAATTCTAAATGTTTGGCTTCATACGCATCCATCATTTCGTGCGCATCATTGATGTCCGTTTCTGCTTGCGTAAATTTAAATTTATCTAAATTTACTTCTGCTTCGTGAATCTTTTCATCTACTGGCATTAAGTAGTCATTAAGGGATGATTTCCATGACGAATTTAATGCGTCGTATTCGGCTTTTGTTTGACCTGTCAAATTCAATTGCTCTAACTTATGTAAACTTTCGTCATAAGAGAGATCGTTTAATTTTACTTTACGATCTTCTGCACTTTGAATGATGGTTCTCTTGTTGGATCGCATCATAAAAAGGATACCGATACCAATCAGTATAATGATGATAATAGCTAAAATAATATATAATGCCATGTCCTTTCGTCTCCTTCTAAAAACATAAATTCATTATAACGTAATTCTATAACGCATTAAAATGAAATCTTCAATAATAAAAGTTTACCATACATTCGCTACAAATTGCGTAACTTGTATGAAAAGGCTATAATAATTTTAAAATTTCAAGGGGGAGTGGCAACCTATTATGAATAATCAAACAAATTACGATTTAATCTCGCGTCAACTGGATGCATTATTGACTGACGAGACGGATATCATTGCAAATTTAAGTAATACATCCGCACTCTTAAATGAAAACCTATCCGATATTAATTGGGTTGGCTTTTATTTACTAAAAAACAATGCGTTAATTTTGGGGCCCTTTCAAGGTAAACCTGCCTGTGTCCATATTCAAATCGGTAGTGGTGTATGTGGTACTGCTGTTAAACATGATAGCGTTCAACGTGTTGCTGACGTGAATGCTTTTCCTGGTCATATTGCGTGTGATGCGAATAGTCAATCAGAAATAGTGCTTCCAATTCATAAAAATAACGAAATTATCGGTGTATTAGATATTGACGCCCCTATTAAAGATCGATTTAGCCATTCAGATGAGCAAGGTTTACAAACAATCGTTGAAGTTTTAGAGCGCCATTTATAAAGTTTAAGATTACACTTGACTTTTAATGCCACCATGGTACAATTGTCTTTGTGTGAAAAACGAAAATAGCAGTTGAATATTGTGAGGCGCTATGATATTCCCAAAGCGGGCGTGCCGTGTAACCGTAGCTATGAGGCGAGGACACATAAAATATCATATCTTTACGAGCATTCAACACTCTTTTTTGTTTTTTCATAACAACAAAAAAGATAAAGGAGGAGTCAATTATGGCTCGATTCAGAGGTTCAAGCTGGAAAAAATCTCGTCGTTTAGGTATCTCATTATCAGGTACTGGTAAAGAATTAGAAAAACGTCCTTATGCACCAGGACAACATGGTCCAACTCAACGTAAAAAATTATCTGAGTATGGATTACAATTACGTGAAAAACAAAAATTACGTTACTTATATGGAATGACTGAAAGACAATTCCGTAACACTTTCGAAGCTGCTGGTAAACAAGGCGGTGTTCACGGTGAAAACTTCATGATCTTATTAGCTAGCCGTTTAGATGCAGTGGTTTACGCATTAGGTTTAGCACGTACACGTCGTCAAGCACGTCAATTAGTAGGTCATGGTCATGTTGAAGTAGATGGTAAACGTGTAGACATCCCATCATATACTTTAAAACCTGGTCAAGAAATCACTGTTCGTGAAAAATCTAAAAAATTAGCGATTATCGAAGAGTCCATCGAAATCAATAATTTCGTTCCTGACTACTTAGAATTTGACGCTGATAACTTAAAAGGTACTTTCGTACGTCTTCCTGAACGTAGCGAATTACCAGCTGAAATCAACGAACAATTAATCGTTGAGTACTACTCACGTTAATCTTCGTCTTATCGCACCACCATACAAATGTATGGTGGTTTTTTTGTTGATTCATTTGCCCTTCCTTAATTAAACGGATTATCTCCGCTATTTGAGAATCGTCCGTACTTTTCAACGCACTGGAATATACGTATACTGAAATTATCTACTGCATGAGGAGGAATCATAATGAAAATATGGAACGATGAAATCATTCAATCTACATACAAAATGTCTGATGCAATTAAAGATATTGAGACACTTTTTAATAATATGGATGCGATTACTACCGCACAACGTGTCGTTCTTCCTACTGGAGAAGGTGCAAAGTCCATGCTTTACATGCCTTGTATTCATACAGAAAAACAAATGGGCATCATTAAAATTACATCAATTACGCCTGAAAACCCACAACAAGGGCGCCCTACCACTCAAGCGAACATCATTATTACGAATATCGAGACGGGTGAGCATGTTGCAAGTCTTGATGCTAGTTATTTAACGCGTTTGCGTACAGGAGCTTTAAGCGGTATCGCGACAAAATATATGAGCCGTACTCAGAGTCAAACTTTAGGAATGATTGGGACTGGAGGAATGGCCTTTGAACAATTATTAGGCAATTTAGAAGTACGCCCGATAAAGAAAGTATTACTCTATAACAGAACGCAAGAAAAAGCTGAACAGTTTAAACAACGCATTTTTCAGTCCTTCCCTTCTTTAGAAGTCGACATTGTGCAAGACGTTCAAACGCTCGTTAAGCAGTCAGATATCATTAATTGTCAAACCGCCTCTCAATCACCCGTGTTTGAAGCGAAAGATGTGCAAAAAGGGACGCATATCAATGGGATAGGTTCTTATCGTCCAGATATGAAAGAACTCGATTTTCATTTATTTCCAGATGCCCAACATATTGTCTTTGATGATATTGAAGGTGTAAAAGAAGAATCAGGAGAATTTATAGAAGCGGATCAGCAAAATATCTTTAAATTTGATGAAATTGATGGTGATTTACAATCTGTCGTGTTGAATGATGAATCATTAAGGAAACAAGATGACGAAATCAGCATTTTTAAATGTGTTGGTGCAGCACACTTCGATTTAGCAGTAGCTATTGGAGCTTATGAAAAATTATTAAAAAATGCGAACTAAAGTTTCTTTTTATTCACTTATCAAAATTGATACTAAAAAAGCTGTCGACATCGTACGTCATCATGTCGACAGCTTATTTTTAAAAGCGAGGAAACAAACTAACCACAGTTTACCTCTCCTGTTATTTAAATTATAATTTAAACAATCGGCTTGGTGCATCTGTAATGAGACCGTCTACGCCTCGTTGAATCAACTTTTTAGCAATCTTCATATCGTTAACAGTATATGGAATGACTTTTAAATTTTCTGAGTGTGCCCGTTTTATAAACTTACGATTTGCTAATTTATAATTTGGATTAATATAATCAGCGTAACTTGCAATATCTTTGAAGGGTGGTTGTTTTAACCAATATTTTCGTTTACTAATCAATACACCCGTTTGAATATAAGGTGTTAATGTACGGAATGTTTGCACAGAGTTCATATCGAACGATTGAATAATCACTCTGTAATATGGAAATTGTGCATTTTTAATTTTTTGAATGACTGCTTTTTCAATACCTGGGTATTTTTTTGGATTTTTTATTTCAATGAGCAAAGTTTTAGAATAGTTTTTACATAATTTTAATACTTCATCGAAGGTCATAATTTCCGCTTCTTTATGTCCTTTTTTCCAACTTCCAAAATCAAAACTTCTCAATTTCTCTAACGTATAGGAAGCCACGTCGCCTTTCGAATTAGAAGTTCGATCGATGGATTCATCATGTATTGCGACAAGCGCTCCATCACGCGTCATATGTAAATCAATTTCTAGCATATCTATATGGCGACTCAGAGCCGCTTGGTAGGCTTCACGTGTATTTTCTGGAAATTGTTCTGAAAAACCACGATGAGCCACGATTTTAAATTCCTTAAAAGGTTTATTGAGTTTCATAAACTCCCCTTCCTTTCCAAAGTGACAAAATTCATCTACACTAAACTTAACACATTCTCATAAGGAGTGAAGTAATTTGGTTCAACACGATTTTAAAGTGAATTTCCATTGGCAAGGTGGCCGTGATGAAACAGGCAAATTTAAAGGGGATATTTTGCAAGAATCATTTTCTATTCCTGCATCATTAGGAGGGATGGGACATGGTACAAATCCTGATGAATTATTAGTCAGTGCTGCAGGGAGTTGTTTTACCATTTCATTAGCCGCTACACTGGAGCGCGCGCATTTCAATATTCAAGAACTACAAATAACATCAATTGGAACAGCTGAATTTAATGAAAATAGATTTACTATGAAGCAAATTTTACACGATATTCAAATTACTGTTGAAGATCACGCAACCAAAGATAAATTGGAACGACGTATCAAACGATTACTTGAAATTGCGGATAATCATTGTATGGTCTCTAATAGTTTAAGAGGCAATGTACGCATAGAAAGTCGAGCAAAAATCATTATTTAATTTCACGGGAAAAAGGTTCCGTGAAATTTTACTTTTAATTTGTCAGAATATTTGTTAAAATTAAAAAATCTTACTAAAGGAGGTTGCTTATGTATTTCCAAAACTCCATATTATTAACGCCAGGTCCAACACCTGTCCCTGCGCATATCCAAGCCGAAATGAATTTACCTATGGTGGGTCACCGTTCTTCTGATTTTGAAGCTATTGCGAAAGAGGCATTCCAATCACTAAAGTTAGTTTTTGGTAGTGATGAAGAGGTCATGATTTTGTCCTCAAGTGGAACGAGTGCACTGGAAGCAAGTATGGTCAATTTGATAGAAAAAGACGATCATTTTGTAGTTATTGTTTCTGGAGCATTTGGTAATAGATTTAAGCAGATTGCCGAGACATATTATACTCATGTACATATCTATGAAGTCCCATGGGGAGAAGCTTTTGATCCAGAAAAAGTATTTTCATTTATACAAGAAATCCAAACGCCTATCAAAGCTGTCTTTACACAATTTTGTGAAACTTCAACGGCTGTTCTCCATCCAGTCGCACAACTTGGGGCAAAATTAAAAACCTTAAATACAACTCCCCTCTTTGTCGTAGATGGCGTTAGCTGTATCGGGGCTGTTGATGTTCATATGGAAAGAGATGCTATTGATGTATTAATTTCAGGAAGTCAAAAAGCAATGGCGTTACCTCCTGGCATTGCTTTTGTTGCCTATAATCAACGTGCTCTAGATGAATTTTACAAAAGCAAAACACCTAAATTTTATTTAGATTTGGCCAAACATCACAAATCCTTATTACAACATTCTACGCCTTATACGCCTAATATTTCAGCTTTTCGCGGTATCATCGCATATAGACGTTACATTGAAAGCGTAGGTTTTGATGCCATCATAGCGCAACATTATCAAATTCGAGATGCTGTACGCACGGCATTGCGCGCATTGGATTTAGAACTCCTCGTCAAAGATGAACATGCCTCACCTACAGTTACCGCCTTTATTCCAAAGGACGAAAATGAACTTAAAAAAATCAAAAAAGACCTTAAAACGCAATTTAATATCACTATTGCGGGAGGACAAGGTAAATTAAAAGGCCAAATTTTACGTGTGGGTCATATGGGGGATGTCTCTCCTTTTACCTTATTGTCGTTTATCTCAGCACTAGAAATTTTACTCTCACAATATCGTAAGACATCTTATATTGGAAAAGGAACGCAAGCATTTATGGAGGTGGTAAATGATGTCTTATAAAGTACTCGTCGCTGACCCTATTTCAGAAGAGGGTCTAAAAAGCTTAAATGAAGATACACGATTTGAAGTCATTAATCAAACAGGTTTAAGTGAATCAGAATTAATTCAAATTATCCCAGAATTCGATGCGCTCATTGTTCGTAGCCAAACTCAGGTTACGGCTAACTTACTCAATGCCGCACACCAACTTAAAGTCGTAGCGCGTGCAGGTGTGGGTGTAGATAATATCGATCTAGATCATGCAACCAAACGTGGAATTATTGTGATTAATGCCCCTGATGGTAATACAATTTCTGCGACAGAGCATTCGGTGGCTATGATTCTCGCAATGGCACGCAACATTCCTCAAGCGCATGCTTCATTAAAAAGTGGCGAATGGGATAGAAAATTATTTCGAGGCACTGAATTATATCGTAAAACGTTAGGTGTTATTGGTACCGGACGTATCGGAATTGGCGTGGCAAAACGTTTGCAAAGTTTTGGTATGGATATCCTCGCTTATGATCCCTATCTTACTGAAGATAAGGCAAAAGAATTGGATTTCACACGTGCGACGGTTGATGAAATCGCTCAAAAATCTGACTTTGTAACCGTACATACACCTTTAACTGAAAAAACAAAAGGGATAGTGGGTGCTTCATTTTTCGAACAAGCAAAACCAGAGCTTCGTATTATTAATGTAGCACGTGGTGGTATCATTGACGAAAATGCACTCATTGAAGCTTTAGATCATGAAAAAATCGCCGGAGCAGCGATAGATGTATTTGAAAATGAGCCAGCAACTCATTCACCTTTGGTACAACATCCAAAAGTCATAGTCACACCTCATTTGGGAGCCTCTACAATTGAAGCGCAAGAAAAAGTAGCCGTGTCTGTTTCTGAAGACATCATCGATATATTAACAGAGCAACATATTGCACATGCCGTCAACGCCCCTAATTTTATTTTAGGAGACGACGAAGCATTACAGCCATTTGTTGAACTGGCACGAGTTACTGGTGAAATGGGTATTCAACTTTTACCGAAAGCTCCACGTGAATTAAATATTACCTATGCAGGAGATATTGCTTTAGATGATACAAGTTTGATTACACGAACACTCGTCAAAGGGGTATTACAGCAAGATATGGGAGATCATGTGAATCTGATAAATGCACTTGCACTTCTAAGCGAACAAAATGTCACTTATTCTATTGAAAAAACAAAAAGTAAAAAAGGATTTAGCAATTATATCGAACTTGAGTTAATTAACAAAGGGGACACAGTTAAAATTGGAGCCACTGTTCTAAATGGATTTGGCCCTCGTATTGTACGTATCAACGACTATCCTGTTGATTTTAGACCGGAACAATATCAATTAGTCATTCATCATCATGATCGACCAGGTATCGTTGGAAAGACAGGACAAATTTTAGGAGAACATGATGTTAATATAGCCTCTATGCACTTAGGTCGGACAAATATTGGCGGTCATGCCATGATGATTTTATCAATAGATCACCCTATTAATGATCAAGTTGAATCTCATTTGTTGCATATTGATGGCTTTCGTTCAGTAACACCTGTCACTTTGAATTTGTAGTAGGAATAAGACCATTTGTAAATTCTTTTGTTTAATCATATAAAGATAGAGCCATCAAAATTACCTCACCTCAATTTTGATGGCTCTATTATTTAAGTTATCTTCTATATCTTGACGCTCTTATTACATCTACAACCCACTACTCAATAAATGTCGCACGTATATCTAGCACATGATTTACAATTTGGTCAGCATGATGCTTTTCTAATTCTTCACGTGCATCTTGACCTTTTAATCCCGATAAGGTCCCAATAAAATAGGCATTCATTTTTTGGGCGCATATTAAATCTGCTAGAGAATCTCCCACAATCGTCACTTCTTCTTTGTTTGCACAATTTGATTGATTTGTTGCGTATTGATAATAATCTTCTACTTGATTACCGTTTAAAGCTGCAATATAGCTAAAAGGATTAGGTTTACCTAGTGGTTTCAAATCCGGATATTTCTGCTCGACATCCATCACTTCACTCGCAGTTACAATATGTGATTCATTAAAATGTTCTAATAGCCCTAATGACTTAAAGGGGATTAACGTTTCTCCCCGAGTTCGTCCTGTTGCAATAGCGATTTTATATCCCTTTTCTTTAAGTTCACACAAAAGGTTTTTAACTTCGTCTATTGGAACAAGTGGTTTTTCATGATATATATAACCCTTTTTAAAATGTGATTTTGGCTGTTGCTTTTCAACTTCTTCAAATAATGTTCGTCCTAGATACCACTCTTGATAAATAGATTGCGCAAACTTCCACAAAGGACTTTGAATATCAAAGAGCGAAACATTTGTCGTATTCAATAGTAAACCTGCAAATTGTTTTAATTCTTCATACAATGCTTCTTTACCTTTTGAGCAAGTGGATAAAAAGTCTAATGGTGCTGCATAGTCGATGACTTTATTTGTGAATTTGTCACCTAAACTTTTGATTTGTGTTTGAGAAATTGACTTTGAATCTAAAAAATGCTGACGGTCTTCTTCATTGAGCTGTTTTAACAAATTGATAAAATGAATCGAAAATACAACAAATAACATATCCCAATTCGAGTTGATCCCTAAAGATTTCAAGTGATTTAAAATCATATCGTTCTCAAAAATATCATTACGAATCGCCTGGATTTGAGAATCTTTTAAATGACTCAAATCTACACTATCGCCTAAATTTAAATACATTTCATCAAAAAGTAATTCATAAACTGCTAATGCTGAAACATCAAAACATCTTCCCTCATCTAAAAAAACACCATCTACATCAAATAAAATCACTTTTTCCATAGGGCAACCTCCATAAACAGAATTTTCAGATAAAACAACTATAACATAAAAACCTACATGAGTATGCACTTGTATTTGTATATTTTATCTTTAAAGGTGCATAAAACAAAAAGAAGCATGTCATAGAATAAAGTTATCCTTAAATATTTATTGAGAATAATTTTTTGATGAATTCTATGTCCAAGCTTCTATATGTTTAATCATTAGTGACCTTCTACGTATGCATTTAACTCTTTTTGTAACTGACGTGTACGTTCAGTTAACATTTGTGTAATGTTTTCTACTTTTTCTTGGCGTTTCAAATCTTTTGGGATGGCTGTTGTATCAATCGGCTCCCCAAACTTAATATAGGCCTTTTTAGTAAAAAGATGTGGGATTTTAGTAGGTCCCACATAAGCTGCAGGTAAAATAGGTGCTTTTCCTAACATGGCAATCGTTGCTGCCCCCTTCTTTAAGGGCACTTCAACTGAAGTACGTTGCCCAGATGGGAAAATACCTACAGTTTTGTTTTGATTTAAAATTTTAACAGGAACCTTTAACGTACTTGGCCCAGGGTTTTCTCGGTTGACAGGAAAAGCATTTAACGCTGTAAAAAATTGATGCATCCACTTATTTTTGAATAATTCTTGTTTGGCCATATAATGAATTTCATTTGGTAATAAAGCTAATCCTAAAAGGATAATTTCATTGTAACTTTCATGGTTACATGTAACGACATACCGATTGGAATCAGGTTTGTTTTCTAGTCCAATCACTTCTAATTTTTTTAGTTTTTTTACGATAATAAAATCTAATGCTTTCGCAATTAATCGATATAACATATTAACACCTACTCTTTACGTCTTTTAGCCCTTTAAATTTTATCACTTCCTAAACATTTGAACAACTACATTTAAAAATACGACTAAAGATGGAGAGCGCTAGACTGGTCAAAATGTGATGAACATAGGATAATAAATTTAAAGGAGGCATTTTATGAGAGAAGAACACAATTTTAATCCTTCACAACAATCAAATGAATATGAATCTAACTCTGCTACACGTCGTCGACAAAAAAGTAAATTTCCATGGCTTAAAACCATACTTATCGCCCTTATTGCAGGGATAATTGGAGGACTTATCGCTTTTAGTTTATTAAATATGACCTCTAATTTCAGTTCCCCTTTTGCAAACAAATCAGGCTCACAAGTCAATGAATCAAATCAAGACTCTAGTGGAAGTACGCTAGATGGCAAAAGTAGCAAATACAAAACAGTGAATCAAATGATAAATGATAAAGCCCCATCTATAGTTGGAGTGATTAATGAGCAAAAAGCACAAAATCTAGAAGACTTATTACGTGGAAAATCCCTTAAGTCTCAGCCTTCTGGCATTGGCTCTGGCGTCATTTATCAACAAGACGGTAAAAACGCTTATATCGTTACAAATAATCACGTCATTGAAGGTGCATCCTCTATTAAAATCCAACTACATAATTCTCAACAAGTTTCAGCAGAATTAGTCGGAAATGATTCATTAACAGATTTAGCCGTCTTAAAAATCAAAGACAGAAATGACATTAAAACGATGTCATTTGCCGATTCAAGTAAAGTAAAAACGGGTGACAGTGTGTTTGCTATGGGAAATCCACTTGGCTTAGAATTTGCCAATACAGTGACATCAGGTATTATTTCAGCGAATGAGCGTACCATTGAAACTGACACCTCAGCGGGTTCAAACAAAGTGAATGTGATACAAACAGACGCTGCAATTAACCCCGGCAACTCTGGAGGTGCATTAGTCGATTTAAATGGTAATTTAATAGGAATTAACACCTTAAAAATTGCTGCGCCTCAAGTTGAAGGTATTGGTTTCGCCATTCCAAGTAATGAAGTTAAATTAGTCATTGAACAACTTGTCAATAACGGAGAGGTGAAACGCCCTTCTATTGGAATTGAGATGATTAATGTGACAGATATTCCAGACAATTATAAACGCCACTTAGAGACAAACTCAGGTGTTTATGTCGCCAACGTACCAAGACAAGGCATAGATTTAAAACGTGGCGATATTATTACTGAAATTGATGGACATAAAGTAGAAAGTGATTCGGATTTACGTAGCTATCTGTATAAAGATAAAAAACCTGGAGATGAAGTTACGTTTACAGTTAATCGAGATGGAAAAACTTCAAAAATTAAAGTCACACTAGATACAGCAAAATAACCTATAAATGTAGCCCCTCTCAACACACACTGAGAGGGGCTTTCTACTTTACGAATAATTGACCATATAATATTTTTTCTTACCGCGTCGGATAATAGTAAATGTATCATCATATTTATCATTACTTGATAATTCATATTGCAAATCTTGTTGTCGTTCCCCATTGATATAAATCGCACCATTAGTAATATCTTCTCGTGCTTGGCGTTTAGAAGGTGAAATCTTTGATTCTACTAAAGCCTCTACAAGTTGAACAGTCGATTCAGAAAGGGTTACTTGTGGCACATCTTTAAAACCAGCTTTTATTTCATCAGCCGTTAATGATTTTAAATCCCCACTAAACAATGCCGCTGAGATGCGTTCTGCTTCAGCTAGAGCATCTTCTCCGTGAATGAAACGTGTCATACTTTCAGCTAACGCTTTTTGAGCTTTACGTAAATGAGGCTCATTTTCAACTGATTCTTCTAAATTTTGTATTTCTTCTTGAGTTAAAAATGTAAAATATTTTAAGAACTTAACAACATCTTCGTCTCGTGTATTAATCCAGAATTGGTAAAATTCATATGGGCTTGTTTTTTCACGGTCTAACCATACTGCACCAGATTCTGTTTTACCAAATTTTTTGCCATCAGCTTTTGTCACAAGAGGAATTGTTAAACCATAGGCTTCAGTTGTCCCATACATGCGACGCATTAATTCAATTCCACTGGTAATGTTCCCCCATTGATCAGAACCTCCAATTTGAATTTTACATTGATATTCACGATTTAAATGACCAAAATCAATCGCTTGTAAAATCGTATAAGTAAATTCAGTATATGAGATACCGTTTGCTAAGCGTGATTGAATGGAATCTTTCCCAAGCATATAGTTTACGCCCACATGCTTACCGAAATCACGTAAAAATTCAATTAATGAAATTTGACCTAACCAATCTTTATTATTCACTAGAATAGGACCATTTTCTGTATCAAAATCAAAAAGTTGTTTCATTTGTTTTTGAATACCTTGAACATTTTTTTCTACTTGTTCTTCAGTTTGAAGAAGACGTTCTTCGGATTTACCAGATGGGTCACCAATCATACCTGTTCCTCCACCTATTAAAACAATGGGGCGATGTCCGTATTCTTGGAATCTACGTAATGTTAAAAATGGTAATAAGTGACCGATATGCAAACTGTCTGCAGTTGGATCAGCACCACAATATAATTTAACCTGCTCTTTGTTGAGTAGGGTTTCTATCCCCTCTTCGTCTGTTTGTTGATAGATTAACCCTCGCCATTTTAATTCCTCTATTAATTGATTTGCCATGGAAAAACCTCCTTAAAAATAAAAAAACACCACTTACAAAAATGTAAGGGCGCTGTTGCACGTTACCACCATACTTGGATACTCTTACAATGTTACGTACACTGCTAAAACGATGAAACACTTCACAAGGTGTATTCACTTTAATTTGAATGTCAATTCACACCCACCATTGACTCTCTAAAATTCAAAAAAATAAAGTTACTTCTCCTCTGTTTCAAATCTTATTGATAATGCTTCATATTATAAAATGTCGTGCTTGAAAAGTCAATATAATACACATTTGAAGGATTAAAACGACTAAAACCAAATTATGCTATACTATAATTGTTAAAAAGGAGGTCTAATGAGGCGTGATACATCCCCATCGATTGATAGAATACACGAATCGCTATGATCAGTACTTTAAAAAGATGAAACATCTGTTTATCTTTTCCATCACTGTTCTTATTTGGATTATAATTTTATTTATTGGCATTGTGTTAGGCTATTTTGCAAGTATTGTTTCGAATGCAAATGAAATTGATGATGATGCGCTTGTTAGAGAAATTACACGCCTCCCTGAGATGCCTCCAATAAAATCCAAAAATGTGAATCTCATTGCATTATACAATGAACAGTCACCGATTCTTATCGCCGGACCCGCTGAGGTCTCTCCATATGTAACAAAAGCCATTGTTTCTAGTGAAGATGCACAGTTTTATACGCATCATGGTATTTTACCAAAAGCTATTTTCAGAGCAATGTATCAAGATATTTTCAATCGTGAGAACCCAACAGGGGGAAGTACGATTACGCAACAACTCGTTAAAAATCAAATGTTATCTCAGCAAAAAACATATAACCGTAAAGCTAAGGAAATTATGTATGCAATGCGATTGGAAAACCTAATGAGTAAAGATGAAATTATTTATACGTATATTAATCGTGTGTCATTTGGTCGAGATACGAACGGACATCATATTACCGGTATTACCTCGGCGTCCTATGGTATTTTTGGTAAACCTCCACAATTACTCAACTTGGCTGAATCAGCGTATTTAGCAGGATTGGTTCAAAGCCCATATTATTATACGCCTTATAACACCTATGGTGAGGTTAAAAGCCAACAAGCACTTTCAGATTCTATACGTCGTCAAAAATATGTCTTAAAACGGATGTATATTGAAAAAATGATTACAAAAAAAGAATATCAAGCTGCATTAAAATATCCAATAGCTGAAAGATTTATATAAAACCTTATCCGATAGACCTTTGTGAAATAGACAAACCTACTTATAAAAAGCGGGTTTGTTTTTTTATACTTCTTAAAAAGTTAAATTTCTACCTATACATAAAAAGACTGGTGAAACAGTATTCCTGTCACCAGTCTAATAAGATAACTTAAGATTAGAATAAACCTACAGCATGTCCATCTTCAGTAACATCCATATTTAATGCCGCTGGTTTTTTAGGAAGACCAGGCATTGTCATAATTGCTCCTGTTAATGCAACAATAAATCCTGCGCCTGTTTTTGCTTCTAATTCGCGAATTGTAATTTCGAAGCCTTCTGGTGCACCTAATTGAGTTGCATCGTCAGTAAATGAATATTGCGTTTTAGCCATACATACTGGGTAATTATCCCATCCGTATTCTTTGAATTGTTTTAATTGTTTTTGCGCTTTGCTTGAGAATGTAACTTTAGAGCCACCATAGATTTCTTTAACGATTTTTTCGATTTTTTCTTCTAATGGTAATTCTAAGTCATAAAGGCGTTTAAAGTCATTTGGCTGTTCGATCACTTCAAGTACTTTATTCGCTAAGTCGACGCCGCCTTCTCCGCCTTTTTCCCAAACTTCTGTTAATGAAAGACGAACATTGTTTTCTTTTGCCCATTCTTGAACAAATTGTGTTTCTGCATCTGTATCATGGATAAATGCGTTAAGGGCGATAACCGGTTCAACACCAAATTTTCTAATATTAGTTACATGGCGTTCTAAGTTTTTAATTCCGGATTTTAATGCTTCAACATTTTCTTCTTTAAGGTTATCTTTAGCTACTCCACCGTGCATTTTAAGCGCACGAATTGTTGCAACTAACACAACAGCATCAGGTTCAAAACCTGCTTTACGAGATTTAATGTCGATAAATTTTTCTGCGCCTAAATCTGAACCAAATCCTGCTTCAGTTACAACGATATCTGCTAAATCACGTGCTGTTTCTGTTGCAAGAATAGAGTTACAACCATGTGCAATATTTGCAAACGGTCCGCCATGTACAAGTGCTGGTGTGCCTTCAATAGTTTGCACTAGGTTAGGTTTGATCGCATCTTTTAAAATCATAGCTAACGCGCCTTCAACACCTAAATCTTTAACAGTTACCGGTTGACGATCACGCGTATAACCGATTGTAATTTTAGAGATGTTTTCTTTTAAGTCCATAATTCCTGTGCTTAAACATAAAATTGCCATAATTTCTGATGCTACAGTAATATTGAAGCCATCTTCACGTGGCACACCTTGTGTTGGTCCGCCTAAACCTACAACAACATTACGTAATGCACGGTCGTTCATATCTAAAACACGTTTCCATTCAATACGACGTTGATCGATACCTAATTCGTTGCCTTGATGAATATGGTTGTCGATAAATGCTGATAATGCATTGTTTGCAGTTGTAATGGCATGAAAATCACCATTGAAGTGAAGGTTAATATCTTCCATTGGTAAAACTTGTGCGTAACCCCCTCCAGTTGCGCCACCTTTGATACCAAATGTTGGTCCTAATGCGGGTTCACGTAAAGCGACCATAACATTTTTATTAATTTTATTGAATGCATCTGAAAGTCCTACAGTAACTGTAGATTTACCTTCACCTGCAGGAGTTGGACTCATTGCTGTAACAAGTACAACTTTCCCTTTTTCACCTTTTGTTGTAATTTTAGAAATATCAATTTTAGCTTTATAGTGACCGTATTGCTCAAGCGCATCTTCTGAGATACCTGCTTTTTGAGCAATCTCACTAATCGGTTTTAATGTAGATTGATTTGCAATTTCTAAATCTGATAAATGACTCACAATTTTCAGCCCCTTAAATGAATTTCATTAACAATCATGCGCTATGTAAACGCATACAAACAGTTCTAAAAAAAACTATTTCCACAGTTAATAATAACGGACTCATCCATACTTGTCGAATAAAAGCGTTTATAAAATTCGATAAATAGAGTCAGGTTTTTATTTATCTATATATAGCTAACTCTTTTACGCCATTTCCTATGGGACTAGCCGCTTATTACAACAGTAAAATCATTGCTCTATAGTTTTTTCCAAGCCTGCATTTAAGAACCCAACAATAACATCATAAAAAGAGTTGGTATTGCGACACTCATTCTTCAGATGAATGCCACGTCTCCAACTCTTCATATCAAATGTTGAATAGTTTCAAAGCATTAAACCTATATTTTTATTTCATAGTAAATTTAAAATTATTTACCTATTGAAATGAGATTAATCTTCCATAGTACTTAAATCACCTGTAGGCAAATCAAGTTCCCATGCCTTCAATACACGTCTCATAATTTTACCTGAACGTGTTTTTGGTAATTTATCTTTAAATTCGATTTCACGTGGTGCTGCATGCGCAGCTAAACCTTCTTTCACAAACTTTCGTATGTCCTCTTTTAATGCATCAGACGGTTCGTAACCTTTTCTTAATGCGACAAATGCCTTAATGATTTCGCCACGAACAGGATCCGGCTTACCAATAACCCCTGCTTCTGCAACCGCTTCATGCTCTACTAATTTCGATTCCACTTCGAAAGGACCGACACGTTCACCCGCAGTCATGATGACATCATCGACACGACCTTGGAACCAAAAATATCCATCTTCATCTTGATAGGCAGAATCGCCTGAAACATACCAGTCACCAATAAAATAGGACTGATATTTTTCGGGGTTTTTCCATATTTTGTACATCATTGACGGCCACCCTTTTTTTATAGCAAGGTTACCCATGCGATTAGGCGGTAACGGATTTCCTTCATTATCAATAATCGCCGCTTCAATTCCTGGTAATGGCTTGCCCATAGAACCTAATTTAATATCCATGGATGGATAGTTGACAATCATATGTCCACCTGTTTCAGTCATCCACCAAGTATCTAACACACGCTTATCATACACTTTTTTAGCCCATTTTATAACCTCTGGGTTAAGGGGTTCACCCACCGAGAGGATACTACGTACTGAGGATAAATTATATTTTTCTACTAAATCATCTCCAGCACTCATAAGCATACGTAAAGCTGTTGGTGCAGTATACCATATCGTCACTTTGAATTCTTCAATCATACTATACCAAGCTTCTGGAGAAAAACGACCTCCTGCAATACAATTGGTTACTCCATTTAACCATGGAGCGAAAATCCCATAGGAAGTCCCTGTGACCCAACCTGGATCAGCTGTACACCAATAAACGTCATCTTCTTGTAAATCAAGCACATATTTTCCTGAAATATAATGAACTAACATGGCTTTTTGTACGTGCAATACGCCTTTAGGTTGTCCAGTAGATCCCGAAGTATAATGAAGAATAAGACCATCGTCTTGATTTAACCATTCTATTTCAAATTGATCACTCGCATGTTCCATCTCTGTATTAAAATCTACATATTCATCACTGACATTTTCATCCACTACGATAATCGTTTCTAAATTCGGCAAATCATCTTTTGGAATTCTCGGTAATAGACTATTCGTCGTGATAATCACCTTAGCATCACTGTTTTCCAAACGATCTTTCACTGCTTTTTCCATAAACGCTTCAAAGAGCGGCCCCACGATGGCTCCAATTTTTAATATACCTAAAAATGCAAAATAGAGTTCAGGCGTACGTGGCATAAAAATAAATACACGATCCCCTTTTTGAACATGAGCTTTTGTTTTTAAAACATTAGCTGCTTGATTAGATTTCTGTTTCAGCTCATTAAATGTATAACTTTCTTTACGCACGTCATCTTTATAATTTAAGGCAATTTTATCTCCTTTTCCTTCATCAACATGACGATCAATACATTCATAGGCCATATTAACTTTTCCAGTTTTTGACCAGGAAAATCCTTTTTCAACATCTTCCCATTTAAAATTTTGATAGATTTTTTCATATTCTGTTAAATTGAAGTTTCCTTCTTCCCCTTTGTATACTTCAACTTTCATGATGATTACCCCCTTGTTTGAAATCGCTTTCATTTGAATTATAGCTTATCAGGATATTGTTTTCAAAAAATTTCACTTATTCTGAATAATAGATGAAAATTCAATATGATTTGGCTATACTATCATTAATAGTTTGTTTAGAAAGGAGTCTCTCATGAAGCACATTAAAACATATGAAAAAGAAACTTTAATGATCAACGGTAAAGCAACTATCCTAGAGGGACCAGTGACAAAATTACAATTAGAAACCATGACCTTTGATGAAGGATTAAATGCATTTCGAGAACCCATCGAACAATTTGAAGCGATACAAGAAATAAGCACTTTGGATGAAGGGAGAATTTATATTATTCGAGTAGATCAACATATAATTGGCTACGTCACCTATCTTTATCCAGACCCTATGGAAAGATGGTCTAATGGGAACCTCCCCTATTTATTGGAACTTGGCGCTATTGAAATCAGTCTACCTTATCGAAGTTATGGATTAGGTCGTGAACTTTTAAAGTTGAGTACTCGAAGTCCGGAATTAGAGAATTATATCATTATCACAACTGAATATTACTGGCATTGGGATTTAAAAAATTCAGGTCTCGACGTTTTTGAATATAAAAAATTAATGCAACGCATGATGGCAAACGGCGGCTTAGAAGTATTTGCCACCGATGATCCAGAAATCACAAGCCACCCTGCGAATAGCCTAATGGCACGTATTGGAAAAAATATTACAGTAGATCAAATGAGGACATTTGACGACTTACGCTACATGAACAGGTTCTTTTTTTAATGGGGGGAATCCAAATGGGAGAAAATACTTTTCAAACTGGGTATGTCTATTCAGATGCACTTTTGCAATATCGCTTCCATAATAAACATCCCTTTAATCAAATGCGTCTGAAATTAACAACAGAGTTACTGGACGCTACTGGTTTACTTCATCACAATCAAATCATTAAACCTCGTATTGCCACTGTAGATGAAATTGCAACTGTTCATAAATATGACTATATCCAAGCGATTAAACGTGGGGAACGTAACCTTTTAACGCCTGATGAAAAGAGCAAGTATGGTTTAGACGATGAAGATACACATGTATTCCCAAAAATCCATACAAGCACAGCGACCATTGTTGGAGGAGGATTAAATTTAATTGATGCGATAATGGAAGGAAAATTTCAAAATGGTTGCCACTTAGGTGGCGGTCTACATCATGCATTAGAAGGACGCGCAAACGGTTTTTGTGTGTATAATGACGCTGCAATTTATATAAAATATTTATATCAGAAATATCATCAACGTGTCTTATATGTGGATACTGATGCCCATCATGGTGACGGTGTACAATGGCGGTTTTACACTTCAAATGAGGTCATGAATTATTCTATACATGAAACTGGAAAATTTTTATTTCCTGGTTCTGGTCATTATACTGAACGAGGTGATGACCAAGGATTCGGCTATACTATAAATGTCCCTTTAGAACCCTATACGGAACACGAAAGTTACATGTCCGTATTTAAACAGACACTTGAAACTGTTGCAGCTGCTTTTCAACCTGATTTTATCGTTAGTGTGAATGGTTCTGATATTCACTATTTGGATCCACTTACTCATATGCATTGTGATTTAAATACATTATATGAAATCCCCTACGTTGTCCATGACATTGCAAAAAAGTATGCCAACGGAAAAGTCCTCATGCTTGGTGGTGGTGGCTACAATATTTGGCGAGTAGTGCCCCGCGCTTGGAGTCACGTCTATTTAAGCCTTATCGATCACCCCCCATTAACTGGACGTTTACCTGAATCTTGGTTAACCAAATGGCAACATTATAGCTCGATTTCGCTTCCTGAAACTTGGGAAGAGACATTTCCTGATTTTCAAAATATTCCAAGAACTCAAGAGATTACTGATAAAAATCAAAGTGTGGCGAATAAGATTAAAAATTGGTTTTAAACCCTATTCATATGACTTTATTCTATAACAAAAACCCTTGATTCAAGGAGGAACTCTTAAAGCTGTGTAAGATTGACGCTTTTTGAGTGACTTTTGAGAAACAAGGGTTTTATTATTAAACTTTGGTTGTTCCGCGGTATCTGATTTTATGAGGTAAAATCACATTGGGTTCTTCGATTTCTTCATTATTCATATATTTCGTTAATAAACGCATGCCAACAGCCCCAATATCATATAGCGGTTGTATTACACTTGAAAGTTGTGGGCGTACCATTTCAACGAGACGTGTATTATTAAAACTGATAACTTGAATATCTTCAGGTACATTTAGCCCGTGATCCATCGCACCGTGTACAATCCCAATCGCTTGTTCATCACTGATTGAAAGCACAGCGTCTGGTTGGTAAGCACTTAATTTTTCAAACGCACGTATTCCATCTTTATATGTTTCGTTCCCTACATATAAAAGATGACTATCCACTTCTAATTGATGTTCAGATAATTGTTGTTTTAATCCTTCGAGTGCATCGTCTTGGGCTTTTTTAGAATAGCCTCCACCTACAAACGCAAACTTATTTGCACCTGATTTAATTAATTGCTCAGTGATTTCTTGGCTCGCTTTTTTAAAGTCAATATTTACTGAAGCAATACCGTCGTCTTTTCCGTTTGTGCCTGAAACAACAACGGGTATAGAGGCTTTTGAAATTTGGTCTTTAATTTCAGTCGTCAGTGTGCCACCTAAAAAGATAATGCCATCCACTTGTTTACTTAATAAATTGTTAAAAATCTCTTTTTCTTTTTCAGGATCATCATCTGAATTCGAAATGATTGTATGATATTTATACATCGTTGCAATATCTTCTAATCCTCTCGCAAGTTGAGAATAATAAATATTAGAAATATCAGGTATAATCACACCGACTGTAGTTGTTTTCTTACTTGCTAAACCTCTTGCAACAGCATTTGGACGATAATTTAATCGTTTAATGACTTCATTAACTTTTTCCCTTGTTTCAGGTTTAACATTTTGATTTCCATTTACAACACGTGATACAGTCGCCATTGAAACACGGGCTTCACGAGCGACATCATATATGGTTACTGTCATATTTCTACCTCCTTGTAAACGCTTACTCTATTATTATATTCCGTTTTCATCACATTTTCAAAGTTTACCATAATATCGATAGATTAGAAATATAAAAATCTTCATGTCATAGGTTTGTCACGAAATAATAGTAATTATATGTATTTAAACGATAATAAAAGGAGAAAATTTCAAGAATTCTCCCCTTTTAAAATAAACAAGTATTTATTTAAGTGTTTTGTTATTGTACATTTCTGAAAGAGGTTTGATTTCATTGTAGAATGAATCAAACTCTTCTAAATTCATTTGTTGTGCACTATCACTTAAAGCTACTGCTGGATCAGGATGAACTTCAGCCATCACCCCATCTGCGCCAATCGCCAATGCTGCTTTAGCTGCAGGTAACATTATATCTTTACGACCTGTACTATGCGTCACATCAACTAAAACAGGAAGATGTGTGCCTTGTTTTAAAATAGGTACCGCAGAAATATCTAATGTATTTCGTGTCGCTTTTTCGTATGTGCGAATACCGCGTTCACATAAAATAATATTTTGATTACCTTGACTGGCAATGTACTCTGCTGCATATGTGAATTCTTCAATCGTTGCTGATAAACCACGTTTCAATAAAATAGGTTTGTTTGTTCGCCCTGCTTCTTTTAGTAATTCGAAGTTTTGCATATTACGTGCGCCAATTTGGAATACATCTAAATATTGGTCTGCAATCGCAAAATCATTTGGGTGGACAATCTCACTTACAACATTAAGGTCGTATTTATCTTTAATTTGCTTCAAAATCTTTAAGCCTTCTTCGCCTAATCCTTGGAAGTCATATGGTGAAGTTCTTGGTTTAAAAGCGCCACCTCGAATAAATTTTTCACCTTTTTCTTTTAAATTTTTAGCAACTGCTTCAACTTGTTCGTAGGATTCTACTGAGCACGGACCAAATACGAAAGATTTAAGTCCCTCTCCAATTTTCCCGCCGTTTTCAAACGTCACAATTGTATCTTCAGGTTTAAGTTTACGAGAGACGTATAAATGTTTTTCATTATCAGACTTTTGTAAATCAGTTGAGGCTTTAAAAATTTCCTTAAACAACTGTTTAATGACATTGTCATTGAAAGGTCCTTGATTTTTATCAATTAACGAATTTAACATTTCTTTTTCTCTTTGAGGGTCATAAATCACTGTACTTTGTTTTCTTTTTTCCTCGCCTATTTTTTTAGCGAGCTCACCTCGTTTGGAAAGTAATGTTAAAATCTGTTCGTTAATGTCTTCGATTTCTTTTCTGTACGTTTCTAAATGATTCGTCATGAAATTCACCCCAACTTAAATTTTCTCACTTGCTTTAAAGCGGTAAAATAACTAGTGATATTTCGTATTCTAACAAGAATATATGATTATTTCAACCCATCTTCTAAAATTAGGCTAAATTTTTTGAAAATTCTCATTTATATTACCATTAATAGTATCGTAGTTGCTATCGGTTAAAAAAGCTACAAAAAAATGAATGAACAAGAACAAGATAGGTTCTTATTCATTCATTCGATGTAAAAACGTTACGCTAATTTTGTTATTTAAAGTTACTTATTAAAAGTATGCTTATCTACTTTACTGTTAGTTTTTTTAGCTTCTTCTTTCACTTTTTCATTATGATCAGAAAGTGTAAAATCTTTATCTGAGTCATGTGTCACTACGCCATTTTCAAATTTCGCATCTTTTTTACTAAAATCATTTTCTTTGTTAGCAGAAGTCGTAGTTGATTCTTTTTTGTTGCCGTTAAGCAAACGACGTTGAGCACCTAATGAAGCAGTGTTTTCTGAGGTCTTTTGTTGATTTGATTTTTCTTGACTTAGTTTTTCATCTTTACCTTCTGCTTGTGCTGTAGCAGTAGGTCCAGTTTGTCCTTCTAAGCGATCTGAATCTACTTCTGCACGAATTGCACGTTGTTGTGCCGCCATTGCATCATCTTTGGAATCAGATGAAATTGATGTTTCATTTTCTTTTTGTTGGTCACTATTTTTCGCAGCTTGTGCTAATCCAGAAGCAGTCACCCCTGCTGTTGCAACACCTGCTGTATTTTGACCGTTATTTTCCTCACGTGCAGATTTTGATGTTTGTCCTTCTAAACGGTCGCTATCAACTTCACTTTGAATCGCACGTCGTTGCGCAGCTAATTCTTTTGATGATGGGTCTTCTGAATCAGTTAATACACTACGTTCACGTTGAGAATCTTTTCGTACACGTTGTGCTTGTGCTTTTAACGCTTCTGCTTTACGTTTAGCTTCATCACGTAATGTTGAATTTTGGTCATTCACTTTTTTTGTTTTCACTTGCTCTTTTTTCTTAGATTTTGCTTCTAGTGTTGGTTTTAATAACAATCCTAATGAACTCCCTAATACAGCACCTGCAACAAAACCAAAAACTAAATCTAAACGCTGAGGTGCTTCTCGATCATATTGAGAAACCTCATAACTTTCTAAACCTTTTGAATGCAAATCACGATTGTATTTTTCCATTTTTATGCCTCCTTAAAATAAAAGCACTTAAACAAAGTATGTACCTCATTTAAGTGCGTGTAATCAAGACTTATTCAACTAACCGTCGACTTACTTACGATTTGAATCATTATTTAATGTTGTGTATTTTGTGTTAACTGATTCAGGATTTGTGTTGAAATCATCTAAGTCTTTGTTTTCATACTCATTGTTCACTAATTCTTTATTAGTTGAAGTATGTTGAGTTGAAGATTGACGATTAGAATCAGCATCATTTAAAGTTGTGTACTTTGTGTTAACTGATTCTGGGTTCGTATTAAAATCTTGAAGATCTTTATTTTCATATTCATTATTTACTAACTCTTTGTTAGAAATAGATGAATTTGAATTTGAACCACGATGTGCATCAGATGACACATTATTCGTTTTGTAAGTTGCACTGTTTCTACGACTTTGACGGTTTTGCCATTTATCAGCAATTTCCATCGCAACATTTGACCATTGAACAACTTGAGAAATCTTGTCTTCATTTTGTGAAATGTTATTCGTAATTGAGTGCGTTACACGATCAACCGAACCATTTAATGTTTGAACTGATTCGCCAACGCCTTTAACAGCATCAACTACAGAGTTTAAACGATTTGATTTATCTTGGATATCTTCAGTTAAGCGATTAGCTTTATGAAGTAAATCCGTAGATTCGCGTGTAATACCTTGAATTTGTCCTTCCACACCATCAAGTGTTTTAGCAACATGATCCAAGTTTTTCTTTACAGAAACTAACACTACAACGATTCCAATACATAAGATTAAGAATGCGATGGCAGCAATAATTCCTGCGAGTGGTAAAATCCATTCCATTCGTAAACGCCTCCTATTGACTTTTAAAATATGCTATTTATTTTATATAGATACCCAAACTCCCAGTGCTCAAACATCAAAAACTATGTTCTACGCCGATTTTTTCTAAATAAGCTTTTAATACTTTCTGAATGTCACCAGCACCCATAAATAGTATAACAGCATTATCATGTTTTTCGAGCATTTCAACGGATGATTCTGAAATTAAGCGTCCATTCTCAACAAGTTCAAGAAGGTCATTAATTGTCAATTCACCCGTATTTTCTCGAATAGAACCGAAAATATCACATAGATATACTGAATCTGCTTGATTAAGTACATCAGCAAATTCTTGTAAAAATGCTTTTGTTCTAGAGAATGTGTGGGGTTGAAAAATCGCCACAACTTCTTTGTTTGGATATTTTTTTCTAGCTGTCTCAATTGTAGCACTTATTTCTCTTGGATGGTGTGCATAATCATCAACTAATACTTGATTTTTAGTAAAAATCTCATTAAAGCGACGTTTAACACCACCAAAAGTAATGAGCGCATCTTTAATATTTTGCGTATCTAATTTTTCCATATAAGCAATAGCAAGGACCGCTAATGCATTTAGAATATTATGGTTGCCATATTGTGGAGTAATAAAGTGATCATAGAACTCTCCTCTAATATAGACATCAAAAGCAGTACCTTTATCCGTGATTTCAATGTTATCCGCATAAATATCCATTGAAGAATCAAAACCATAATAATAAACAGGAACATCAACTTTAATGTCCTTAATATGTGGGTCGTCTCCCCATGCGATAATGGCTTTCTTAACATTACTTGCCATGCCTTGGAAGGCATTGACAACATCATCTATATCGGCAAAATAATCTGGATGATCAAAATCAATATTTGTAATAATTGCATAATCAGGAGCATAGCTTAAGAAATGGCGACGATATTCGCAAGCTTCAAATGCAAAATATTCACTTTGCGGTAACCCCATTCCTGTACCGTCTCCGATTAAAAATGATGTTTTTTTGTCACCGTTCATTACATGAGATAATAATCCCGTTGTTGATGTTTTGCCGTGTGCCCCTGTCACCGCTACAGAGGTATATTGGTTGATGACTTCTCCTAAGAAATCATGATAACGAATCACTTTTAAGTTTAATTCATTCGCTTTTTTAACTTCTTCATGCGTATCTTTAAAAGCATTTCCTACGATGACTGTTAACCCTTCAGTAATATTATCTGCACTAAAAGGTAAGATTTTTATGCCTTTATTTTTCAATGCAATTTCAGTAAATACATATTGTTCAATATCTGAACCTTGAACATCATATCCTAAATCATGAATAATTTGAGCAAGAGAACTCATTCCTGCTCCTTTGATACCGACAAAATGGTATTTGGTCATGATGATATGCCCCTTTCTTTATTTATGAGTCGTGTAAGTCTGCCTCAGTGAGATAGACATCTCTAGGTTTTGAACCATTTGCGCCGGAAACATAGCCCAATTGTTCTAATTGATCAATAATTCTAGCTGCACGATTATAGCCTATTTGAAAATGTCTCTGAATAAGAGAGGTAGAGATATGTCTCTCTTTTACCATAAATTCACAAACTTCATTGAATAATTCATCTTTTGCTGGTTCTTCTGTTTTCTTTAGGAGCTCTTTCTCTTGAAATAAATATTCAGGTTCTCTTTGTGATTTAATATAATCTACAACTTCATCAATTTCCTCATCTGAAACAAAAGTGCCTTGTACACGAATTGGTTTATTCATGCCACCACCAAGGTAAAGCATATCACCATATCCGAGTAATCTTTCGGCACCACCGCTATCTAGTATTGTTCTAGAATCCACACTCGATGATACCATAAATGCAATTCTTGTTGGAATATTTGCTTTAATTAAACCAGTAATGACGTTGACAGATGGTCTTTGAGTTGCAACGAGCATATGTATACCACACGCTCTCGCCTTTTGCGCAATTCTTGCAATAGATTGCTCAACTTCTTGAGGTGCCATCATCATTAAATCAGCCAATTCATCAATCACAATCACAATTTTGGGCATACGTTGGTCATAATTGACTTTTTTATTGAACGCCGTGATATTTCTCACATGAGTTTGTGCGAATAACTTATATCGACGTTCCATTTCTTCTACAGCCCATTTTAAACTCTGAGTTGCTGCCTTTACATCTGTAATGACAGGTGCCACGAGATGTGGTAAATCGTTATATGGTGCGAGTTCTACCATTTTCGGGTCGATTAATAATAATTTTAATTCCTCTGGATGATTGCGATACAGTAAGGATAATAAAATACTATTTATAGAAACTGATTTACCTGAGCCTGTAGCTCCTGCAATAAGCGCATGTGGTGTTTTGGCAATATCCATTAATAATGGTTCATTATTGATTCGATTCCCCATTGCGACCGTTAATTTAGATTCTGCATTTTTAAACGCCTCTGTTTCAAGAATCGAACGCAAATTAACTTTTGTTGGATGTTGATTTGGAACTTCAATTCCAACTAGACTTGTCCCAGGAATAGGTGCCTCAATCCGAATATCTTTCGCTGCCAAAGCCATTTTAATATCATCTTGTAATGCGGTAATACGTGAGACCTTAACGCCTCTTTCAACGGATAATTCGAATCTCGTTACGCTTGGACCTTCGATAACATTAACAACTTCTGCGGGTACATTAAAATAATAAAAAGCATCATTTAATTGTTGTTTTTTATCTTCTATCCATGCGTTATCACTTTCTTGGACTTCTGGTTGATCTAACAATTCGATACTTGGTAGATGCAATACAGGACCGCGTCGTATTTTCTTAGTTGAATCAGCATCTTCAGCTACATCTTTTGATGAGGGAAGCTGTTCTTGATGATTATTTTGCTCTGTTTTAAAAGTAGTTTCCCTAGGTTGATGTGTATTATCGTTCGTCACTTGTGTATTGGGCGTTGAAGATGGCGATGTACGTTGTTGTTCATTCATGATTGTAGACGTCTTTTGGCGTTCCATCATTCTCTTTTTATCCGAAGGTGTCATCACCACATTAAAAGGTTTACTTCCTTTACGAATAGATCTTTTCGCTTCATGTTCATTTGTTTTATCCGTCTCGTGTAAGTGCGGTTTTAAAGGTGGCTCAGAAATTTTGACTTCCTTCGATTCAGAGATATCTTCATCGTCAAATCGTTCTTGTAAATCTTTTTTAGAGCTTTGATTTATATCCTTTTCATTGTCCTCAACCGCTTCTGTTGGTGTTAGTTGAGGAACATCGACTGTAGCAGATGTCTCCGCAACCCTTTCATCATGTTCATCATAATGTGTATCAAGGCGTTGTGTGTCTTCCTCTACATCATCACTATGTTGTAATGAATCGGGTTGAAGCGTCTCTGTTTGACTTGTCATTGGTGCAACCTCGTGTTGAGCTAACTGAGGCGGTTCACTATGATTTTGAGGTTTATCCATTAATTCGTTCTCGTTTTGATCATTTGTATCCTCATTTTCATCAAAATCGTATAATTCTTCTGATTGTTGATGAGGCTTGTCATTATTGATCGCTTTCACAGTCAAATCTTGGCCAGGTGCTTGAGAAGTGTTATTTGATGTTATCTCATCACTTAGATTGTCTTCTTGCGCTATGTGCTCTTCATTCTCATTGATGTCCTTCTCGGATATGTGTGATGATGCATCAATTTGATTTAAGTCGATTTCTTCGTATTCGATTGACGCATCATGAGGCGTTTGATTTTCAGTAAGGTTCGCATGAGAATCCTTATCCTGCGCAGTTGCTACTAAGTCATCATGTTCCTTTTCTTCATAAGCACTATGATAATCATCACCTAATAAATGGCGCGCTTGCGATGCGTACATTTCATCAATCGCTTTTTGTATACTAGATTGCTCCTCTGTATGATGTGAGGTTTTTTTATGTTGTAAAGCTTCTTTAAAGCGTTTCTTTTGAAGCACTTTCTTTTCTCGTTCTTTACGAATTTCATCAACAATCTGTGAAGCATAAATGTTTTCAATATTAACCGTGTTATCACGTTTAGAATGCGATGGTATTTTGACTTGTGAAGATGTTCTATTATTAGACGGCTGTTGCGCTTGTTTTGAGCGTGCACCTGGGGGTTGACTTAAACCACTGTTTTGTATGGTCTTGCGTTCTTGCGTCCCAAAAATTGCTGAAGGCACTTCACTCGCCTTAAACTCCTGATGTAAAAATGTCTTACTATGAGGGGATGTTGCATTCTGTGAATGATGATAGCCAGATTCTTGTGATTGATACTTATTTTTATAAGAATTATGTACGTTTGAGTTTGTTTCACGACGTCTCGTATGATCTTGATGTGATAAAGAAGTACGCATCGCTTTATTTCTTTGATAATTTGTAGTATTTTTCTCTTTTACCTCTCGTTCTTGCTGTGAAGAATAAGGTGTACTATTTGAACGTTGACCTCGATGACGTCGTGTTTTACGATCTACTTGTAAACCGGAATGTGGTCGGGTCGCATGTCTATGTTGTTTTTGCTCGGACCTTTCTGTTTGTTGAAAAAAATCAGATTGCCCATCCATCGCAATCGGAAATCTAAATTTCCCTTTCGGCCGTTGATAGATATCATTCGACTGTGGAATTAAACTACGATTTTCAGATTTTCTAACTGTCGAGCGTTTTTTATTAAAAGATGTTTGGTCTGATGGCTCGTCTTCACCAAATAATTTATCAAACCAGCTCATAAATACGCCCTCCTTTATTCATTAAAAAATGATTGTCCAACAGTATAATGGTCATCCAATACCATAATTCCTTTTTCTTGTGGCGCATTTGGCAAATTCAACTCTTTCATTGAACACACCATACCACTAGAAGCGACACCCCTTAATTCTGCATCTTTAATTAACATGCCACTAGGCATCACTGCTCCAACTTTGGCAACGACCACTTTTTGCCCTTGTTCAATGTTAGGTGCGCCACAAACAATTTGTAATGTTTCATCTCCAACATCAATTTGACAAACACTCAATTTATCTGCATCTGGATGTTTTTCTTTTTGTTGGACGTATCCTACAACGAATTTTGGTGAAAAATCAGCATCAAGTTTATAATCCAAATTAGAGTCATCGATTAATTTTTGAATTGCAGTGGCATGCTCCTCTTTAAACTTAATATGACCTTGTCCTTCTAAATTTAAATGTTCTTTTGCGTTGAATATATTAAACCCTACAATTTGTGAATCTTTTTTAATGGCAATAATATCACCAAATTGTTCATATTCAAACGGTCCATCAACTGTTTCAATTTGTAGGAATGCGACATTGCCTACACCAGTCGGATTATAAAATAAATTCATTCGTACATCTACTCCTTATTTTTGTTATCTTTAGAGGCACCTAAATGTTGAACCACATTTGGAGATGCATTTAATTTAGATTTGTTATTTTTACCTAATATAAAAATAGGTTCAAAACGTCCTTTTTCATAGCCTAATGACAATGAGGTAATTGGCACTAACCCATTTGTAAAAAACTCCATAGTCATATGTGCCATAATGTCATAACCTGTTTTATTTCTAATATCCGCAATAATCAACACATCTTGGTGAGGGAGTGCAATTAGCATTTCACCCTCAATTTTATCTTCAAATGAACTGAGTAATGAGGCATTTAATACTCGACTTGCATCATAACCATCATTAGTATTAATAAAATAAAAAATATTACCTTTAACTTCATCAGTTTTATATGGGTTATCTAATTTTCGCACATTAAATAAAGCCATTTCTTTGATTTGTTGCTCTGTTAAATTTAAATCTTTTAATAAAGACTCATCAATCAAACGATAAGACTTTCCTAAGTCTAGTGCATAATAAATTCTTGTCTCAGCTGTATGTTTTTCTGTAACAAAATCGTTTCCCTCTTTAGTTTGAGTTGGGAAACTTGTTGCACGAATGACAGGCATAATACGTTTTTCATTTAAAATCTTATGGGCTTCATCTTGCATTTGATGAATTGTTTCTTCAACATAGTAAACAATTTCATCAATGATATTTTTTTGCCCTTTATTGTATTTAGCTACAATGGGAGACAGCTTTACTGTGACTCCTTTTTGATTGTCTGTTCGATAAATTCGTAATGATTCTTGGTCACGATTAAATTGATATTGTACTTCTAAATGTGTTAAACGTGATTTCAATGTATCTCTCATTTTAAAGACATTCATATTTTCACTCCTAAATACATGCCTTACATTAGTTTACAATAAAAACACCTCTAGGACTAGAGAAAAACCATGTCCTAAAGGTGAAAATATCATTAAAATTGTGCTAGAAATTGATCGATTTGTTCAATTGATTTTCTTTCTTTGCCGATGTAGTCTCCCACACGTTCACCACCATCATACACAATAAAACTTGGAATGCCCATGACCCCTTCATCAATTGCTAAATCCATAAAAGCATCACGGTCAACAGATGCAAAATTAAAATTAGGATATTTTTCTTCCAACTTTAGTAAATCAGGTTCAATAAAACGACAATCAGGACACCATCCTGCGGTAAACATAAAAACTGATTTGGATTGAGTTAAATTTTGATACTCCTCTACATTTTGAATGGATTTCATTATAAATCCTCCTTTATTGTTCGTATTGTAATTGTTGAATTTGTTTTTCATTTAGGCTACGAATCGCATGTAATAACCATTGTTTCGCTTGATGATAGTCTCGGATATCAAATACAGCGTCTGTGCTGTGAATATATCTTGCACAAACACCTATAACAGCGGTTGGAACCCCCGTTAATGACTTATGGATGACCCCACCATCTGTTCCACCTGGTGAGATATAATATTGATATTTTATATGATGTTGAGTGGCCAAATCCATTAAAAAGGCTTTAAAGTTCGGTTTTAATAGCATTGTCCCATCTTTAATTCGTAACAATGCGCCTTGCCCTAATTGACCAGAGAGACCTGATTGCCCCTTCATATCATTGGCTGGAGAGCAATCAACCACAAAGGCTAAATCTGGTTGTATTAAATGTGTAGCGGCCTCTGCCCCTCTCAATCCTACTTCTTCCTGAACATTTGCACCTACATACAAATCCACCTCTAGGTCTATGTCATTGAGCGCTTCTAAAATTTCTAAGGCAATAACACATCCGTAGCGGTTGTCCCATGCTTTCCCTGCAAAACGGTGTTCAGACAATTGAATAAGTTCTGTATGTGGAACGATTGGATCACCAATAGCTATCTCTCGTTGAAATACTTCTTGCTTATTTTCAGCACCAATATCTAACAATAAATCTTCTATTTTAGGTGCGCCTTCTTGGCCTGTTCGAAAATGCTTAGGAATATTAGCAACCACCCCTATAATTTCTTCATCTGTAGAGGTACGAATTTTTAATCGTTGCCCTTGCCAAATATCATTCGCTACACCACCAAGCGCGGTAAATTTGATGAATCCTTCTTGCGTAACCTCTGTAACCATAAATCCAATTTCATCCATATGCGCAGCTATCATGACTCGAGGTGCATTTGCTTTTTTACTTTTTTTCACACCATAAATACCACCCATACGATCGTAGACAAACGCGTCTACGTAAGGCGACATCTGTTCTTTTAAAAAGTGACGCACTGGCGCCTCGAAATTAGGAGCACCATGCAATTCAGTTAAAGTTTTAATCCGATTAAAAGTGATATCGTTCACTTGATTCACTCCTTTTATTTATCTCATTTATTACAGTATACCACTTAAAATATGATAAACTGTAGCTAAGTCTTTTAAGGAGGCGAAAGCTATGTTTACGAAAAAAAATTGGCCCCTCATGATTCCTTTTGCAATTGGAACATTAATGGCGGGGAGTTATTTCTATGTTATTCGTAATGAAAATGACAAAATTAAACCCCCGAATACAGTTCTAGAAAAAGTCAAAAAGTATTTTCATAATGTTACAGGGTCATTTATATTGTATGAACCCGTGTTTTACCATAAAAATGGCGTTGATTATAAAGCTTACAAAGGTGGCATCACAACGAAACGAAATGATGTCATTCATCAATATACATTTTATGCCGATTCGAAAACAGGCGAAATATTAGATATCGAAGACAAGTAGTCCTATAACCGGGGAGATTAATAATGAATAATGTTAATCTTCATCCCGAAAAGTAAAAAAGGTGGCAGTTTAGATTGCAACATTTTAGATGTTTAAACAAAATGTTACAAAACTGACACCTTTTTTAGTCCTAATTTTAGCCCTTGTTAAATTCCACTCACGCTTATTTATCGCTATCCCCATTTACATCTCTTTTTATTTGAGTTTGAATTTTCTTTCCATCTTCCGTAAGTTGAATTGCCAAATTTGTGACATCATGATAAAACAAAATCCAACGGCCTTCAGATGCGTATTTCCGCGTTAAACGTTCTTTTTCTCGAATCGATTGCATTGGATAGTCGTCATAGGCCGTCACCCAAAGTGGGTTGATGTGTGCGCTCGTTGATAGAATATCTGCCATATGAACGGCTTTTTCATTTTCACTTTCAATTTCAATAATACAATGGCCATAACTATGTCCACCGGTATGAACCATTTTAATACCGGGATACGGTTCGATATCTCGTTCGAATAAAATCATTTTAGATTCATATGTCCCTCTATTTTGAGGCCAATACGTAGCTTTACTTCTTATATTAGGGCTTATAAATTCATGCCACTCATCTTGTTGTATATAGTGCCAAGCATTTGGAAATATAGCGCTACCCTCTTCATCTGTTAATCCTGTAGCATGATCGAAATGCATATGTGTCATCAAAACGAGATCAATATCTTCAACTGTTAAACCAAGTTGAGACAAAGACCTAGCGATTTGACTTTCCTCCGTTACGCCATAATTTCTCAGTTGTTTATCTGTAAGCTTACCTTGACCTATCCCAGTATCAATTAAAATGTTTTTATCACCTGTTTGAATCAATAAAGGGTGTGTGACGAGTGGAACTTGATTTTGATCATTTACTGGATACTTTTTAACCCATAGTGGTTTAGGCACAACTCCAAATATCGCGCCACCATCCATTTGGGTCGTCCCCCCATTTAAGGATTGAATTTCAAAATTGCCTAATTTCATAATTTCCGCCCCTTTTTATTAAAAAAGTGAGACAAGAATCAAAGCCTAGTGTTTGATTACAATATCTCACGTTTTATTATGTAAAATTAGTCTTTGTTCATCATGTGTGTAAAATCCTGATGAAACTTCGCTTCCATGCGATAAATCCTAGAGCCTTTTTCAGCAAATTTAAATTCATACTCTGTTGGGATATTATCTCCTTCATCTTCTTGATGGAGATTTAAATTTATTTTTGTAAAGTACATTCCGAATTGAGACATACTTTCTAAGCTATAGGCAAATAGGCCTCGATTATCTGTTTTAAAATGAAGTTCACCCTCAGGATGAAGTATTTGTTTATAAATAGTTAAAAAACGGTGATTGGTGAGGCGACGTTTAGCGTGTCTCGTTTTAGGCCATGGATCCGAGAAATTCAGATACAGACGACTGACTTCGTGTGGAGCAAAGTATTCATTAAGTATGACTGCATCATTACAAAGCAATTTTATGTTTTTTAACTTTTGGTCTAGGACCTTATCCAATACGCGAATCATAACATTTTTATCACGTTCAATCGCCACGTAATTAATATTAGGGTTTAGAGCCGCAAGGGAAGTAATATATTTCCCCATACCTGAACCAATTTCAATGTGAATAGGTTGCTCTTTATCAAACCAAGACGAAACACGTTGTTGATGTACCCCGTCTAAGTCCACAATATCCCCATGTTCTCTTAGATAAGATTCAGCCCAAGGCTTGTTTCTCATTCTCATGATTCATAGTCTCCTTATATAAATACATTACTCTTCATCACAGCATGTAAAAATTTGAGCCATGTATTCATGTCTTTAAATCGCTTATGTTCTTCATTCCATTGAACCATACCAATAGATTGAATCACTGTGTACCATTTCATTCGTTTTTTTAGATTCATTGTTTCTTTAACTTCATATATTTCAAACCAAGAAGACCACTCATTTTTAGGAACGTAGTTGTAAAGTAGCATTCCGATATCTATTGCTGGATCCGCTATCATTGCACCTTCCCAATCAACCAAGAAAAGCTCATCTTTGTCTGAAAGGAGCCAGTTGTTATGATTCACATCACCATGTACAACCGTATAAAAACGAGGATCATATTCTGGTACATGGGATTCTAAATAAGTTAATGCGTGACGAATAATGTGATGTGTTAAAACATTACTGGACAATGACGCATTAATTTTTTTCAACATAATCTCTGGCGTGATAGGTTCCATTTCCATTCGTTTTAACATGGTTAGAAGTGGACGTGATTGATGAATTTTTTTTAATAAGTGAGCAACTCGGTGTTGATTCATCTCATCAGCTTCTAGTTCTCGACCATTTTTCCAATGCTGTGCCGTAACTACTTCACCTGTTTCAATTCGCTTTGTCCAAACAAGCTTGGGCACAATACCTTCAGCAGACAATGCCGCAATAAAAGGATTGGAGTTTCTTTTTAAGAACAATTTTTGACCATCTTGTTCTGCCATATACGCTTCACCTGATGCGCCACCAGCTGAATCGAGCGTCCAACCTAATTGATAGAACTGCTCCACAACACGTTCACCTCACTTTCAAAGAGAAAAGGCTCAAGAAAGAAATAATTTCAAGAGCCATATTAATATCATTTATTTCGTACGAATACGTTCAATTTCTAAATTAGCACTCATAAACGATTTTATAATTAAACCGTTCGATTTTCAACCAAAAATGAGACACTAAACGACACATTTTTCTATTTTTTAACATCATAATGCTTCGTATTATTTTATATCATTTTAACACATTACGCTGAATGTGACTGTATATATTTTTCGAACCCTTTTTGTAAAATTCGTGTCAAATCTCCTACTTTACCTTCTGCAACAGATTCACCATCGATTTTAACAACAGGCATCACCTCTGCCGATGTACTAGAAATGATGACTTCATCTGCGGCCTTTAAGAAATCTACAGTAAATGTTTCTTCTTTGAATGGAATATTTTCATCTTCACAAACCCATTTGATGACTTTTCGTGTAATGCCATTCAAAATATAATTGTTTGCTGGATGTGTGTAGACAGCACCGTCTTTAATTGCATATACGTTACTTGAAGCCCCTTCAGTAACAATATCGCCGCGGTGTTGAATGGCTTCTTCAGCATTGTACTTAGTCGCAAATTCTTTGGCAAGTACATTTCCTAATAAATTTAAACTTTTAATATCGCAACGTAACCAACGAATATCTTCAGTTGTCACAACAGAAACACCTTCTTCTAATTCTTTGTAAGGTCTTTCGTATGAAGTTACAAAACCTGTCAATACAGGTTCAACTGCAGGAGTTGGAAATGCATGATCACGAGGTGCAGCCCCTCGTGTGACCTGAATGTAAATCCCACCATTCGTCACCTGGTTAACTTGCGCGAGTTCACGTACTAAAGATGTTAGAGAATCTACGGTATGGTTAAGCTCTAAGCCTATTTCGTTCGCACTTCTTAATAATCGTTCAAAATGTTCTTTCGCTGTAAAAAGCTTATTATCATATATGCGCACATATTCGTAAATACCGTCACCAAAATTGTATCCTCTGTCATTAAATGCGACTTTCGCGTCTTTCTCTTCTACAAATGATTCGTTTAACAATACTTTTGTCATATTATCCCTCCACGCAAATCGAGTGAATTGCTTCTAAATAAATACTTGTTGCATTAAAGAGTTGCTTTTTCGTAATGTATTCATTTTTTTGATGCATTAAATCCTCGGAATCTTCAAACATAGCGCCAAATGCAACACCTTTTTCTAGGTTACGTGCATATGTCCCGCCACCTATAGTATAAGAGTCACGCATATCCCCAGTTTGATTACGGTATGCTTGCAGTAATTTTTTAATAAATGGGTCATCAGGATCAACAAAATGTGGCTTTTGAACCTTACCAATTTTAATGTCAAAGCCTTGTTTACCCACTTCCTCTGTAAAATCACCTATAGCTTTGTCGAAATCAAAGCCTTCAGGATATCTTAAATTAACTCCGAACTGTCCACCATTTTTATTATCATATTTTATAATACCGAAATTCGTAGTCAAACTTCCCATTGCTTCAGTATGGAATTTCATGCCCATTTTCTCACCAAAATGTGATTCAAATAAATAAGACTCACTAAGGTTTACGAAGTTTTGTGCATTGATATCCAGTTTTAAATCTTTTAGGAAATGAATTAAATGTAATCCTGCGTTAACGCCAATGGATGGATCCATTCCATGAACAGCTTTGCCTTCAATTGTTAATTTTAATATACCACTATCTACTTCATGGTGACCTTTGAGTTGATGTTCATTTAAAAATGCTTCAAACTGTTGAATACAATCAGTTACATTTTCTTTGACTAGTACATCCGCTTCAGCCAAATCAGGCACCATATTGTATCGCTCACCTGATTTTAATGATAATAATTCAACTTCTGGTTCATTGTCATCATTCACACGGTTTTTTTGAATAATATCAAATGTCGTAATTCCCTTTTCTCCGTGAATGAGTGGAAACTCTGCATCAGGTGCAATACCAATTGTTGGCATCTCTTCAGTTTGAAAGTATCGATCTGTACATAACCAGTCTGATTCTTCATCCGTTCCTATGATGATATGTATACGCTTTTTCCAATCCACATTCATATCATTTAAAATTTTCACAGCATAATAAGCTGCAATTGTGGGTCCTTTATCATCTAATGTGCCCCGAGCAATAATTTGGTCATCTGTAACCACCGGCTCAAAAGGATCTGTATCCCAACCATCCCCTGCAGGAACAACGTCTACATGACCTAAAATCCCAAACAGTTCTTCACCTTTTCCAGCTTCGATACGTCCGGCAATATGATCTGTGTCAAATGTCGTAAATCCATCACGTTTGGCTAAAGCATACATATAGTCCAATGCTTCTTTTGGACCAGGACCTACTGGTAATTCATCAGTGGCTTTTGCATCATCGCGTACTGATTTTATCGCAAGTAATCCTTTTAAATCTTCAACAATTTCCGTTTCATATTCACGTACTTTTTCTCTCCACATGCTGATCATCTTCCTTTTGTATATTATGAATCCATTTTACATGATTTGGTTCTCAAACAACAGTAGAACCCTTGAAATATTTTTTATTTTTCTGAAAAAACAGATAGGACTATTACCTATTAAAAACCCCTCCAAAATACTTTTGGAGGGAGAAATTTGTATTAAACTGTAGAACTCAATACTACTCGTTAGTTCCACCATTTTTATTGTTTTTTAATTCTTCTTCAGTAACAACACGTAGATTATTAGATGGATCGCCGCCACCTTCATCATCAAATGCTGCTTCTCTTTGCTCGTGCGCTGAACCATTACCTTGAGTAAATTGTGATTTCTTTTGGTTTAAAAATGCTTTTGGATCTTGTTTAGCTTCATTCACGTAAGCTTTGGGATCAGCTTTCACTTTGTTTAATTCTTCTGTCGCTAATGCACTCACATTAGATACTTTTTCTCGTGCATTTTGCTTATAAGTATCAGGATCTTGTTTATATTTATCAATTTCTTGTTTCAATACATCGCGATTTTGTTTGTTTGACAATACAACCGCTAATGCTGCGCCACCAATACCAATGATGGCTCTCAATAGATTTGCTGATTTAGCCATTTTATATCACCTCTTTGAATTCTTACCAATAAATACCCACTTAGAGATGTCTGAAACATTTCAAAGAAAGGAAATATATAGCTATTTTGAAATATTCATCTATTTGTCACTCTGATTCTATATCTTTTTTAGTGAGTCCAAGTCGTTGGAAGTCATCTTCTGTTAGTTTTCGATAACCACCCGGTGGCAATGTTTCATCTAAAGTTAATTCGGCAATCTTGAGTCTTTTTAAATAAATGACTTCATTATTAACATAATGAAACATCCGTTTAATTTGATGAAACTTCCCTTCAGTAATGGTGATTTCAGCTGAATTTGATTCTATTATTTCTAAACTTGCAGGTTTTAATTTTCCTTCTTTTAAGGGAACGCCTTCTTTAAAAATATTTATCGTGTTTTCTTCAATAACATGCTTTGTTTCCACATAATAGGTTTTAGACACATGATGTTGAGGGCTCATTAATAAATGATTAAACTTTCCATTATTTGTAATTAAAATTAACCCTTCAGTATCTTTATCTAATCTACCTACAGGAAATAAATCGAGGTGTTGATAATCATGTATTAAATCTATAAGTGTAGAATGTCGGTCGTCCTTTGTGGCTGAGATGACTCCTTTTGGTTTGTTTAACATTAAATACACAAAAGGCTCATAGGCTATTACTTTTTGGTTCACAGTGATACGATCTTCGTACGGATTAATTTGTGTTTTAGCTGCTTTTACTCGATGATCATTGAGCGTGACTTCTCCTTTTTTGAGTAATGTTTTAATCTCTGAACGAGACCCGACGCCCATATCAGCTAAATACTTATCAATTCTCATTATAAAAATCTCAACCCCAGTTTGCGACGGAGTTTATTTGGGATGTCGCCTAAAAATTTGTCTGCCAATTTAGTGCGCATTGTTAATACACCATAAACCAAACCACCCACAATGACACAAATCACTGTAATGATAAGGGCACCTATTTGAGTAGATGGTGAAATAAAGAATTGTAGAACAAAATAAGTCAATTCAACAACAATCATCATGATGAACCCATATAAGAAGATGTGGCATACATCAAAAATGGTATCTTCAAATTTAAATCGTGCATATTTTTTTAAAACTATCAGGTTACATAAAATTGCGAAAAGCAATGCAATACTTGTACTTAAAATGGCGCCTGCAGTGTGAAAAAGGATAATCAACGGCGTGTTGAGAATAAATTTGATAATTACCGAGCCGAAAACGATAAATACTGTCAGTTTTTGTTTATCAATCCCCTGTAACATTGACGCAGTTACACTTAATAACGAGATTAAAATAGCTGCTGGGGCGTAAAAGAATAGTAAGCGACTACCATCAAAACTGAACTCATAAAAAACAGTATATAATGGGATAGCAAGCGCCATGATTCCTAGACTCGCCGGTACTGTAATAAACATGAGTACACCTAGTGATGTCCGTATTTGCTTATGCATTTCTAAATAATCCCCGGACTCATATGTTTTTGTAATATAAGGTATTAAACTAATCGCAAAACCTGCAGCGAGTGATGTAGGAATCATCACAATTTTATTTGTAGTCATATTCAACATCGTAAAAAACATGTCTTGTAATCGTGGTGTAATTCCCACTAAGCTCAAGGCGTTATTGTGTGTTAATTGGTCAACAATAATAAATAATGGGAAATTTAAACTTACAATGACGAAAGGAATACTGTAAGAAATAATTTCTTTGTACATTTTACTATAAGGGACGTCTATCCCAGTCATATCTGATTCGACCATCTTTTGAATATGTGGTTTTCGTTTAATCCAATACCACCAAAGCGTTAATAAGCCTGCGATTGCACCAATAGCAGCACCAAATGTTGCAATACCATTTGCAAAGAGTACAGAGCCATTCACCACGTTTAACACGATATAGCTCCCTACTAATATGAACAAAATTCTCGCAATTTGTTCTGTGACTTCAGAGAGTGCTGTAGGCCCCATGGATTTGTATCCCTGGAAGACCCCTCTCCAAGTGGCTAATAACGGAATAAAAATAACAACAAAACTGATTGTGCGAATAATAGATGTAATTTGATCTACCGTCCACCCGTCTGCATCATTCGAATTATTCGCAATCGTAATGGAGGCAATTGTTGGTGAAAGAAAATACAAAACTAAAAATCCAAGTATCCCTGTGATACTCATGACGATAAAGCTAGATTTATATAGTTTCTGACTCACGCGATAAGCGCCGAGTGCATTATATTTAGCCACGTACTTAGAGGCAGCTAAAGGTACACCCGCTGTTGCAACAGCAATTGCAATGTTATAAGGACCATAAGCATAATTAAATGGCGCTAGATTGTCGGCGCCCCCAATAATTTTATAGAACGGGATAATATAGATAATCCCTAAAATTTTGGTAATAAGAATACTAATTGTTAGAAGAAAGGTCCCTCTGACTAATTCTTTATTTTCACTCATAGCTCAACCTACCTAACCTACTAATTTCAAAATTAAATTATAACACAATATGGTTATTATACACGTATTCCTATTATGTTAAAATCGTAATATCAAAACGAAGGAGAAATATTTATATGTGCTATCAAACGATTGTCATTGGTGGTGGGCCAAGTGGACTCATGGCTGCAATCTCTGCTAGTGAACAAGGTCAACGCGTATTACTTCTCGAAAAGAAAAAAGGTCTTGGTCGAAAATTAAAAATATCAGGAGGCGGTCGCTGCAATGTCACTAATCGCCTTCCGTATGCTGAAATTATTAAGCACATTCCTGGAAATGGAAAATTTTTATACAGCCCCTTTTCAATTTTTGATAATGAATCAATCATTGACTTTTTTGAATCCCGGGGAGTAGCTCTAAAAGAAGAAGACCATGGTCGCATGTTTCCAGTAAGTAATAAAGCCGAAGATGTGGTGAATACACTTATCCGAACATTAAAGCAACATGACGTTACAGTTATCGAAGAAGCCGCTGTGGTAAAAACTCAAAAAAATGATCAACAAAAATTTGAAGTGTATACTCAAAATCATAAAAAGTTTGTGGGCAATAGTTTAATCATTGCGACGGGAGGAACGAGTGTCCCTCAAACTGGATCAACTGGGGACGGGTATCGCTTCGCTAAGCAATATGGGCACACTATTACAGACCTTTTTCCAACAGAGGTCCCGATAACTTCTTCCTCACCATTTATCAAAAAGCAAACACTTAAGGGTCTGAGCTTAAAAAATGTTGCATTATCTGTTTTGAAGAAAAACGGAAAAAAACGCATCACTCATCAAATGGATATGTTGTTTACACACTTTGGCATCAGTGGACCCGCAGCACTACGTTGCAGTCAATTTGTCTATTATGAGCAAAAACAACAACACCAAAAAGAAATACTCATACATTTAGACGTTTTTCCTGACGTGAACGAGGAGCAACTGAAAGATAAGATTCGCCAACAATTAAAAAAACAACCAGATAAAATCATTAAAAATAGTTTGCACGGACTGATTGAAGAGCGTTATCTTAACTTCATTATTGAACAAGCCCAAATCGATTTCGAAACAACGTCACACCATTTAACAGCACAACAGTTGCATCAACTTGTGCATTTATTTAAAAATTTTACTTTTCCAGTCAACGGAACACTTCCTATTGAAAAAGCTTTTGTGACTGGAGGCGGTGTTTCAATTAAAGAAATTACGCCTTCAACGATGGAATCCAAACTGACACCTGGCCTCTTTTTGTGTGGGGAAGTATTAGATATTCATGGTTATACTGGCGGATATAATATTACAAGCGCATTAGTTACAGGTTATGTTGCGGGTTATTTTGCTGGATTTTATCAAGGTTAAAAAATGTGGAGCTGGGACATAATTAATTTCATGTATTAGATTGTTCCATAAAGCCTCGCTTTTTAGATGCCTCAGAAGTCTCGGCTTAGGAATCAATCAAAATAACTATATTTATTCACAACCCTAAAGTTATAAACTTTACCGACTCAATTTTATTGAATTAAGTTGTAACAAAATAGCCATCCAAATTTACCCTCTGATAAATTTGGATGGCTTTTTAATTTTAAACGGGCGCTAAGTCCCAATCACATTACTTTTTAAAGCTTTAAATTCGTGGATAGTCAAGTCCTTCATTACCAAAGGCATGCATTCCGCCTTCGACATTGACCGCTTCGATATCATGATCATTTAAATATTCCACAACTTTAGCGCTACGTACACCACCTGCACAAACAATATAATAAGTTTGATTTTGATGGAATTCTTTTAAATGATCGGGAATTTCATTCATAGGGATATGCTTAGCGTTTGGAATCATTCCCATAGAGACTTCTTCATCTTCGCGAACATCAACGATATGCACTGGTTCATTTTGTAATAGTAACGTTTTTAACTCATCCGTTGTAATTTCCTTCATTTTATCCATCCCTTCTCATTTCTTAATTATTTGGCTACAATATTTACTAATTTTTGTGGAACAGCTATTACTTTTTTAATGTCTTTACCTT